>NZKG01000010.1 GCA_002692105.1 Marinoscillum sp. | reverse complement strand
GAAGAAATTTAGCAACTATAAGGTCGGGAGAGTATGAAGGTCTAAATAAAAAAATTAATAGTAATGATTGGAAGCCAGATTTTGGGAGTGTGTTTAATAAAAAATCAGGGGCTACAGCTATTGGTGTTAGGGATTTTCTAATTGCCTACAATATAAACCTAAATACGAAATCAACTCGATTGGCAAATGCTATTGCATTCGATGTGAGAGAGAAGGGACGAATTAAAAGAAAAGGACATCCTGTTATAGGTGAAATTGTATATGGTAAGGACGGGAAACCTGAAAATATTCCAGGTTCTTTAAAACACGTGAAGGCAATCGGTTGGTATATTGAAGAATTTGGTATTGCCCAGATATCAATGAATCTAACTAATATTACAGAAACTCCAATACATAACGTCTTCGAAGAAGTTGTTAATAAAGCCAATGAAAGAGGTGCAAGTGTAACAGGGTCTGAACTAGTCGGTTTAATTCCCCTAAAATCTATGATTGATGCTGGAAAATATTTTCTAAAAAAGCAAAATAGATCTATAGGAATTCCTGAAGTGGATATTATAAAGATTGCTATCGAATCCTTGGGTCTTAATCAGGTAAAAGAATTTGATCCAAATAAAAATATTATAGAGTACTATCTTGATAAAATTACTAATACAAATGGTAAGCTAACTTCTCTGCATAAGGAATAAGCTCGTCAAATGTTATATTAGAAACAGGAATTAATGGGCATACATCTGTAGCACCAAACCTTGGGTGTTCTCCAGTGTGCTTAGACATATCAATTTTTTCACTTGCAGTCTTAATTGCATTAAATGCTGCAGATATCACCGAACCTGGATCACCAACAAATGTCATTACAGTTCTATTGGTTGCTTGTCCGGGATCTACATTAAGTAGGTGCACTCCTTTTGTAAGAGAAATAGCTTCAGATATTTCATTAATTACATCTTGATTTCTACCTTCGGAGAAATTAGGTACACACTCTATTATTTGATTCACAATTCAAAATTAATATTAATTATAGAATTTACCTCTTTTACAAATTAAAGACGGCTTTAATTTGCCTTGATTATAAAGAATATCTCTAAAATCATTTGTTCCAAAGCCAATCATATCTGCAATTTTTCCATTCTCCAGGGACCCTCTATCTTCTAGAGATAAAGCATTTGCCGATCTGCAAGTAATCCCGGCAAGGACCTCTGCATTAGATAATTTTTCTATAGACCCTAGAAGGGAAGCCTGCATCAATAAATCACCCATGGGAGCAGAACCAGGATTCCAATCTGATGCAATGGAAACTTTACAATTATTATCTAATAGTTTTCTTGCAGGAGCGAATGGGATACCAAGACCAATGCTGCACCCAGGCAAAACAACGCCTGTAGTATTTGACTTTGATAAATAATCTATCTCATGGTCTGTTATTACTTCTAAATGGTCAACACTAACTGCACCATTATCAACACCAACCTTTAAACCACCAGAAGTAAATTGATTAGCATGAGCAGTAACAAAGAAATCACTTCTCACCTTTTCCAAAAAGTTAGATGCTTCTGTTACTGAAAAAGCTTTTTCTTCAATAAAAATATCTACCCTATCAGATAGATTTTGTTTTTTTATTTGAGGTAACAATTCGTTTAGAATAGAATCTAGATATTGTCTTGAGGATTCATATTTTTGTGGGGTAACATGTGCAGCTAGGCATGTTGGTATCAGATCTATTTCATTAGAACTATCAATTTTATTTATGATTTTTAATATTCTAACCTCATCTTCTAAGTTAGGAGCATATCCACTTTTTACCTCACAAGTTAAAACTCCTTCATAAAAATGTCTTTTTAATCTATATAAAGTATCCTCTCTGAGTTGCTCATCAGTACAGTTTGAGGTTGAATTCATTGTATTATGAATCCCACCACCTTCTTCTAATATTTGTTGATATGAAATTCCTGAATTTCTTTTTGCATACTCATCAGATCTGTTTCCGTAATGACAGACATGAGTATGTGAGTCAATAAATCCTGGAAGTAGTACGCAAGGGAAATTAATTTCTTTAATAGAGAGATTTTTTTTTCTTAATAATAAAAAATCACCCACTTCTATGATTTTACCTTTTTCTATTACTACCCCACCTTCTTCTATTATTTCAAGACTATTATCACTTATTGCTCCTCTTTCTGGCAAATTTGCCATTGTTATTATTTGTGAAAAAGGGCCAATTAATTCTTTCAATACTAAATATCTAGATTAAACTTTTTTGAATGTTTTTTAGCAATATCATATCCTGCATCATTATGTCTAAAAACCCCCATAGCCGGATCATTATAAAGAACTCTTCTTATGCACCTCTCTGCCCTATCAGTACCGTCAACAAGCACAACCATACCCGCATGCTGAGAATACCCCATTCCAACTCCCCCACCATGATGAAATGAAACCCAAGTTGCGCCGCCAGCAGTATTTGACATAAGATTAAGCAGGGGCCAATCAGAGACAGCATCAGACCCATCTTTCATGCCCTCAGTTTCTCTGTTAGGAGATGCTACCGACCCACAATCAAGATGATCCCTCCCAACCACTATTGGTGCAGATACCTTTCCAGACCTAACTAGATCATTAAAAATTAGACCAGCTTTTTCCCTTTCACCCATCCCCAGCCAACATATTCTACATGGAAGACCTTGAAATTGTATTTTTTCTTTTGCCTGTTCTAACCACTTTATCATATCTTTATTTTCAGGAAAGGCTTCAATTAGTGCCTTATCTGTTTCATAAATATCCTCAGGGTCTCCTGATAATGCAGCCCACCTAAAAGGACCTTTTCCCTCACAGAACAAGGGCCTTATATACTCTGGAACAAAACCCTTGAAATCAAAAGCATCTTGCTCTCCACCCATCTTAGCAAATTCCCTTAAGTTATTTCCATAATCAAAGGTTATAGAACCTCTTGATTTCATCTCGAGCATAAGTGAGACATGACGAGCCATACTTGTAAGGGATAACTTTTTATACTTTGGTTGATCCTTTTTCCTAAGACACTTTGCATCACTTAAACTAATGCCGTTTGGTACGTAACCAAATACAGGGTCATGAGCTGATGTCTGGTCAGTAAGTATTTCTGGGATAATATCATCCTCAAGAAGTTTCTCTAACAAGTCTCCAATATCACTTACAAGACCAACTGAGACATTCATAGATCTTTTTTTTGCTTTTAAAACCCAATCTCTGGCTTCAACATATGAATCAGTCATCTTATCAATGTACCTAGTTTTTAATCTTTTTTCTATTCTTTCAGGATCTATATCAGCACCTAGAAATGTTGCTCCAGCCATAGTAGCAGCTAGTGGTTGAGCTCCTCCCATGCCACCGAGTCCACCTGACACTAAAAGTTTTCCTTTAAGCGAGCCATCAAAGTGTTTATTAGCGCATGAGATAAATGTCTCGTACGTGCCCTGCAGTATGCCCTGGGTTCCAATATAAATCCAGCTCCCAGCTGTCATCTGACCATACATCATAAGACCCTCTCTCTTCAACTTCTCGAAATGATCCCAATTAGCCCAGGCCGGTACTAGATTAGAGTTAGCAATTAGTACCCTTGGAGCGTCAGCATGGGTCCTAACTTTTCCAACAGGCTTTCCTGATTGGACTAGAAGACTCTCATCCTCTTCCAAAGTAAGAAGAACTTCAATAATTTTTTCTACAGATTTTTTATCTCTAGCTGCCTGGCCAGTACCACCATAAACTACCAGGGAGTCTGGATCCTCTGCAACATCAGAATCTAGATTATTTAAAAACATCCTAAGAGGTGCCTCCGTCAACCAACTTTTAGCATTCAAAGTTGAGCCAACAGGTGATTTATATTTGGGGTGTTTGGCATATTTATTTAAGAAACTATTTAAATCCATAATACTTAATTTGTTAAATCAACTAATTTTCCAGACTTCACAAGCTTAGTAGCTTTTATAATATCATCTGAGAAGACTCTGTCCTCTTCAGCAAAAGAAACTTCTGTCCTTAGCAGTTCATGACATTCCTCTATTTGTTTTGATGACTTCAAGGGACGTAAAAAATCTATAGCTTGGCCAGAACACAACAACTCTATTGCAATAATCCTCTCTAAATTTTTGACAACTTTTAAAAACTTAACTGCACCAATTGAGCCCATACTTACATGATCCTCTTGACCCAAAGATGTAGTAATTGAATCTGCACTGGCTGGAAAACATAAGTTTTTATTTTCACTTGCCAACGCAGCAGAAGTATACTGTAAAATCATAAACCCTGAGTTTACACCTGAATTTTCAATAAGAAGTTTGGGGACGGAGTTGTTTCCTTTCAGCAATAAGTATGTCCTCCGATCCGAAATATTTCCAAGTTCCGATGCGGCAATAATATTGTAATCAATTGGCATGGCTACTGGCTGACCGTGAAAGTTTCCCCCGCTAATAACTTTGTTATCTACAACAAGAGGGTTATCAGTCACAGAATTTAATTCGATCTTAAGTGTGTATTCTAAATGATAGAAGGCATCCCAACTAGCTCCATGCACTTGAGGTATACACCTGATTGAATAGGGGTCTTGTACTTTACCACAATCTTGATGAGAATTTAAAATTTCAGAGTTTTTTGTTAATTCTCTCACCTTCTTTGAGACATGAGAGGAGCCAGAGTAATTTCTAAGGTCTGATATAGAAGGATGAAATGGTGAGATAGCACTCAATGTCCCCTCCAGACTCATCACCGAGATAAGATCAGCGTTATCTAGACAGTTCTTAAACCTCATAATTGAGACACACGCAAAAGCAGATATAAATTGAGTCCCGTTAATGAGAGCTAAACCCTCTTTCTTACTAATTTTTAATGGTAATATATTTTCTTTTTTTAAAACACCTGAAGCTTTAGACTTTACCCCATTATAGAGGACATAGCCCTCTCCGATAAGTGGAAGAAATAAATGAGCTAAAGGAGCCAAATCTCCAGAGGCGCCAACTGAACCTTTTGCAGGTACGCATGGTATAATATTCTTCTCAAGTAAAAATTTTATCTTCTGAATTACCTCAAGTCTTACACCAGAAAAACCAAGACAGAGGGAGTGTATTTTTAATACCATCATTATTTTAGCTACCAGAGCAGGAATGTCTTTTCCAACTCCAACTGCATGACTCCTAAGTAAATTTTCTTGTAGTTGATTAGACTCATCCTCAGAAATAATTGTATTACATAATGAACCAAATCCTGTATTAACACCGTAAATAACCTCACTTGATTTTGATAAGTTTTCAATGATATCCCTGGAAGCATTTATCTTTTTTGCTTGTTCGTCACTTATTATTGCTAATTTTTTTCCCTTAGCAATTTTAATAGCTTCGTAGGGTGTTAGTTTATCAGAACCATAAGAAAATTTATTATTAGTCATAATAAATAAATTTACTTTTTTTAGATTAATTAATTAGGAAAAAAAGCTATTCTTTATAGGAATTATCGAGCTCTTTCTGGAGGATCTTAAAGCATTTGTCTTTAAACTTCTCGATATCATTTTTAGTATATCCATCAGTAGGTATTGGCTTATGACAAATTATTTCACAAGGACTCCAAGAAATGAAGAAAGAGCCTTTCATTATTTTATAAGCTCCAATCAGAGAAACAGGAAGAATAGGAACTTGTTTCTCAAGAGCCATAGCAAATGCTCCATTTTTAAAAGGTGCTAGTCTTGGAACTTTTTCTGTTTTAATACCTCCCTCAGGAAAAATACCAATACTATAGCCTTCATCTATAGATTGGAAAGAGTCGATATATGTTTGTCTTCTGCTATCCTTACTGTCTCTATCTACCATTATATGTAAATTTTTAAAAATATACCCTAAGACAGGTATCTCATTAACTTGCATCTTACCAATAAACTTAAAAGGAATATTAAGGGCTGCGAGTGCTGGAATATCAATATAAGAGAAATGGTTAGAAATAATTATATACTGTTTCTTTAAGTCCACTCCATCTTCATACCTAACTTTTAGAGGAATAAAAATAAATGCAAAAAAAATTCTAGCAATTTTATGATGAGCCCAATACGCCATTCTCTTTAACCCCTTAAACCAAATCCCAAGAAGAAGTGGTATAGAAAAAAAGATAAATAAGGAGGAAAAGACTAATAGGCCATAAACAGAATAAATGACAGTGAAAAGATTCATTTTAATTTTTAACAAAGGTAAGGTAATTAAATCTTGTCACATGAAAAATTGCGGCAAGAGTTAACCCGATACTTAGGCCTACCCATATACCGTAAATACCGTAACCGTATTTAATTCCTAAAAGATAAGATAAAGGAATCGATATAATCCAATAAGATATAAAAGTTACAATAGTAGGTTTTCTAATATCCCTTATGCCTCTAAGTATTCCAAGACCAACGGCTTGAATCCCGTCAGGGATCTGAAATAAACCAGCAATTATCAGTAGAGATGATGCAATATTAATTACACTGATATCATCAACATACAGCTTGGGGAGGGAGTCTCTCAACAATATAAAAGTCAGTGCAGATATAAGCATAAGAAAAAGGACTAATAAAAAACTTGCATACCCAGATTTTCTCATATCAACAATATTTCTTTTTCCATGATAATAACTTAGAGATATCATAGAAGCAGATCCAATTCCAGATGCAACCATATAAGATATACTCGCAAGATTTAGAGCTATCTGGTGTGCTGCAAGGTGTGTTGCACCTATAGAGCCTGTCATTACAGTGGCTACGCTAAAAGCGCCAACTTCAAAAATATACTGAAGACCAGAAGCAAAACCAATCCTAAATATATCTTTAATGTGATTTATACTAATAGAAAATTTAGATTTAAGAATATATTTATTAAATCTTATATCATAAACACAGTAGAAAAAAATTAGAAAAAACATTACCACTCTACTGATAAGAGTTGCATACGCAGCTCCAATTATTTCTAATCTTGGGAAACCGAATAAACCAAATATTAATATGGCATTTAAAATAATATTTATGATATTAGATATGATAGATATGTACATAGAGGGTGTTGTGAATCCTAATCCCTCAATAAATTGTTTGAAGGTCTGGAAGAGAATTAGAGGGATAAGGGATATGCATATAATATCAAGGTATGAATAAGTATATAATAGTACCTCCTTGTCTTGTCCTAAATATGAAAGTAAGAACTTAGTTGAAATAACAAAAAGAGCTAGAATGATAGCTGATATCAGGTTAACTAATATCCCATTATATAATATAGACGATACGTATTTTTTTTTTCTATTAGATGAAGATATTAAGGGGGTTATGCCATACGATAGGCCAACGCAAAAAAGTAAAATGAATGCAAAAATAGAGGTAGCCAGTGAGACTGCTGCAAGTTGAGATACAGACACCTTTCCAATCATTAAACTATCGAAGACTCCGACAGTTATGTGACCTAACTGACTTATCATTATCGGAAACGAAAGAGATAAATTTTTTAATAAATGATCTTTAAGTTTCATTTGAAGTAAATATAAAGAAAAGCCCGATCTCTCGGGCTTTATACATGAATTGTTGTTAAACTTTACTTAGTAGAAACTTGTTCTATATTCACTCTCTTTTGTAATTAGGTTTTAACCTAGTATCATCTCTTTGATTCCTCATCCTTATCTTCTCGTGCATGAGTAGTTGCCTCTCATTTAGGATAAATTTTATTTCCTGTTCTTTTTTAAATGTTTCCTTCCAGATAGCAGCCTGAGTGTTAGCAATTTTATCGTAGAGTCCATAAATTTTATTATCATCTATATCATCATTAAGCTTTTCTAACTCTATCTCCAGTCTCATCCTTTTAACATCTTTCCTTAAACCAGAAATCAATACATCGAACATGCCATTAACGGAGCTCAGCCTTTCCTTTTGATTTTCATCAAGTCTCATTTCATTTAAAAGTTTTGTATTCCTTATAGCACGATCTCTAGTATTATCTTGCATAATTCTAGAATCTGAAAGTCGTGATACGGCCTGAGCTTTTATATCATATGAAAAATGAAATAAACTAATCAAAATAAAAAGAAGGAATTTTTTCATAATTTAGATTTAAACTCTTTATTATATAGACGACATAGTTCTAAAAAAATTGTTTTAATATTAAAATATTATTCTTAAAAAGTGTTAAAATCATATTACCATTCAAAACTTTTAGAGGCAGGGTGCGATGAAGTTGGGAGAGGCTGCATAGCAGGACCAGTAGTTGCCGCTTCTATAATTTTCCCAAAAGAATACAGAAATGATTCCATTAAGGACTCAAAAAAAATAAGTCATAAAAAAAGAATAGAAATTGAGAAAGAAATAAAAAAACATGCTATATCATGGTCAATAGGAGAAATAGGAGTAGGTCAGATTGATAAAGAAAATATTTTAAACGCATCATTCTCAGCTATGCATCTTGCCTTAGATAAATTAGAAGTTAGACCAGAGTTTATAATTGTGGATGGTAACAGCTTTAGAAAATATAAACATATAGATCATGAGTGTATAGTAAAAGGAGACTCCAAATACTTAAGTATCGCTGCAGCGTCTATCCTGGCTAAAAATTATAGAGATGAGCTTATGACAAAATTTTCAATAAAACACTCACAATACGAGTGGGAGAAAAACTTTGGGTATCCAACAAAGTCACATAGGGATGGAATTATAAAATATGGTGTAACAGACTTGCACAGGAAATCTTTCAAACTTCTATAAATTAGACTTTAAAACTTATCTTTGAGACATGATAATAAAAGCTCTTCAAAACGAAAAGTTCCACACAGATTACAAAGCTAAAATGGTTCCATTTGCTGGTTATAATATGCCTATGTGGTATACCACTATTGCAGATGAACATAATTGTGTAAGAAATAATGTAGGTATTTTTGATGTCTCACATATGGGTGAGTTCTTTGTGACGGGTGAAAATTCTAAAAGCTTTCTTCAGAAGGTAACAACCAATGATATCAATAAGCTAGAAAAAGGTAAGGTGCAGTACTCTTCTATATTAAATAGATCGGGAGGAATCATCGATGACTTATTAGTTTATGATATGGGTGATAACAAATATATGCTCGTTGTAAACGCCTCAAATATGGGGAAAGACTTTCTATGGTTAAATGAGAATAATGATTTTGGTGTAGAGATAAAGAATGACTCTGAAAATTTTTCTCTTTTTGCAGTTCAGGGACCTAATGCTGAAAAAGTATGCAGTAATCTATTTGAGGAAGATCTGTCAGAAATAAAATACTACAACTTTATAGAACAAGAAACGAAAGAATTCGGTAACGTAATTATATCTGCAACTGGATACACCGGCGCAGGAGGTTTTGAACTATATGTAAAAAATAAGTACGCCGAATCAATCTGGAAAGAATTAATGTCCAAAGGCCAAGAGTATGGAATCCAACCAATTGGACTTGGTGCGAGAGACACTCTCAGACTAGAGATGGGTTTTTGTCTTCATGGTAACGACATTGATGACTCAATAAATCCAATTGAGGCAGGCCTAGGATGGATTTGTAAGAAAGACATCGAATTTATTGGGAGTGATATTGTCAATAGAGAAAGAGAGAAGAAGCCAAGTAAAATATTNATTGGTTTTGTCTTAAAAGATAAAGGGATTCCTAGAAAGGGATATANAATTTTAAATTCAGANGGNTTAATNATTGGTGAAGTTACAAGCGGCTCAATTTCTCCTTTTACTANNAAANCTATAGGAATGGGCTATGTNGATTNCNTAGAAAATATTGAATCAAAATCAATATTTATAGAGGTTCGTGGAAAAAAAATTGAGGCAATAATTACTAAAAGACCATTCATATGAAAAGTGTTGATGTCTGCCTCACTCACCAAGATTTTGATAACTACGATCATAAAGGAAAAATAGTAGTAGTGATAGATGTGCTNAGNGCAACAAGTACCATCAACACANTNNTATTCCTNGGNGCTNATCACGTNAAACCAGTTGGATCACTCGAGGAGTGCAAAGTTTTAAAAGANGATGATTACATCATAATGGCAGAGAGAATGGGTAAGAAGGTAGANGGTTTTGATTACGGGAACTCACCAACAAAATTNAAAGAAGAAAATATTAAGGGNANAAAANTAGCTATNGCTACAAGTAACGGATCAAAGGCAATAATTAAGTCAGAANGTTCAAAAAGGACTATTCTCTGTTCTTTTCTAAATATAGAATCTGTTNTNAATTTGATTAAAAAATNTGAATCGGATGTNNTCCTTCTCTGTTCNGGTTGGCTTGGTAAAACAAATCTAGAAGATACTCTTTGNGCAGGTGGAATNGTTNCAGGTCTAGATAACTTCGAAATTGAATCTGACACTGCANTAATGGCTAAAGCTCTTCANNACAACACTGANGATATACTAGAAACAATGAAATTATCTTCTCATGCGAAAAGATTNTCAGGGTACGATAATAAGGTAGATATAGAATTTTGCTCAAGGGTCAANACACAACCNATTGTTCCAATACTAAATGGAAATCAGATAGTATTATCTTAACTTCTTGTTGTCTAGGTGTCTTCTTGAATCTCTAGAGTTTTTTTTATCAATATTTTTTTTTANAGCTTCAGTCAAATCAATACCTGTCTGATTTGCTATGCAAATAAGTACCCACATCACATCAGCAATTTCATCAGCCATATCAAGNTCTTTCTCACCCTCTTTATATGACTGCTCTCCGTACTTTCTAGAAACTATTCTCGCTAGTTCACCGACCTCTTCCATGAGTATGGTCGTGTTTGTTAGTTCATCAAAATATCGAACTCCTTTTTCTTTTATCCAGTCATCAACAATTTTTTGTACTTCTTCAATAGTCATNTTTAAATTTATAGTTATTTTCACATATTCTTTAATAAGATTAATTTTTTTGTGGAAGAACTAAATCAGGGATATAATTTAATTGAAAACAAAAGGCTTGACATCCTCGAGCTTACAACAATCTTACTTATACTAGCGTCTTTCTTCTCTATCGTAAACTTAAGATTTCTTAAACTTCCGATGACAATTGGATTAATGATTTTAGCAATAGCGCTGTCTATTGTTATTCTAATTTTTGGTTTTTTCTTTCCCACCTTTCTAGACATAGCCTACACAATTACTGAAAGCTTTGACTTTAATTTCATGCTCATGAATGTCATGCTACCATTTCTTCTATTTGCTGGTGCCATGTCAATCAACGTTCACATATTACGAAGAGACAAGCTGACAATCTTACTACTTGCATCCTTCGGAGTATTATTTTCTACTTACGTTGTAGGTAACCTTACCTTCTATATATTAAATGCCCCAATTTTTGGATTGGGATCTCTTGGTATAACTTATATTGACTGCCTACTCTTTGGATCACTGATTGCGCCTACTGACCCTATTGCAGTCCTCTCAATAATTAAAAGGATGAAATTATCCCTTGTGACAGAGACAAGGATTGCAGGTGAATCTCTTTTTAACGATGGTATTGGAGTTGTAGTCTTCCTAACCCTACTAGGTGCAAAAACAACAGGAGCTGAAGTCACACTTGACTCGGTAGGAGTTTTATTCTTCACCGAGGTAATTGGAGGTCTTGCACTTGGAGCAATAGTAGGATATTTTGGCCTTAAACTTGTCCGCTACATTGAAAACGAACATGTAGAGTTAGAAGTTCTCATAACACTAGCTCTGGTTTTATTTGTTTCTGTAATAGCCACAAGGTATCATCTATCTGGACCTCTGGGTGTTGTGATCTTAGGATTATATCTGAATAAACATATCAAGGAAAAAGATGGTAACGGTGACGGTGAGCTAGCAATGGGAGATTACGTATATAAATTTTGGCATCTTCTCGACGAGACTCTAAACGCAATACTCTTCATTCTGATAGGGCTCGAGATAATATTAATTTTNNANAGCTTTAATTTNGTNTANCTNGCATTATCTGTAATNACAATANTTTTAGTTGTTCTNTCNAGATACATTGGNGTNTCNNTCCCNATTNTTTTCCTTTCAANATTNAGAGANTTTGAAGAAAATACAGCTAAAATNATNACTTGGGGNGGTTTNNGAGGNGGNCTAAGTATAGCTCTTGCNCTTAANTTACCNGATGACATGGGAGATGTTAAATCATTGATACTGATACTAACATATGCTGTAGTANTATTNACAATCTTGGTACAGGGGCTGACNATGGAGAAGATTGTAAATAAAAAATAAGATGAAAAAAATCACTTTTTTTCTTGTTATAATATTATCATCCAATAATATTTTTTCACAGAGATTACCTTCTATTGATGAGCTAATGAGATTATTTGAAGAGAATAATTATACCTGTAGCTATATGCCTTCAGTTGATAGAATTCCTATTGAATACGAGGAGCTGTATTCAATTTATGGTTATGATGTCGAAGATGATGTCTCCGAATTAAGAAAAGCAGTAGATGACTTCTGCGAATGCTACCTTCCAAAATACTATGATGAATTTGATAAGATTAATATTGAATTAATACGATTAATTAAAAATATAAAGGAAAATGGTTTCGAAAATTTTCAGTTTACCTCTGTTCTAGCCAAACAAGTTTTTATAAACCTTGGCATTATACCAAGTGAATTAGAATTCAATACTTTCCCACTAAATGTAATAGAAAAATTTAAGCTATATGGATTTGGTGCTATTGATACTATCGATGGGACAACTTCAGGAGAAAGATATTTCAGAGGTGGTAAATCACATAGAGAGCCTGAATCTTGGTTCGACTTACCTAGACCGTTATGGTACGGTCAGTCGAATCTGGTAGGGTACTCTGTAATTCAAGAACATGATTTATTTAAGTCTCTGGATGAATTTAAAGAAGGCGATAAGACTNTAACNAAAATATTTTTTGGTTCAAAGGATGAGTTAGTGAAAAGCATATATTATGAGTTGGTATTCCAGAAACTTGATAATTACAGAGAGTGGGTAATTAGCGACTGGGAAAAGAAAGTAATCTGTGAGTATAGAAAAAATACCTGTGGGGAATGCGTCGATAAGATAGATATTTATGCAGAAACAAAATTTAAGAGAGGTCAATACAAAGTNTTTTTAAAAGAGACTGATGAACAAGCTGCTGCCGGGGCTCAAAATAAAAATGATTATGTAGATATTATTGAAATTATACTGAATATGTCTGACGATATAAATGGTATTTATTCTTATACTTCCTGGAGATATGATAGCCAGAGCTGTGAGTTTTCTAGTGGTGAAATAAAGAATGAAAATACAGTTGGATTTACTTTAGAATGTTTAAGTGAAGGAAATACATATGATGCAGGCTCTTATACTATTGAAATTATTGATAAAGGTACTTTAGATGGAAAAGCGATGACGGAGGTTTAGAAAAAGTTTTTAATTATACATTTATTCCAATAGAATAATTTACTCTCTGTCCTTTGAGTCAATTATAATAGTAGTAGGTCCGTCGTTGACTAGACTAACTTTCATGTCGCCACCAAATTCTCCGGTCTGAATTTCCTTACCCAGAGACTGCTCTAATATCTTAATAAACTTCTCATACATGACGTTTGCAATATCTGGCTTCGCTGCCTTAATGAAAGAGGGACGATTCCCTTTCTTAGTTGATCCGTGGAGAGTGAACTGACTGATAAGGAGAATATCCCCACCCACGTCCTGGACACTTCTATTCATCTTTCCCTCATCATCATTAAATATTCTCAGATTGACAATTTTTTTTGTCATCCATTCAAGATCGGTGTCGTTATCCTCATCAACAAAACTTACAAGAACCATGAGACCTCCTTTAATTTCACCAATCACTTCTCCTGAGACCTTGACATTTGACTGGCTTACCCTCTGAATTACAGCTCTCATTTTAATTTTGTTTTCTCCCACTCAAGAAAGTTGTCAATATCTTCTCTGATTGAGTCATATATCCATGCGATGAGAGCAACATCATCTATTATGCCTGCAATTGGTATAAAGTCAGGGATTAAATCAATTGGGTATATAAAATAAACTAAACCAGCTACAAGTAAACAAATTGTCTTCCAAGGAACATATGTATATTCCTTAGATGTGTAGGCATTAACTATCCTTACAAAGAGTCTTAGTGAGTCATTGAGCTTTTCTGTTGACTTTTTATCGTTTGATAAATCTTTTAATTTCTCTAAGACATCCTCAATTAATTTCTTTAGCTTTTTATCATCTTCAATAATAATTTTAGCCTTTGAAATATAATCTTTAAGCGTATTTTCGTTACTCATATTACTTATTAGTCTCTAATTTAAATCTTGAACTTCCAACTTCCCCATCCAGAGGAGGTTTAACTTTTATGATCTCTAACTTACAATTATTTACTGATTCTATCTCTTTGTGAATTCTTGATGAAATATTGTGAGCAACAGTTTCAATTAGATTACTCTCCTTACCCATCTCAGATTTTATAATTTCATATAGATTCCCATAATCTACGGTACTTGAGATATTGTCGTCATACTCTAGGTCATCTGTCTGAACAGATATGTTTACAATAAAATCGTTCCCCTCCTCCTTCTCAAAATCATATAAACCAATTTTAGAGTGAAATTTAATGTCATTAAGTGAGATAGATGAACCTTTAACTTTCATCGAATGTATCAAAAAAAGATTTTTGGGAATTGTCTTTATCTTTTTTACTGCTTACTCCCTCTTTATCAGTTTCTTCAATTTCTTCATCATCAACCAACTCACTTTCTTCCTCTACCTCAACATCTAGTTCTACCTCTGGTTCCTCATTCCCCTCTTCAACATATTCTGTCTCGGTTTCACTTCCACCAAAAATTTCATCTGCAGTCATTTCTTCGTCCAGTGAATCTTCACTTACAATTTCATCCTCGATATTTACATCATCTTCAACAGAAACTGTATCGTCATTACCCTTCAATTCCTCTTCTTCTCTAAACTCAGTAGTTACTTCATAAACATCATCCCCATCCTCATCCTCTTTCTGTTCATCAGAAAAAAGTTCNGGTTCGTTACCCTGAATTAATTTATCACTAGATTCTAAAACTTGATCTTCAGAATTTTCATCTGGATTATTATCTTCAATTATAGTATCATCCTCCTGATTAATAGAAGATTCTATTTCTTCTTGCTCGGATTCTTCGTCATCCGAATTATCAATTAACTCATCCTCTTCTATATTTTGAGAATCACCTTCAGAGCTCAAAATATTTTCCTCTGCAGCATCAACGTTTTTCTCAATCTCATCAAAATCAGCATCTACATTAACTTTACTAACTTCGGTATCTATTTTTTTACTTAAATTTTTTAATTCCTCAACTAGAGAATCTCTCATCTCTCGCATAGAGTTGTATTCATCTCTGATATTTGATAATTCTTTTCTCGAGTCTTCTATAATTGATCTGGCATCCTCCTTAGCTTTCTCAATAATATTTTTTCCTGTATCTTCTGCGGTCTTTAATGTAGTTATAAGAGAATTTTCAACACTTTTAAACTTTTCTGATTCTAACTTAAGCTCACTGATATTTTTATTAAGGTCCGAAACTTTTGTCTCTAATATCTCAAACTCTTTTGATAAAATTTTAAGATAATTATCTACCTGATTCTTGTCNTAACCTCTGAAACTGGTACTGAAATTTTGATTTTTAATATCATGAGAATTATTGCTCTCCATATATCTATTAATTTAAATAAAATCATTTAAATATTTAATAATTTTATGTTAATTAGATGTTATATGCCAATTATAAAAACCCTATCGCCTAAAGATTCCATTACTATCTCTATATGGAAGATAGATGAGTCACTCAATGAACTCAAAAATATTTTCGGAAAAAGTATCAATATAAAAAATGAAATTAAATTAATGGAACANATTGCATCGAGGCTAGCTGTAAAATATTGCTGCAACATTATTGGTAATGAGTATGGTGGAATATCTAAAGACGATAATGGCAAACCTTCCTTAAGTGGACTNAAAAATGGTGGAATATCAATATCACATAAGTACCCATATGCTGTAGGTATGATCAACTTAGAAAATAATTGTGGAATTGATATAGAGAGAGTAGATGAAAAAATTAAAAGAATTCAAAATAAATTTTTAAACGATAAAGAAATAAAATATGTGGGCGATGATATTAAAGGTATTACTAAGATTTGGTCTGTTAAGGAATCAACCTATAAGGTAGAAGGGGAAACAATTCCACTGGCTAAAATTAATGTAATAAGAGAAGATGATAATTTCTTTAAGAGTGAAATCAATAATAAATCATATTTCTTAAGGACTGTAGACCTGAATGGTCACGTAGTTTCATTCACAACTTAACTTAATCCTTTTCCTGTTTCCTTAGATCTCTCTCAATTTTTTTCCTACTCTTTCCAAGAGGGGCAAAGAAGTGTTTAGGATTTTCATTGATATGTTGAAGTAGTTTATCCAAATCAAAGGCGGTCTTATTAAGGTTGTTATAGAGTGAGTCATCTGATAAAAGTAAAGATAGAGTACCCCCATCACCAGATTCTATATCATCGAAAATACCATTTGCAGAAGAAAGTAGTATGTCAATTTGATTGAAGGTATTCTCAAAATCTACACTGCTAAGGTTACTAATCATATCATTTGCTCCTTTTATTATCGGATCAATATCATTAAGTTTATCAGAGAGGTCATCTGTTAAATTATTTAAATTCTCTAAAGTTGATGATATTGTCTCCTCATTCGAATCAATTAAATTATTAGTATTTGTAAGGACATTATTTAAATTATCAAGTGTAGTTGTTATCATATCACCACTACCTCTAAGACTTGCTAGGATATCATTTAACCTACTAATAGTGACCCCTAAATTATCTGTTATTGGAGTTGCCTTCTCAAGAAGCTCAGAAAGTCCACCTGCTATCTCAGACATAATTGTATCACCTTCACTTATAGGTGAATTAATATCACCAATTGATAATACTATTGCCTTACTCCCTAGAAAGTCATTGCTACTAAGTGTTGCCTTTGAACTTCTTCCTATTATTAGATCTTTATCTATATCCATAGAGACTAAAATTTTATTTTCTCTTTCCTGGAGAATCTTAATTTCACTAACTCTTCCCACTGAATAACCATTAACAATAACTGGGTTTGCTACAATTAAACCATCTACATTCTCATAAAGTGCATAGTATCTATTAATTGGAGAAAAGAAATCAATGCCTTTTAGAAAATTTGAGCCTAAGTAAAATAACACCAGACCAATTATTCCAATCAAACCTACTTTAATCTCTTTATTCATAGCTTAAAATTAAACATTTGATTCTAAAATTTCTTTATAATCACGAATTGCTCTAAAAATTGCAGATGCTATGTAAACCCTATGATTTTTATTATTTAATTTTTTTTCCTCATTTTGGTTAGTCATAAAACCTGTCTCTATTAGTACACTTGGCATTGTAGTATTCCATAATACCTGAAAAGGAGCCTGTTTAACTCCTCTTGANCTTATCCCAACCCTATTCTCAAATTGATCCTGTATTAAATTTGCAAGAATTGTACTATTATCAATTTTAGCTTTCTGGGTAAGGCTTAATAACATAGCTGATTCAGAGGAATTTGGGTCAAAGTCTTTGTATGTTTCTTCAAAGTTTTCCTCCATGAAAATAACTGAATTTTCTCTTTTTGCGACATTCATATTTGCTGATGTTTTACTTAGCCCCATCAGATATGTTGTGGCGCCGTAAACAGATGAGTTGGAAAAAGAATCAGCATGTATGGAAATAAATAGATCAGCTTCCGCCTTGTTAGCTATCTCTGAGCGTCTATATAAGGTTAAAAACCTATCTTCTTTTCGTGTATATAATACATTGACATTAGGAATATTTTCTTTTAGAATACGACCTAACTCTAGCGATATGGCAAGTGCAATATCTTTTTCCCATGAGAATTTACCTCTAGCGCCTGGATCTTTACCACCATGACCTGCATCAATTACAATAGTTTGGAATCTGTATTGCTTATTGAGTGAGTTAAAAGAAGTTAAAATAAGTAGTAAACCTAATAAAATTGATATATTAATTTTTCTCATTGATAAATATTAAACTTCAACTCAATAAATTTGTAAAAAGTAAATTTATACAAAACCAATATATTTATAAAATTGAGAATAATAGGATTATATATTTTATTACTAGCACCTAATCTGGTTTACTCGCAAGAAGAAATAGACACATTATATCTAGATTCCAGTCCAGACAGTATCGGAATTGAAAGAAATGACTCTTTAATCGTAAACAGTGAAATTGAAACTACTGTTAATTATGTTGCAAGTGATTCAATTTATTATAATATGGAGAACCAAAAAATTAGTATGTATGGTAATTCTAATATTGATTATGGCAGTATTAATCTAAAAGCCGAAGAGATTGAAATTGACTGGAATAATAAAGTAATTGATGCAAATTTTAAACTTGATACTCTTGGAAAAAAAGTTGGAAAGCCAATATTTACAGAGGAAAATCAATCCTACGAGACAGATAAGATAAGTTATAACTTCGATTCAAAAAAAGCTAAAATTAAAGGTATAGTAACCCAGCTTGATGACGCATACATGCAGGGTGAAGATGTTAAGAAGAATGAGTTCGATGAATTATTTATTCATGATGCCAAATACACGACTTGTAATCTTGCTGAACCTCATTTTCATATTTCTGCAAAAAAAATAAAAGTGATACCAGGCAAGAAGGTAGTGTCAGGTCCATTTCATTTAAAGTTTGGGGATATCCCAACACCTCTAGGTTTTATTTTTGGGATGTTCCCACAGCCTAAGAAAACGGTTTCTGGAATAATTATGCCAAACTATGGTGAGGAGAAGAGAAGAGGTTTCTACCTTAGAGATGGTGGATATTACTTTGCAGTAAATGAAAAATTAGATCTTCAGCTAACAGGTGATTTGTATTCTAAGGGGAGTTATGGACTATCTTTAGGAACCAATTATAAGAAGAGATACTCATATAACGGAAGCCTTAGATTTGATTATAATAGTACAAAAATGGGAGAATTTGAGAACTCAGGTATATCAAAAGACTTTTCTTTAGCCTGGTCACACTCTCCTGACTCAAGAGGTAAATCAAGTAGATTTTCATCATCTGTAAACTTTCAGACTAACTCATACAATCAAAATAAAAATTTAGTTTACTCTAACTTTAATGAAAGCATTAATGCTCAATTTAACTCTAATATTTCCTACAGTAAAACATTTAAAGGAACTCCTTTTAATTTTTCAGCTAATCTAAGGCACTCACAAAATGTTCAGACAAAAAAGGTTAACCTTACACTTCCTGATGTAAGCTATAATATGAGTCGTATCTATCCTTTCAAGAATGTGGGTAAACTTGGAAAGACAGCTCTTGGTAAACTAAGTATAAGCCATAGATTCACTGGAAGAATACAGTTAAGCAATGGCGGAATAGGTAGTAGCCTAGGTGGAGTAAATATTATCAACTCATCTGATAACTTTTCCGAACAGATAGAATTTAATTTTCAAAATTTTAATTCTATTCTTGACAGGTCAAAAATTGGGGTTAAGCATACAATTCCTGTATCCACCTCTTTTAATTTATTTAAATACTTTACATTTAGTCCAAATGTTAATTATGAAGAAATATGGTACCTAAAGAAATTAAACTACTCCTATAATGAGATAGAAAATGGAGTTAGAATAGATACAACAAATACATTCTCTAGAGCTTGGTCTTATAATACAGCATTCTCTATGTCAACAAGAATTTATGGAACACTATTCTTTAAAAAAGGAAAAATTAAAGCTATAAGACATGTGATTTCTCCTGAAATATCTTTCTCTTTCAGCCCTGACTTTACTAAACCTAAATTTGGTTATTATGAGGATGTTAGAATAAATGAGGATGGAGATACAAAATTACTTAGTAAGTACGAAAACTTTCTCTATGGAACTCCAAGAATTGGGAGTTCAGCATCAATGAACTTCTACATAGGTAATAATTTAGAGTTAAAGGTTTTAGATAAAAATGATTCCATAAGTGGAACTAAAAAAATAAAAATATTTGAAAACCTAGCATTCACCTCTAGCTATAATTTTCTAGCCGACTCATTCAAATTAAATCCTATAAGGTTTACTGCACGGACTTCTTTTTTTAAGGGATTAATAAATTTAAGCTTAACTGGGAATATAGACCCATATACATACAAATTAGACAGCACAGCTGAGTTGTCAAATGGTTCACAGGTAATATATCAGAGAAGAGTAAGTGACCTTGCTCTTCTTAATAAAAAAGGTATTGGGTCATTAGACTTTATAAATATTGCACTTGGGTTTAGGTTCTCTGCTAATGATTTTAAAAATGATTCAAGAAAAGAAGAGCTTGATTCTGAATTTGGATCAAGACAAGAACTAGACTACATAAACTCAAATATGGCAGAATATATAGATTTCAATGTACCTTGGTCAGTTAATGCCAGTTATAACTTAAACCGGCGAAAAATTGGATATAGGGATCCAACTCTTACACAAACCCTAACCTTTTCCGGAGATCTTAGTATCTCAGAAAAGACAAAACTCTCATTCCGTTCTGGTTATGACTTCAAAAATAAGATGTTAACTCAGACAAGTATTAATGCCACAAGAGATCTACATTGTTGGAGAATTAACTTCAGCTGGGTACCATTTGGAAGATTCCAGTCCTATAACTTATCAATCAATGCAGTATCTGCACTTCTTCAAGATCTAAAACTTGAAAAGAGAAGTAGATTCTTTGATAACCTCTAGGAGTTTTCTGGTTTCATTTGAGGAAAAAACAGAACATCTTGAATAGAGTCTGAGTTAGTTAGAATCATAGTTAATCTATCTATACCAATCCCTATTCCAGCGGTTGGTGGCATTCCGTACTCAAGAGCAGTTAAATAATCTTCATCTATTACCATTGCCTCTTCATCCCCTCTATTTCCTAATTTAACTTGTTCCTCAAACCTTTCTCTCTGATCTATAGGATCATTAATTTCAGAGAAAGCATTACAAATTTCTTTACCGTTACATATCAATTCAAACCTTTCAACGAGACCTTCCTTATCCCTATGCTTCTTAGCTAGTGGAGACATCTCAATGGGGTAATCTGTTATGTAAGTAGGTTGGATAAGATTAGGTTCACATTTTTCTCCAAAAATTTCATCAATTAATTTACCCCTACCCATTGACTTATCAACCTTCACATTCATATCCTTACATACTTTTCTAATAGAATCCTCATCCATTTCGGAAACATCAACCGAAGTGAATTTTTCAATGGCCTCGTACATTGAATATCTTTCCCACTTCTTCTCAAAATCTATCTTATTTTCTCCACAACTTACTTTAGTAGAGCCACAAACTTTTTTTACAATTCTTTTAAACATATCCTCTATAAAATCCATCATCCAAACATAATCCTTGTAAGCAACATAAAACTCACACTGAGTGAATTCAGGATTATGAAACCTTGACATCCCTTCATTTCTAAAATCTTTAGCAAATTCAAATACACCCTCAAAACCACCTACAATCAATCTTTTAAGATAAAGTTCATTTGCAATTCTTAAATATAGAGGGATATCAAGAGTGTTATGGAAAGTTTTAAAAGGTCTTGCGGAAGCGCCGCCATAAATAGGTTGGAGAATTGGTGTTTCAACTTCTAAAAAATTTTTTTCATTAAGAATATTTCTAATCTCATTAATAATAGATGATCTCTTTCTAAAGATTTCTCTTGATTCTGGGTTAACAATCAGGTCTATATACCTCCTCCTGTACTTAAGTTCTTTATTACTAAATACGTCGTGCTTAGTTGAATCACCTTTTTCATCTGTCGACTCTTTCACTACAGGAAGTGGTCTTACTGATTTAGATAGAACTTTAAGACTTGTCACGTGTATGGTGGTTTCACCCATCTGAGTTTTGAAAACGTATCCTGTAATTCCAATAATATCTCCGAGATCAAGTTTTTTCTTAAAGATCGTATTGTATAATGTTTTATCTTCTCCGTCACAAATATCATCTCTTCTCACATAAATCTGAATCTTACCCTTGGAATCTTGAATTTCAGCAAATGAGGCAGAACCCATAACTCTCCTAGACATAATTCGTCCAGAAATACTTACATCCTGGAAATTTTTCTTTTTCTCATCAAAATCGTCTTTAATTTCCTGGGAATTTGTATTTATATCAAATGTATCAGAAGGATAGGGATCAATACCTAATTCTATAATTTCTTCTCTTGATTTTCGCCTTTGTTCTTCCTGTTCGCTTAAATTCATATTTGGTTAATTTAATTTATTTCTTCTACTTATTTCATCTTTTATCAGAGTAAATTGTCTGTTACTNTGCCCCTGNACAGANCTGTTCTCGTTGGCTCTTCTTATAAGGTANGGAATTGTCTTCTCAATAGGACCGAATGGAATTAGTTTTACGACATTATATTCTAGGCTAGATAGAGAATATGATATGTTATCACTCATTCCATAAAGCTGAGAAAACCATATCCTGTCATCATCTTTTTTAATATTATTTTCTTTCATCATTTCCATTAGTTTCAGGCAAGANTCTTCNTTATGACTNCCTACCCACAACGAAAGTTTATTTATGTTTTTCACACAAAAATGAAGCGAGTTGTTAAACTCTTTATCCGTANTTTCTTTCGTTTCATGNATTGGACTTGGATAATTATTATCTANTGCATTNTTTCTCTCTTTTTCCATGTACGCACCTCTCACTAACTTAACACCAAGATTAAANTTTTCTGTNTTAGCTAGTACTANATAACNTTTAATCTTTTCAAGGGTACCAGTCCTATAGCATTGATGTGTTATAAATACATTTGAANNTTTCTTATTATATTTNCTCATCATNTCAAGTCCTACNTTATCAATAGANTCTTGAATCCAACTCTCCTCAGCATCTATCAGGATTTTGACATTNTTTTTTTTCCCGGCACTGCACAATTCATCAACTCTTTTGAAGAAGCTTTTATATTCATAACTTTCTTCATTTATATCTCCTCTAGAAATTTTCTCAAGAGATGCGATATCCATCAGTCCTGTACACTTAATAGCTATAAACGGAAGNTTTAAATTTCCTAAATAGTTAATAATTTCGATAGAATCATTTTTATAATTTTCAAAACCCTCTACAGTCGACTCAGCCTCAACAGAGTACTCGGGCATAGCGCTAATATTATATTTATTTAATGACTTAAATGTGTCNTCACATTCCTCTATCGTCTCTCCACCGCAAAAGTGGTTGAAAATAGTCTTCTTAATTATACCCTTAAATGGCAATTTTAATTTTAAAACTAAAAGTAGAAAGCTGTTTCCTATTTTTGTAAGTAAAGGGAAGTCAAGAACTGAAAATAAAAAAAAAGCTTTCTTCAATTCAAAATTTGATTTATTAGTAAAGGCTAATTCTGTGTTATTAAATAAGTTTTTACTACTTTTGGACACTTGTTTTATACATTAAATTAGAATTAAAACAAAAATACAATACAAATGAGCAAAAAGTTAAATATAGAACCAATTAATAGTTGGATCAAAAATGATTCTGACCCTTTAATAATCTCGGGACCGTGTAGTGCTGAGTCTTATGATCAACTTCGAGAAACATGTACTCAATTAAAATCTCATGGAATCAATCTCATGAGGGCTGGGGTCTGGAAGCCTAGGACAAGGCCTGGCACATTTGAAGGTAATGGAGAAGATGCACTAAAGTGGATTGCTGACATAAAAAAAGAGTTAGATGTTCAGTTCACTGTTGAGGTNGCTAATACATCACATATAGAGTTAGCATTAAAATATGGTATAGATATTCTCTGGATCGGAGCAAGAACTACAGTTAATCCTTTTTCAGTTCAAGAAATTGCTGACGCAATTAAAGGGACCGATACACCTGTTCTAATTAAAAACCCTATAAATCCTGATCTTTCATTATGGATGGGTGCTCTTGAGAGAATTAATAAGGCTGGAATTAGTAAAATAGGAGCAATTCACAGAGGCTTTTCTATGACTGGAAAATCTAAATATAGGTACGTGCCTATGTGGAAGATTGCAATTGACCTAATGAGTAATATGCCTGAATTACCTGTTATCTGTGACCCATCGCATATCTGTGGTAACAGAGAAATGATATTTGAAACTTCTCAGAAAGCACTTGACCTTGGTTACGACGGCTTAATAATTGAATCACATATAGATCCAGATAATGCATGGAGTGATGCTAAACAACAAGTAACACCTGAAGTATTATCCAAGATTAAATCTAATTTAAAGTTAAAGAGTAATAAAGAAGATGATAAGTCATACAAACATCTTCTCGATGAGATAAGAGATAATATAGATGATGTTGACAAAGAGATTATAGATATCATCTCAAAAAGNATTCAACTTGTTGAAAAAATTGGTGAATTTAAGAAAGAACAAGANCTCACAACCTTTCAAGTCGATAGATGGAATGAAATATTTAAATCAAGAATTGATTGGGCAAAAGAAAAAGGACTTGATAAAGACTTTATTGAAGATTTCTATAAAGTAATACACCTTGGATCTATTAACGCACAAAATAAAATTATAAATAAAAAAAAAGCTAATATTAAAATATGATTCCCAATCATATTAAAATTGGTAACTCTGCAACTTACCTGAATAAATACATATTCGACCACAATTATTCTAACATCTGTATACTGGTTGATGATAATACAGTCAGTAATTGTTTGAATAAAATAAAGAATGATCTTCGGTTTTCTTACGAAGTATTTCAAATTGAATCAGGAGAAGAAAAAAAAAATTTAGAGACATGTGCTAAGATATGGAGTTATCTAACTGAAAACACATATGATAGGAGTTCTCTAATTATAAACCTTGGAGGTGGAGTTATATGTGACATGGGAGGTTTTATAGCTTCAACCTATAAAAGAGGGGTTGACTTTATTAATATTCCCACAACATTATTAGCTCAAGTAGATGCAAGCGTAGGGGGGAAATTAGGAATAGACTTTAATAATTTTAAAAATCAAATTGGAGTTTTTAAGGTACCAAATTTGATTGTTATTGATATAAAATTTCTTGCTACTCTGCCCGAGAGAGAATTAAAATCTGGTTTTGCAGAAGTAATAAAGCATTGTCTGATAAAAGATGAAGAAAAGTTTAATGAAATTAATAAAATAGAATGGTCAGAAAATAATTGGGATCAAATTGTAAGGCACTCCATTGAAATAAAATCAGATATTGTCAGAAATGATTTAGAAGAGAAAGGAATAAGGAAAATTTTAAACTTTGGACATTCAATTGGACATGCTATCGAGACAACATACCTACATAAAAATAATAAACTCCTTCATGGAGAGGCAATAGCTATAGGTATGATCTGTGAATCATTTTTATCGGTACACAATAAAAAGTTATCAAAAAATGAATTAGATAAAATATCAGAATATATTATAAATGTTTATCAACCGATTAAAATTAATTTTGTCGAAGAAATTTTAATTAATATCAATCAAGACAAAAAAAATATCAATCAAAAAATTATGATTTCTTCACTTAATAAAATTGGGAAGTGTGAATATGATATTGAAGTAAATCATGATGAAATTATAAAGAGTATAAACTACTACAATAATATTATCTAATGAAAAAAATTAAACTTTCATTTGATAAATTCAAAGATTCAGATATTAAACTAAACTCATCTAAAAGTGAAAGTAATAGGCTTCTTATAATAAAAGCACTTTCTGATAAGGAAACCATTATTAAAAATTTATCGAATGCAAACGATACAATTCTCCTGAAGCGTTTATTAGAATCTAAAGATTTAGTAATGTGGGATGCTCAAGATGCAGGTACAAGTTTTCGATTTCTAACCTCATTTCTAGCACTTACCAGGGATCATGTGGTATTAACTGGAACAGAAAGAATGAAACAAAGACCAATAAAGATACTGGTTGAGGCTTTAAATAATTTAGGAGCTGAGATACTATATCTCGAAGAAGAAGGGTTTCCTCCTATATATGTAAAAAAGAAAATTAATCAGATAAACAATAAATTAACGATACCTGGTGATATAAGCAGTCAATACATTTCATCATTACTTCTAATTGCACCAATGCTTAATAAAGGTGTTCAAATTAATATAAGTGAGCCTTTTTATAGCAGACCGTATGTAGAAATGACATTAAAGCTGATGAAGGAATTTGGAATTGAAAGCGTAACTGATGGTTCAGTAATTAAAATACAAAATCAAGATTTTATAGCAGGTAATTATAAAGTAGAGTCTGACTGGTCAGCAGCAAGTTATTGGTATAGCATCATGTCTACTTCAAATCAAATTAAAAATTTATCCCTACTTGGTCTTAATAAAAACTCTAATCAAGGTGATAGCATAATATCTAAATTAATGAATAAGTTCGGTGTAAAAACAGAGTTTAATGAGGAAGGGATTTTGCTTTCTAAATGTAAGATCGATAATAATGAAGTTGAATTAGACTTCAGAGACTGTCCGGATCTAGCTCAAACTATATTAGTAGTTGCTGCAATTCATAAAGTTAAATTAAAAATTTCCGGTGTAGAAAGTCTAAAAATTAAAGAAACAGATAGACTCCTTGCAATGAAAAAAGAACTCTTAAAAATTGGATGTAAATTTTATGAAGAGAATAATTTTTGGATTCTTGATATAAGAGAAAATGAGATAGATGACAACATTTCTTTCGATACCTATAACGACCACAGAATGGCAATGGCTTTCGCCCCTATAGCTTCAATAAAAAACATATATATAAATAACCCTGAAGTTGTCGTTAAATCATATCCAAATTACTGGGAAGATCTCAAAAAAGTAGGATTTATTATTACTTAATATACCTGAAATCTTGACCGTTATCTATTGAAAGAACTGATTCATATATCAGCTTTATACAGCTCTCAACATCATCTTTATGAACGGTTTCAACAGTTGTATGCATATACTTTAAAGGCAATGAAATAAGAGCCGANGCAACCCCTTCGTTTGAGTAAGCAAAGGCATCAGTGTCAGTACCTGTAAATCTTGAAGCTGCCATCAACTGATGTTTAATTTTATTATTTTTAGCTGTTTCGATCAAGAGATTGAGTAGGTTATTTTGAACTGCAGGGCCAAAAGTAAGAGCTGGGCCAGATCCAGCTTTTATATCACCACTCTTTTTCTTATCGTACATGGGACTATTTGTGTCGTGAGTAACATCTGTAACTATAGCAACATCCGGACTTATTCTTTCAGCAATCATCTGAGCACCTCTCAGTCCAATCTCTTCCTGAACAGAATTAACAATATAAAGTCCAAAATCTAACTTTTTTTTATTTTGACTTAATCTTTTAGCGACTTCTGCTATCATAAACCCTCCCATTCTATTATCTAGAGCTCTACCAGTATAATAATTTTTATTAAGTTCTATTAATTCATCCTCAAATGTGACAACACATCCAACATGAATACCCAATTCTTCTACTTCTTTTTTTGATGAACATCCTACATCTATAAAAATATTTTTAAGTGATGGGTTCTGCTCGGTTTTAGGATCTCTTACATGAATAGCTGGCCAACCAAAAATCCCTTTAATAATTCCTTTTTTTGTTTGGATATTAACTCTCATTGATGGTGCAATTTGATGGTCTGATCCACCATTCCTGATAACATAAATGTATCCATCATCAGTTATATAATTAACAAACCAAGATATTTCATCTGCATGAGCCTCTATAACAACTTTATACTTAGATTCAGGNTTAATAACNCCAACAACAGTTCCATAAGTATCAGATATATATTTATCTATATATGGNCTNATATAATCTAACCATATTTTCTGACCTGGNGTCTCAAAACCGGTTGGAGATATATTATTTAAATACTTNAATAAAAAATCACGACTGCTTTTTTCCATATTCTATTCCTTTACAATGTAAAAAATATCCTCAGACTTTTTCTTCATCAAATACTGTTCCCTAGCAAACCTCTCAAATAAGTCTTTATCTGATTCAAATTGGCTTTTTTCATTAGATATTTTATAAATTTCATCTAAATAAAAGTTTTTTTCATTTTCTAAATCATTTAATTTATTAGATAATTTAAATCGATTAACAAAACCGTTTGAATCAATTAAAATCATCCAGATCAGAAACGTAAGGAAGAATAAAAAGTAAAAGTTTTTAAAAAGCTTTTTTAGATTAAATTTATTCATAATTCAAATATAGATTATTTCGTTGGATACTTTGCCTTATCACCTAGATGCTCTTCAATTCTAAGTAATTGATTATATTTTGCTATCCTATCAGATCTTGAAAGAGACCCAGTCTTAATCTGACCAACATTCAATCCGACTGCAATATCTGAAATAGTGGCATCCTCAGTTTCACCTGATCTATGTGAAACAACAGCTGTCCATCCTGATTTTTTTGCTAATTTAATAGCATTAATAGTTTCAGTGAGAGTACCTATTTGATTTGGTTTTATCAAAATTGAATTTGCACTATTTCTCTTAATAGCCTTCTCTAAATATTTTATATTAGTAACTAAAAGATCATCCCCAACAATCTGACACCTACCTCCGATCTCACTCGTTAAAAGATCCCAGCCATCCCANTCATTTTCATCACATCCATCCTCAATNCTATCTATTGGATATTTATCAACTAGTTCTCTTAAGTAGCTAACTTGCTGATGTGATGTTCTTACTTGTCCNTTNNCACCTTCAAAAATTTTATAATTATATAATCCATCCTNATAAAATTCTGATGCTGCACAGTCCATTGCTAAAGTTAAATCGTTTCCTATTTTAAAACCTGCTTTCTCAATTGATTGTAAGACTGTCTCAATAGCTTCCTCAGTTCCTCCACTAAAATTAGGTGCAAATCCACCTTCATCACCTACAGCTGTACTTAACCCTTTACTCTTTAATATTGATTTTAAAGTATGGAAAACCTCAACTCCATATCTTAAAGCATCACTAAATGAATGTGCTCCTACAGGTCTAATCATAAACTCTTGGAAGGCAATCGGTGCATCAGAATGAGAACCACCATTAATTATATTCATCATAGGTACAGGCATAATACANGAAGAGTCGTCACCAAGGTATTTNTATAGAGGAATATTTTTGATGTTNGATGAGAGGTGNGCNCAAGCNAGAGAAACACCTAAAATAGCATTTGCACCAAGTTTTGATTTATTTTTAGTTCCGTCAAGATTAATTAGTAAATTATCGATACCTTCTTGATCTAAACAGTTTATTCCAATAAGTTTTTTAGATATTATATCATTGATATTAGAGACTGCTTTATGAACTGATTTCCCTAAAAAAATATCTCCACCATCTCTTAACTCAACAGCTTCATTTACACCTGTAGAAGCTCCTGATGGAACTGCTGCTCTTCCCATATATTTTTCACAAAATACATCAACTTCTATAGTTGGATTTCCTCTTGAATCGAGGATTTGTCTACCTACTAACTTTGTTATCTTAGTCATTTTTTATGAGTTGAATAAATTCATCAAATAGATATCTTGAATCATGAGGACCTGGACAGGATTCGGGGTGATACTGAACAGAAAAAGCTTTTTTATCTTTTACTTTAATNCCTTCTACTGTCTCNTCATTTAAATTAATGTGNGTNAGTTCTAAAATATTTGATTTATTAATATCATCAATACTTACAGAAAAGCCGTGATTTTGNGAAGTNACCTCTGATTTTCCTGAAATAAGATTCTTTACAGGATGATTAATACCTCTATGTCCGTTNTGAAGTTTATAAGTAGAGATATCACAAGCNCTTGCAAGAATTTGATGCCCAAGACAAATACCAAANATAGGGNTGTCATTTTTTAAAATTTCTTTAACTGTATTAACTGCATAATCCATAGAAGCAGGGTCTCCAGGTCCATTAGATATAAAGTATCCATCAGGATTCCATTTACTCATTNTGTCATAGGAGNTTTCAGCTGGGAAAACCTTACAAAGAGCTCCCCTTTCACTAAAATTCTTTAAAATTGATTTCTTACATCCTAAGTCCAAAACAGCGATTTTAATTGTTGAATTTATATCGCCAAATTCGTACTCATTTTTAGTTGTAACCTTCGAAGAAAGTTCTAAATTTTTCATAGATGGAACTTTCTCGAGTGTTTTCTTTAAGGAGTCAACATCCTGTGATACACTTGAAATAATACAGTTCATTGCTCCTTTATCTCTAATATACTTAACAAGTTTTCTAGTGTCAATATCATATATAGCAACAGTATTATTTTTTAAAAAATAGTCTTCTAAACTTTCATCAGAGTTAGATCTACTAAATATTTCAGAATACTCATTTATAATGACTCCACTAATTTGAGGNAATGGACTTTCCTGCTCATCATCTACAGTACCATAATTACCNATATGTGATGAAGTATTAATTATTATCTGNCCAAAATAAGATGGATCNGTATAAATCTCTTGATAACCTGTCATCCCTGTATTATAACAAATTTCTCCAGTGGCAATTCCAATTTTGCCAAGTGAGAATCCTTTATATACAGTGCCGTCTTCAAGAACGAGAACAGCTGGTTTTCTTGTTATTAATCCCATTTTTTTCAAAAATATAAAATAAAAAAGGGATTAAATAAATTTAATCCCTTTAAAATATGATAATTATCAATAATCCTACTTAGAATCTTTCTTGTCATCTTTATTTGACTTTTTAGATTCCTTTTTAGCATCATCATTTTTCTTATCAGAGGTCTTATTTTGTTTAGGCTGAGAAGTTTTCTTACGTCTTCTCCGTGTAGTTTTCTTTTGAGGTGTAGACTCTTCCATTAGAAGCATATTATAATCCACCAATTCAATAATACACATTTCAGCATTATCACCTAATCTATTACCCATCTTAATTATTCTTGTATAGCCCCCAGGTCTAGAACTGATTTTCTCAGAAATATTCATAAAAAGCTCATTAACTGATTCTTTATTTTGTAGATGAGAAAAAACCGATCTTCGTGAATGAGTAGTATCCGATTTAGATTTAGTTAAAATAGGCTCCACGTATTTTCTTAATGCCTTTGCTTTAGCTAACGTGGTCTCTATCTTCTTATGTAGTATAAGAGATGAAGCCATATTAGAAAGCATAGACTTTCTATGTGGTGCTTTTCTACTTAGATGGTTAAATCTTTTACCGTGTCTCATTTTTTTAGTCTAAATTATATTTTGCTAAATCCATACCAAAACTCAAACCTCGAGTATCTACGAGTTCTTCAAGTTCTGTTAAAGACTTTTTACCAAAGTTTCTAAACTTCATCATATCAGAGATCTCAATACTAACTAAATCGCCAAGAGTTTTAATATCAGCAGCCTTTAGACAATTATATGCTCTAACAGAAAGATCTAGATCATTAAGTGAAGTCTTAAGAAGCTTTCTCATATGAAGTAATTCCTCGTCCACAACTTCTATTTCATCAGAGTTATCTTCATCAAATTCCATATCTTTATCTGAGAATAAATAAAAGTGTTTGATTAGTAATTGAGCTGAACCCTTTAGCGCGTCTTCTGGATGAATAGATCCGTCTGTCTGTATATCTAATATTAATTTCTCAAAATCAGTTTTTTGCTCAACCCTTGTATTTTCAATGTTATATTTTACATTGATAATAGGAGTAAATACAGAATCCACTGATATAAAATCAACATCAGCTGAATTAGCATTATTTTCCTCTGAAGTCACATATCCTCTTCCTTTCTCAACTTTTAGCTCTAATGAAAATTTAACTTTTTTACTAAAAGTACAAATTTCTTGTTCTGGGTTTAACACCTTAAAAGAACTTGTACTTTTCTCTATACTTTCAGCTTTTAAAGTTCCTTTTGAATCAGATTTTATAATGATAGACTTTTCTGGATTATCTCCAGTAACCTTGAATCTAACATTTTTAAGATTTAATATAATCTCAGAAACATCTTCAACTATACCGTCAATTGTAGAAAATTCATGTTGGATACCAGGTATTTTAATACCTGTAACAGCATAACCTTCTAATGATGAAAGAAGAACTCTTCTTACAGCATTGCCAATAGTTAGTCCGTAACCAGGTTGTAGAGGAGAAAATGTGAAAATTCCGTGAAAATCATCGGCTTTTTCCATTACTATCTTGTCTGGTAATTGAAATGAGAGTAGTGACATAATTTTTAAAATTTATTTATACAATATTTTATTTAGAATATAATTCAACTATTAATTGTTCGTTAATATTTTCTGGGATAGACTCTCTATCAGGATACATAATAAGTTTGCCAGATAAAGATTTATCATCCCACTCAAGCCATTTAAATCTATTTGATTGCCTTGAAATACTTTCAGCTATCGACGATAGAGATTTAGACTTCTCTCTAACTGCTATCATGTCACCTTCTTTAACACTAAATGAAGGGATATTGACAAGATTTCCATTAACAGTTATATGTTTGTGAGATACAAGTTGTCTAGCAGATCTTCTGGTGGGTGCGATTCCTAATCTATAAACGACATTGTCAAGTCTTGACTCCAGTAATTGAAGAAGATTCTCACCGGTAATACCATCTTGTCTTGATGCCTTACCAAATAAGTTTCTGAATTGCCTTTCTAAAATTCCATATAAATATTTAGCTTTTTGCTTTTCAGCAAGCTGAATTGCATATTCTGACTTTTTCCTTCTTCTTCCCCTTCCGTGTTGACCTGGTGGGTGAGGTTTCTTTTCAAGAGCTTTAGTATCACCAAATATGGGTTCACCATATTTTCTTGAAATTTTCGACTTTGGACCTGTATATCTTGCCATATTTAAAATTTAAACTCTTCTTCTTTTAGGTGGCCTACATCCGTTATGAGGAAGTGGTGTAACATCGTTTATAGATACTACATCTAAACCTGCATTCTGGATAGCTCTGATTGCAGAATCTCTACCTGAACCAGGCCCCTTAATAAAAATATCAACTGTTCTTAAACCTAATTCATAAGCTTTCTTGACCGCATCTTCTGTAGCAATCTGAGCTGCAAATGGAGTATTTTTTTTGGATCCTCTAAATCCCATTTTTCCAGCAGATGACCAAGAGATAACTTGTCCGGACTCATTTGTCAACGATATTATAATATTATTGAATGAACACTTTATATGTGCTTGTCCGCTCTTGTTTACAACAACAACTCTTTTTTTAGATTTATCTTTTTTCTTATTCATTATTTAACGGCTTTCTTTTTATTAGCAACAGTTTTTCTCTTACCTTTTCTAGTTCTAGAATTATTTTTAGTTTTTTGACCTCTAACTGGTAACCCTTTTCTATGCCTTAACCCTCTATAACAACCGATATCCAACAATCTCTTGATGTTAAGCCTCTGCTCAGACTTCAGATCTCCCTCAATCTTAAAATTAGAAGATATTATATTTCTTATTTTATTTGATTCTTCTTCTGTCCATTCTGAAACTTTCTTAGTTACATCAATGCCCGCTTCTAATAAAATTTTCTTAGACGCACTCCTACCTAAACCATATATATAGGTAAGTGCAATTTCTCCTCTTTTATTATCTGGAATATCTATACCTGCAATTCTCATAACTAACCTTGCCTCTGTTTAAATCGAGGATTTTTTTTATTTATAACATACACCTTGCCTTTTCTTTTAATGATTTTGCAATCGGCGCTTCTTTTTTTTACTGATGCTCTTACTTTCATACTATTTATATCTAAATGTTATTCTAGCTTTAGTCAAATCATACGGCGACATCTCTAGTTTAACCTTATCTCCAGGCAATAAACGAATGTAATACATCCTCATTTTACCAGAAATATGAGCTGTCACAATGTGACCGTTATCTAATTTTACTCTAAACATAGCATTAGAAAGTGCTTCGGTAACTACACCGTCTTGTTCTATTGCTTTTTGTTTTACCATATATTAAATACTTCTTCCTTTTACTTTTCCTGATTTCATCATTCCATCATAATGTCTCATCAGTAAATAACTTTCAATTTGTTGCAATGTATCTAGAATCACACCAACCATTATCAGCAATGATGTTCCACCGTAAAATTGAGCAAAGCTCTGATTTACTCCAAACATCATAGCAAATGCAGGTAGAATAGCTACAATTGCAAGCAGGATTGATCCTGGTAAAGTAATTCTATCCAATACATTTGAAATAAAATCAGATGTGTCAGGACCAGGCTTAATTCCAGGAATAAACCCATTATTTCTTTTCATATCGTCAGCCATCTTATTTGGATTAACAGTAATTGCAGTATAAAAAAAAGTAAATGAAATTATTAATACTGCAAATGTTACATTATACAACCAAGACTGCATGTTTGAAAAAGAGGTTGCAATATATTGAAAAAAATCTGAATTTTCTGCAAACTGTAGGCCTATTATAGCAGGTAAAAACATCAAGGCTTGAGCAAATATTATAGGCATAACTCCTGAGGAATTGACTTTTAAAGGAAGGTATTGTCTCTTTCCTCCATATAAACTTGAACTAATAACTTGTTTGGCATACTGTATAGGAATTCTTCTTATTGCTTGTACTAACATTACAGTGAACATAACTACAGCGAACAAAGCCATAATCTCTATAATAAATAAAAGAGCCTGACTCATACCCTTAGATATAGCCTCGGCAACAATACTTCCTGGGAACCTCGAAATTATACCAATCATAATAAGCATGGAAATACCATTTCCAATACCTTTATCAGTAATTTTTTCTCCTAACCACATACAGAAAATAGTGCCAGATGTTAGTATAATCATACTAGAAATTGTAAATAAAAATCTATTATCAACTAAAATTGCCTCACTAGGTATTGTACCAGATAAATATGCTGTACTTTGGAACATACAAATTATTATAGTAAGATATCTTGTGATTTGTGTCATTTTCTTTCTACCACTATCACCTTCTTTCTGTAACTTTTGGAAATATGGAAGAGCTACACCTAGTAACTGAACCACAATAGAAGCTGATATATAAGGCATTATACCAAGAGCGAATATAGAAGCGTTACTAAAAGCGCCCCCAAGAAATGTATCAAGAAGACCAAATATTCCTCCAGCACTCTGCTGAAGCTTAGAAGGATCTATTCCTGGCAATACAACGAATGATCCGAGTCTGAATATTATCAAGAAACCAACAGTATTTATAATCCTGTCTCTTAGCTCCTCAATTGAGAATATATTTTTAATCGTTTGAAAAAGCTTAATCATTAATAATTTTTTTTACTTTACCACCAACCTTTTCAATTGCTTTGATTGCAGCATTAGAAAAATAGTGAGAAGTTACATTCACTTTTGTAGTTAATTTTCCTCTTCCCAGTATTTTGATTAAATCATTTTTACTAGCAAATCCATTTTGAGATAAAAAATCAGGACTGATTTCTTTTACTTTTGATTTATCACAAATTTCTTGAATGGTATCTAAATTGATTGGTTTAGTCTCAATTCTATTAGGTGATCTAAATCCAAACTTAGGAACTCTCCTTTGTAATGGCATCTGCCCCCCTTCAAAACCTGCTTTCCTAGAGTATCCTGATCTAGACTGAGCTCCTTTATGACCACGGGTAGACGTACCCCCTCTTCCTGAGCCTTGACCTCTTGCAATTCTTTTACCCTTCTTAATAGATCCTTCTGCTGGTTTTAGAGAATGTAATTTCATTATATTTTTTCTTTTACCTTAATTAAATGATTTACCTTACTTATCATACCTTCTACCTGAGGAGAAAGCTCTTTTTCAATAGATTTGTTAATCTTACCTAGACCAAGTGCAGAAATAGTTCTTTTCTGTCTTAGAGTTTGGGAAATTGTACTCTTTACCTGAGTGATAATAACTTTCTTTAATTTTTGTTTAGCCATTGAAAATCTTATTTAAACTTACACCTCTTTGTTTCGATACAGCTAACGGATCTCTTAACCTCATCAAGCCATTAAAAGTTGCCTTTACTACATTATGTGGATTAGATGACCCTTTTGACTTAGCAAGTACATCTTTAATCCCAGCACTCTCCATAACTGCTCGCATAGCACCTCCAGCAATTACTCCCGTTCCCGCTGATGCTGGTTTCATAAGAACTAATCCGCCTCCATACTTTCCAAGTATCTCGTGGGGAATTGTGTTTTTATAAACAGGAACATTTATTAAGTTTTTCTTTGCATCATCAGTACCTTTNATAATTGCGTTAGTNACCTCATTAGCTTTACCTAACCCATAACCTACNACTCCATTTTCATTTCCAACTACTACAATAGCNGAAAANCTNAATCTCCTTCCACCNTTAACAACTTTAGCTACCCTTTGTATNGAGACAACTTTTTCTTTTAATTCTAAATCACTAGCTTTTATATTCTTCATTATTAAAATTTTAAACCTCCTTCCCTTGCACCATCTGCAAAGGACTTGATTCTACCATGATACCTATAACCACTTCTATCAAAAAGAACTGATTTTATTCCTTTTTTCTTTGCTTTTTCAGCAAGTTTTAAACCTACCTTCTTACATGACTCTAAATTATTTTTTCCAAATAACTTAACCTCAGTTGAAGAAGAAGATACCAGAGTATGTCCACTCGAATCATCAATTATTTGGGAGTATATAGCTCTATTACTCCTAAATACAGATACCCTTGGTCTGTCATTAGTCCCAGATATTTTAGATCTGATACTCTTTCTAATTTTTAATCGTCTATTTTCTTTATCAAAACTCATATTATAAAATTTATGCTGCAGCAGTTTTACCAACTTTTCTTCTCACATACTCACCAACAAATTTGATTCCTTTTCCTTTATATGGTTCNATAGGNCTTAAAGATTTTAATTTTGCTGCAATCTGTCCNATNAGTTGTTTATCATTTCCATTGAGAGTAATTANAGGCGGTTTACCTTTCTGTGTCTCTGTNGATACTTTNATTTCNTCAGGAACTTGGAAATAAATATTATGAGAATAACCTAANGTTAAATTAAGTAANTTTCCTTGATTNGAAGCCTTATAACCAACACCAATAAGCTCAAGTTTTAGTTCATAACCTTCNGNTACTCCTACAACACAGTTATTGATAAGAGATCTGNATAGACCATGTAAAGATTTATGTCTTTTAATTTCAGAAGGTCTTTCTATAGTTAGTGTGTTTTCCTTGACATTAATCTTAAAGTCAGGATCGAAATTCTGATTAAGCTCTCCCTTTGGTCCCTTAACGTTAACTACTGAACCCTGGATACTAACAGTGACACCATCTGGTAAATTAATCGGATTTAAACCTATTCTTGACATAATTTAAACTATTAATAAACGTAACATAAAACTTCACCACCAATTTTTAATTTTCTTGCTTCTTTATCTGTAATTATACCTTTGGAGGTTGATAAGATTGCAACNCCAAGACCATTGATAACTCTTGGAAGATTATCNGANCCAACATATTTTCTNAGACCAGGCTTACTTACCCTGCTAATATTCTCAATTGCAGACTGTTTAGTCCTAGAGTTATATTTAAGTGCAATTTTTATACTTCCCTGTGGGCCATTATCCTCAAACTTATAATTNAAGATAAAACCTTTGTCGTGAAGTACTTTTGTAATTTCTTTTTTCATATTAGATGCGGGTATTTCAACAATTCTGTGATTTGCTTGAATTGCATTTCTAATTCTTGTAAGGAAATCTGCTATAGTATCTGTGTTCATATTTTTTAATTAAAAAAAGCTTGCAAATTTAATCATTTTCATAAAAAANTTACCAACTAGCTTTAGTTATTCCAGGTATTTTTCCTTCAGAAGCCATTTTTCTAAATTCAAGCCTAGATATACCAAATTTTCTCATGTAACCTTTTGGTCTACCAGAAAGATTACATCTGTTGTGGAGTCTAACAGCTGAAGAGTTTCTGGGTAATTTATCTAAGCCTTCCCAGTCACCTTTCTCTTTTAGCTCTTTTCTTTTAGAAGCATATTTTTCAACTAACTTCTTTCTTTTTAATTCTCGTACTTTGACAGCATTCTTAGCCATAATATTTAATTTATAATNAAAGGCATTCCAAATGCCTTNAATAATTCAAAACTTTCTTTATTTGACTTAGAGTCTATTACTATAGTAATATTCATTCCNGTCAACTTATTAATTTTATCAATACTAATCTCAGGAAAAATAATCTGTTCTTTAATTCCTAATGTATAATTACCATTTTTATCAAAGCCTTTACTATTTAATCCCCTNAAATCTCTTACTCTNGGTAACGCAACAGATATTAATCTATCTAAGAANTCATACATCATATCNCCCCTTAAAGTGACTTTAGCACCAATAGGCATTCCCTCTCTCAATTTAAANTTAGATATTGATTTCTTTGCTANAGTNGCGACTGCCTTTTGACCNGTTATCTGAGTTAATTCATCAACACTGAATTGAATTAACTTTTTATCATTAACTGCAGCTCCTAATCCCTGATTAACAGAAATTTTTTTGATCTTTGGAACTTGCATAATAGACTTAAATTTCAAATTTTCCATCAATGATGGAACAATTTCGTCATTATATTTNTTCTTTAATCTAGAGGTTGCCATCTATATTGCTTTGTTTGTTTTCTTNGAAAATCTCTCAAGTTTTCCATCTTTATTTCTCTTTCTATAAATCCTTGTAGGCTTTCCATCCGACGGATCAACAAGCATTAAATTACTTATATGCATTGGTGCCTCTTGCTTTTCAATTCCACCTTTAGGATTATCTGCNGAGGGNTTTATATGCTTTGTTACAAGNTTTAAACCTTCTANAATAGCAGAATATTTANTAGGAAAAACNGTAAGAACCTTTGCAGACTTTCCCTTATCGTTTCCTGATAAAANATAAACCGTATCTCCCTTTTTTATATGTATCTTCATTTCTTTTTATAAAACCTCAGGGGCTAGTGAAACAATTTTCATAAAATTCTTTTCTCTTAACTCTCTTGCAACTGGACCAAATACNCTGGTACCTTTCAATTCATCATTTTCATTCAAGAGAATGGCAGCATTATCCTCAAACCTTATGTAAGATCCATCTTTTCTTCTAACNTCTTTTTTAGTTCTAACCACTACTGCCCTTGAAACAGAACCCTTTTTTACATTACCNGAAGGAATTGCATTCTTTACNGAAACAACAATTTTNTCACCAACAGAAGCATANCTCTTTTTTGTTCCACCAAGAACTCTAATACACAGTACTTCTCTGGCACCACTGTTATCTGCAACCCTAAGTCTACTCTCTTGTTGTATCATTTTATTTTACTTTTTCNACAATTTTAGTTAATCTCCACCTTTTGTTCTTACTAATTGGTTTTGATTCCATTACTCTAACTAAATCACCTATATCACATTTATTTTCTTCATCGTGAGCGGTTAATTTAGATGATTTCTTAACAAATTTTCCATATATTGGATGCTTTACCTTTCTTAAGACTTCGACAGTTATCGTCTTGTCCATTTTATTGCTTGTCACAATTCCTTCTCTCTGTTTTCTTAAATTTCTATCCATACCAATAGTATTTATTTTTTATTATTAATCTCAGTTTTTATTCTGGCAACAAACTTCCTTGCAACCTTAATNTTCATAGGATTTTCTATAGGTGTNGCAGCATGAGAAAAAATAAGTTTCTCTAAATTATCTTTCTCAATAACTAGCTTTTTATTGAGTTCATCAACCGATAGTGCTCTTAACTCTGAGTTTTTCATATTATTCTACGTAATCTCTTCTAGTAACAAATTTTGTTCTCACAGGTAACTTTTGTGCTGAAAGTCTCAGTGCCTCCTTAGCAACCTCAGTCGTTACCCCACCAACTTCAAACATAATGGTACCTGGTTTAACAACTGCTACCCAATACTCCGGTGCACCTTTACCTTTTCCCATTCTAACTTCTGCAGGTTTTTTAGTTACNGGTTTATCCGGAAAAATTCTNATCCAGACTTGACCTTCTCTCTTCATCTTACGTGTAACAGCAATCCTTGCTGCTTCTATCTGCCTAGAAGTTATCCANCCTGGTTCCAAAGATTTAATTCCAAAAGAACCAAAGCTTATAGTATGACCTCTTTGAGCAATACCTTTAACTCTACCTTTTTGTTTCTTTCTAAATTTTGTTCTTTTTGGTTGTAACATTTATATNANGANTTANGATTTAAATGAGTTTTTATTACCAATNTTNAATGATAAATTNCTTTTNCCAACAACTTCACCTTTATAGACCCAAACNTTNACACCTATTTTTCCATAGATAGTTTGAGATTCGCATATTGCATAGTCNATGTCAGCTCTTATNGTATGTAATGGTGTTCTTCCTTCTTTGTACTGTTCTGACCTAGCCATTTCAGCACCACCTATTCTNCCAGAAACTTTAACTTTAATACCTTGAGCACCNACNCTCATTGCAGANGATATAGCTTGTTTCATTGCCCTNCTGTGGGAAATTCTAGCTTTTAGCTGGTGTGCAATAGAATCACCTATAAGTTTAGCNTCTATCTCGGGTCTTTTNATTTCAAAAATATTAATCTGAATATCTTTACCAGTAAGTTTATTTAGTTCTTGCTTAAGTTTTTCAACCTCGGATCCACCTTTTCCAATTATGATACCAGGTCTTGCAGTATGAATTGTTATCTCTAATAATTTAATNGTTCTTTCTATAACAACCTTAGAAATACCNCCTCTAGGAATTCTGAGTGAGATATAGTTTCTNATTTTNTGATCCTCAACTATCTTTTCAGAAAAATCTTTTCCACCATACCAGCTTGACTCCCATCCTTTAATGATACCAAGTCTTAAACCTATAGGATTGATTTTATTTCCCATCTTTTTTATCAGTTTTATTTAAATTATCTAAAATCATAGTCACATGATTTGATCTCTTTCTAATTCTATGTGCCCTGCCCTGAGGAGCTGGTCTAAGTCTTTTAATCATCTTNCCTCCGTCAACAAATATTTCTTTTATAAATAGATCTGAATCCTCAATTTTAGAATCCTTATTTTTTTCTTGCCAGTTAGAAATNGCAGANAGTAAAAGCTTCTCCATCCTCTTTGATCCNATTTTAGAATCAAACTTTAANGTATTAAGTGCTAGATCAACACCTTTACCTCTTATAAGATCTGCAATCAATCTCATCTTTCTTGTTGAAGTTGGTACATTTTTAAGTTTTGCAATTGCCTCCATTATCTATTNTTTTTATTAATGTGACCTCTAAAATTTCTAGTTGGTGAAAACTCACCAAGCTTATGGCCTACCATATTCTCAGTAACAAAAACTGGTACAAACTTTTTGCCATTATGAACACCAAATGTGTGACCTACAAAATCGGGTGATATCATGGATCTTCTAGACCAAGTTTTTATTACACCCTTAGAGCTCTTGTCGTTAGCTTCATCAACTTTCTTTTTAAGTCTAAAATCTATATAAGGTCCTTTTTTTAATGATCTAGCCATCCTAANTTATTTTCTTTTTTTAACAATTAATCTGTCAGAATATTTATTTTTTTTCCTAGTCTTTAAACCTTTACTATAAAGTCCTGTCCTTGATCTAGGATGACCACCAGATGCCTTTCCTTCTCCACCTCCCATTGGATGNTCAACAGGGTTCATNGCAACAGCTCTAACTCTTGGTCTTCTNCCTTTCCATCTATTCCTTCCAGCTTTACCAAGTCTAACATTCATNTGATTNGAGTTAGATACAGACCCAACACTTGCNCTACAGGTTAACAATATTAATCTTGTTTCGCCTGAAGGTAATTTTACAGTTGCATATTTTCCTTCTTTTGCAGCAAGTTGAGCATATGATCCAGCACTTCTAGCCAATGATGCTCCTCTGCCAGGTGTTAATTCGACATTATGAATAATAGTACCTAACGGTATTGAAGCTAAGGGAAGTGTATTACCGATTTCAATAGGAGACTCATCACCTGATATAACTGTATCTCCAACTTTTAATCCTGTCGGTGCAATAATATAACTCTTCTCACCATCTTGGTAATAGATTAGTGCAATATTTGCAGATCTTGTTGGGTCATATTCTATAGACTTTACATTAGCTTGAATACCGTCCTTAACTCTCTTGAAATCTATTATTCTTACTTTTCTCTTATGTCCTCCCCCAATATTTCTAACTGTCATCTTACCCTTACTATTTCTTCCACCAGACTTTTTCAGTGTCTTCAACAAAGATTTTTCAGGAGAGTTAGTAGTTATATCATCAAAAGATGGGGGAACTCTAAATCTTAATCCAGGAGTAACAGGTGTTATTTTCTTAGTCATATCTTAAATTTGCGAGTAAAAGTCAATAAACTCTCCATCTTTTAGTTGAACAATTGCTTTTTTGTAGGAAGGTTTTCTCCCACTTACAATACCAGTCTTAGTAAACTTAGAAACTGATTTACCTAAAACATTTATAGTATTTACTTTTAGAACATTAACATTATAAGTTTTTTCTACTGCCTTTTTGACTTGGACTTTGTTAGCTTTCCTATCAACGATAAATGAAAACTTACCGGCCTCATTGGATGAAGTAGCTTTTTCTGTAAGAATTGGTTTAATTAAAATAGCCATCAGTTTAAAATTTCATTTAATTTAGAAATTGATTCTTCAACAAAAATTACATTATCGGCATTGACTATATCATAAGTATTAATTTCACTTACATTTTTAACGATAGTATTTGATATGTTATTAGAAGAAAGGATAATATTTTTATCGTTTTGAGATAGAAAAAGAAGTGATTTCTTATTATCTAAAGAAAAATTGGATAAAATTTTTGAGAATTCTTTTGTTTTNGGNGTTTTAAAGCTAAAATTTTCAAGAATAGTNAGAGATTTTTCTTTAATCTTATGAGAAAGTGCCGATTTCCTTGCAAGATTTTTAACTTTTTTATTAATCTTATTTTTATATTCTCTNGGCTGTGGACCAAAGATTTGNCCTCCACCCTTAAATANTGGTGATTTTATACTACCAGCTCTAGCAGTACCTGTTCCTTTNTGTTTTTTAATCTTCCTNGTTGAACCTATAATNTCAGATCTACCCTTNACCTTACTGTTACCTTGCCTTTGATTGGTTAAAAAACTTTTTACATCTAAGTATATTGCGTGGTCNTTNGGTTCTATAGAAAATATCTTATCTGAAAGAGTTATTTTCTTTCCGCTTGTTTTACCAGATGTTTTAATTATATCTACTTTCATTTTAATTAGATAAGATTACGTAAGTATTATTTGANCCTGGTACTGAGCCACCAATATAAATTAGGTTTTGGTCAGAATCTATTCTATGTATTTTTAAATTTTGAATAGTAACTTTNTTACCACCTGTTCTTCCNGCCATTCTCATTCCCTTAAAAACTCGTGAAGGAGTAGATCCGGCCCCTATTGAACCTGGTGCTCTATTTCTATTATGCTGACCATGGGTGTTTTGACCAACACCACCAAAATTATGTCTTTTTACAACTCCCTGAAANCCTTTACCTTTAGAGACNGCCGTCACATCTAAAAATTCATTTTCATTGAANAGATGTTCGATTTTAATTTCCATGCCAAGTTTAACTTTACTNTCAAAATCTTTTCTAAAATTTCTAAACTCAACAAGTTTCTTTTTAGGAGTAATTTTAGATGCGTTAAAATGACCCTTTATAGATTTTGATACCTTTTTTGNATTAAGATCATCGTATGCTAACTGGATAGACCTATAACCATCCTTATCCCTATCTTTGATCTGTGTTACGTAACATGGNCCAGCTTGNATNACAGTACANCCAACACTCCTTCCTTTCGTATCAAAAACGTTAGTCATTCCAAGTTTCTTACCAATTAATCCAGACATTTTATTGTTATAATNTNTATTTTTCTTACACAAAAATGTGTGCAAAGATAACAATTTAAGCTCTCTGATCAAATAATAAAAAACTTATTTTTAGATAAAANAACTNATTTCCTTTACTNGTTAATCCTNACTTTTTTNATTGAAATAAGTTCATTTCCATCATATANATGAAGAATAATAAGATCTGAATTTANANTNCTTAGATNAATGTATTCATTAATTTGATTTTCATTAAATTTTTCTCTTCTAAANAGAACTTTTCCANTTATATCAATCAGCTTATAGGTTATATTTTTCTTNGGNGAGTAGTNAGATTTTATTTTAAGATATTCTCTAGCTGGATTTGGATATACGATAAAATTTATTTCTTTATTTTCAATACTAAGAATCTCTCCATCGTAAAGCTCAAATAAAATCCAGTTTANGTTAAAAGGGGTTTTTTTGAAGAATAATCTAATCTTTGTNTCACCCTTTTCCATATAAACTTTAGGAAAATCTGAAAATGTTTTCCAGTCTTGCCANCCACTGGTTGCAGGAAAAGAAACAGTATGTAGAATTTGAGTCNNTAACGAATCATTTAACATCTGCAATTCAATAATACCTCCGTTTGCATAATCCTGAGAACCATCNGAGGCAACTCTATAACTTATATCATAAAAACCTTCTTCAGTNACATTTATTATGTAATCCAGATAATCAGCAGAGTCTAAATATCCAATATTCTGACCTCCACCATCGTCTTCNGTCAATTCAAGAGAAGTNCCATATTGAAATATATAGTCTTCAGCCTCTAAATATCCAGGGACAGGGATTCCAACAGANACTGAATCATCNAATGAAATCCAGTTCAAATTAAATGGTCCCTCAACCACTTTAACTCTTAAAATAAAGTTACCNTCCTCTAANTTCACAGCTTTGCTGGTATTTTCCCAATCCTGCCANCCGTTTGTTAACGGTAAAATTACATTTTGAATTGAACTGAATTTATTTGATACTGTATCAATAAATCCAATTTCAACTTGACCACCAGAGGACCATTCAGGGTCAGAAGCAGATCTATAAGTNACATTATAAGTCCCGGAAGANTTTACTTTTATATTATAGTCGGCATAATCCCCCTTATCAAGACTACCAATATTTAAACCACCACCAAAATCAGTAACTTCTTCTAAAGAAATTCCTTTTTGGAAGAAATANTGTTCAGCCTCNATTTTNCCAGGTATAGAATGGANATANGATATGGTATTTTCNACAACTTCCAANTTAAAGTTATTCATTGAAAGACCATCTACAGATTTAATACCACTTCCANTATATGNAATTTCTATAATATCTCCAGGGTTAATGTTATTAACTAATGCTAAAATTAAAGACCTATTTCCATCTAATAATGATAAACTAGATATCTGAACNTCATTTCCATTTACAAGTACTTTAAAGTCTGAACTTAAAAGTTCTGATGACACATCAATATTCTTATTTGTAGTGATTTTTATAGANTTCTGATCTTGAGTTGAAGATGACACATACTTTGTATTAACTAAAGTGATATCTCCTATGCGATTAAAATCAATTAAACTAAAATTGAAAGTTCCTTTTTCAACATTAAATTTAAAATTATTGTCGGTTTCATTAATAACTACTGAATCTACAAATATATTACTCCAAACCTCCCACGATCCAGTACTTTGAAGAGAAATATTATCAGTTATTTTTTCATCATNAATANTAAGTGAGAATTTTCCGTCACTAGATTCTGTTGCATATCGAATTTTTACATTGTAAGCACCCTGAGAATCAAGTTTAAATGTGTACTTCATCCATTCGTCAGTCTCAGTCCAACCAACATGGAAGCCATTTGAGAGGCTATCATTACTTAACTGGATATCAACATTATCATTTCTGAGACCCCATCCATTATTCCAGGNTGAAAAATCACCACCATAGTTAGCATCTGCACCAGCATCGTAGTAGGCACTTCCCATAACTCCCATATCAAAATTTGTGGAGTATATTACCCCAGGAATTATATTTTCTGCGTAAGGCACGGACTCATCTGAGAAAGGCTGTCTGAACATTGCGTCTATAATATCCTTATGATAAAAACAATTTTCAAACTTTATATCTTCAGTCAATTGATTTAANCCCTCTATTGCATCTTCTTTNGAAGGTTTATCATNACCTGTATTCCAATAATCTACTATTTTTTTATATTTTTCATTATAGTTTATAGATAGAGGTGGNTGNATAGCATCTATCCTTTTAAATGGCCACCAGGCCCAGCTTATACCATTATCCTCGTACAATTTAATTGCATCTCGATACCANAGGTTTGAGTTTTCACCNGTCTCACCAACAAAAATTGGTGTAGTCAAAGTATCTTGAACTAACCAATCTAAATATTCATCATCTACTGGGCTCCAGTATTTGTGAGGNCTATAAACCATATTGTCATCCCAAGGGGGAGCAAGACCTGTAAAATCATTTGCAAACCAATTACCTTCAATATATATGATATGGTCATCACCTTGCTCTCTTATAACATCAGTTATCCGAACATACAATTCCTTCAATAAGGCATTTTCAGGGAGATTCCAATTTGGCTCATTTATTAGATCATAACCAGCTACCCACTCTTTATCCTTATATCTGCTAGATAACCTCTTCCANAATTCAACTGTTTTACTCTGATTANATTNACTTTCCCATAANGAATATTTTGAGGTATCGTAATCAGAAATATCTGCATTATAGCCTTGACCTCCAGGTGCAGCATGAAGGTCTATCATCATATACATTTCATTATCCTCACACCATCCAAGAAGGGAGTCTAATAAGACATATCCTGTATTTACCTCAGTATAAGATCCAGGGTATGGCTCATCTTCAANTGGAACTGTAAAAAGATTNTAATGGATAGGAACTCTTAAAAGATTAAATCCCCATGATTTCATTGAATCTACATCTATTTTTCTGACATGATTTTTAAGCCAGTTATCATAAAATTTATTTGTCTCATCTTCTCCAACAAGTTCAGTTATTTTATCTCTTATCTGATATTGTGTTCCTGAAAAACCACCTGGAGCCATCATATAGCCTTCCTGNACCATCCAACCNCCTAAACCCATTCCTCTTANAATAATAGTGTCACCCTTTTGATTTATTATACTTCTTCCTGAAGTCTTTAAAAAATTTTGAGAAAAACCATCTAATGAAATGAAAACTAAAAANAAAATATTAAANAAGAGCTGAAGTCTCTGGGTTAACACANTCGAAATAAATCAATTATNGATNAAAAAACAATCGTTTTATACTTTAATCTCAACATCAACTCCGCTTGGAAGCTCAAGCTTCATTAAAGCATCAACTGTCTGACTACTGTTAGAATATATATCAAGCAGCCTCTTATATGTACATAATTTGAATTGTTCTCTNGATGTTTTATTAACATGNGGTGATCTCAAAACAGTAAATATCTCTTTTCTAGTTGGTAAAGGAATAGGCCCNCTAACTATAGCTCCTGTAGTCTTCACTGCCTTTACTATCTTCTCNGAACTCTTATCTACAAGATTNTAGTCAAANGATTTTAGCTTTATTCTTATTTTTTGGGCCATAAAATTAATTTAAATCTCCGTTACTTTTTTTNATAATATTTTCGGCAAGATTTTTTGGTACACTATTATAATGAGAAAATGTTAAAGAGGCTGAGGCCCTTCCTGAGCTTAAAGTTCTTAAGTCAGTTACATAACCAAATAATTCTGAGAGAGGGACATCTGCTTTTATAATTTGAGANTTTCCTTTCATATCCATNCCTTTCATTATACCTCTCCTCTTATTTAAATCCCCAGTTACACCTCCAGTGAANTCATCTGGTGAAGTAACNTCTACAGACATAATTGGTTCTANGAGGACCGGTCTAGCTTTAAGAGCTGCCTTTTTAAATGCAATACCAGCTGCTAGTTCAAAAGATAATGAGTCTGAATCAACATCGTGGAANGAGCCATCGTAAAGTCTAACTTTTAGAGTTTGGACAGGAAATCCTGCTAAAGGCCCATTTTCCATTGCATTTTTAAAACCTTTTTCAACTGCTGGTATAAATTCTCTAGGTATCTTACCTCCTACAATCTTATTAATAAATTGAAGACCTTCTCCCTCAAAATCCTCATCCTGTGGACCCATTTCAAAAACAATATCAGCAAATTTACCCCTACCTCCACTCTGTTTTTTATATACTTCCTGGTGAGTAGTTGAGTCCTGAATAGATTCCTTGTAAGCAACTTGAGGCGCACCTTGATTTATTTCGACCTTAAATTCTCTCTTTAGCCTATCAATAATTATTTCTAAGTGCAACTCTCCCATTCCCCTTAATACTGTCTGACCAGTCTCCTCATCAGTCTGGACTCTTAGTGTTGGATCTTCTTCTACCAGTTTACTTACAGCCATACCTAGTTTATCAACATCAGCTTGTTGCTTAGGCTCTATTGCATAACCAATAACCGGATCTGGAAAACTCATTGACTCTAAAACGATTTTTGATTTTTCGTCAGATAATGTATCACCTGTTTTAATATCTTTAAACCCAACGCCAGCACAAATATCACCAGCTTCCACAGCTTTAATAGGGTTTTGCTTATTAGAATGCATCTGCATTAACCTTGATATCCTTTCTTTTTTACCATTCCTATTATTGAAGACATATGATCCGGCATCTAATTTACCAGAATAAACCCTAAAGAAACATAATCTACCAACGAACGGATCTGTAGCAATCTTGAATGCAAGTGCAGCAAAAGGTTCGTCGTTAGATGGCTTTCTTGTCACATCAGTTTCACTATCTGGATCAGAACCAGTAATTGGAGGTAGATCCAAGGGAGATGGTAAATAAGCACATACTGCATCTAAAAGAGCTTGAACTCCTTTATTTTTAAATGCTGAACCACACATAACAGGTGAAAAAGACATATCAATCACGGCTTTTCTGATAGCAGACATCATTTCCTCTTTCGTTATCGAATCAGGATCATCAAAAAACTTTTCTAGTAAATTATCATCGTATTCAGCAACATTTTCTACTAAATTTTGTCTCCATTCATCAACAGTTTCTTTAAGATCATCTGGAATATCAATAACCTCATATGTCATACCCTGATCAGCTTCATTCCAGACAATTGCTTCTTTTGTTATCAAATCCACGACACCCTTAAAACCTTCTTCTGCACCTATAGGTATCTGAAGAGGAACTGGTTTGGCGTTGAGTTTTTCCTTAATTTCTTTAACAACATTCAGAAAGTCTGCACCTGCCCTATCCATCTTATTAACAAAACATATCCTTGGAACTTTATACTTATCTGCCTGCCTCCAAACTGTTTCTGATTGTGGCTCAACTCCTGATACAGCACAGAATAATGCAACAGCACCATCCAAGACCCTCAAAGATCTCTCCACCTCAACAGTGAAATCGACGTGACCAGGTGTATCGATTATATTAACTCTAAAATCATTGGTATTATCTACAAGCTTTCCTTGTTGTGTAGGATATTTCCAAAAGGTTGTTGTGGCCGCAGAAGTAATTGTTATACCCCTTTCCTGCTCTTGTTCCATCCAATCCATTGTTGCTGCACCGTCATGTACCTCTCCAATTTTATGGCTCAGTCCAGTATAGTACAATACCCTTTCTGTAGTAGTTGTTTTTCCTGCATCAATATGGGCCATGATACCAATATTCCTTAAATAATTTAAATCTTTTATTGATGCCATATTTTTTAGAATCTAAAATGTGAAAATGCTTTATTAGCTTCAGCCATTCTGTGAGTATCTTCTTTCTTTTTCACTGCGTTGCCTTCACCTTTGGAAGCAGCTATGATTTCGTTAGCTAATCTCTCTTTCATAGATTTTTCACCTCTTGACCTAGCATACTGGATAAGCCACTTTTGGCTTAATGTAATTTTTCTAGATGGTCTTACTTCAATTGGGACCTGAAAGTTAGCACCTCCAACTCTTCTACTCTTAACCTCAACTGATGGCATCACATTATTTAATGCTTTTTTCCAGATGTCCAAACCTTTATCTTTTGTTTTATCTTCAACAATTTTTAATGCATCATAGAAAATAGAATAAGATGTACTTTTTTTGCCATCTTTCATTAAATTATTAACAAACTGAGTTACTAGAGTATCCTTGAAAATAGGATCAGGAAGAAAATATCTTTTTTTTGGTTTTGACTTTCTCATTCTTACTTTTTAGCCTTTGGTTTTTTTGCACCATATTTAGATCTCCTCTGAGTTCTGTCATCAACACCACCCGTGTCTAACGTTCCTCTGATAACATGGTACCTAACGCCAGGCAAATCTTTAACTCTTCCACCTCTGATAAGAACTATTGAGTGTTCCTGAAGATTATGACCCTCACCAGGAATATATGCATTTACTTCTTTTCCGTGTGATAACCTAACTCTAGCAACTTTTCTCATGGCAGAATTTGGCTTCTTAGGAGTTGTGGTATAAACCCTAGTACAAACCCCTCTCTTCTGAGGACATGAATCCAATGCAGGAGACTTTGACTTTGACTTGAGTTTCTTCCTACCCTTTCTTACTAGCTGTTGTATAGTTGGCATAATATATTATTTTTAATGCGACGCAAAAATAGAAAACCATTTGTCTTTAACAAAATTTTTAAAAACTTTATAAAATAAGAATAATTTCATTTATTGCTGTGAATTTATATCTAAAGGAAATTTTGGTAATTCATTAAAATCTTTAATTTCATCATACTTCTGTTCGTACTTCGAAATATTATCATTTAATGCTAGGGAAAATTTCTTAGCATGTTCAGGAGTTATAACTATCCTAGAGTTAACTTTAGCTTTAGGTACACCTGGCATCAGCTGTATAAAATCAATAACAAACTCACTACTAGAGTGAGCAATCATTGCTAGATTAGCATACTTTCCCTTTGATATTTCATCAGAGAGTTCAATNTTTATTTGGCCTTTCTTTTGGCTCATTTTTGATCTACTTTATCTCCNTCAANAACATCAATATTAACACCATCCTCAAGAATATTCTCNTCTNNCTTCTTACTCATCAAGTCATTATATTCTTTTTCTGAACCTACNATGAGATCATTATACTCCCTACTTCCAGTTCCAGCAGGAATTAAATGTCCAACAATAACATTCTCCTTNAGACCTCTTAGNTCNTCTGCCTTACCTCTAATTGATGCCTCACTCANTACCTTAGTAGTTTCNTGGAATGATGCAGCAGAAATAAAGCTTTCTGTTCCTAATGAAGCCCTAGTTATACCTTGAAGAGATGGTCTAGATACTGCTGCNTCAGCATTTCTGACNTCNAGTATCTTTTTATCGTTTCTCCTAAGTNAAGAATTNTCATCTCTNAGTTCNCTTGAAGATATAAGCTGTCCTANTTTATATTTAACAGATTCTCCNGGATCAGTGATGACTTTTTTCTCAAAAATTGTATCATTTATATTATTAAATATTANTTTATCAACTTTTTCATCTTGTAAGAAATTGGTATCACCTNGATCAANAATNATGACTTTCTGCATCATCTGCCTTACTATAACTTCAATATGCTTATCNTTAATTTTAACTCCNTGAAGTCTATATACTTCTTGTATCTCGTTAACTAAATAATCCTGAACTTGAGTAGGTCCTTTAATTNATAATATATCNGCAGGAGTAATAGCACCATCTGATAATGCTGAACCAGCTTTNACATAGTCATTGTCTTGNACAAGNATGTGTTTNGAAAGAGAAACTAGATACTTTTTCTTTGTTCCGTCCTTGGACTCTATNAAGATNTCTCTATTTCCTCTCTTAATNCCNCCATANGTAACAACACCATCAATTTCACTNACNACTGCAGGATTTGAAGGATTTCTTGCTTCAAATAATTCAGTCACTCTAGGTAATCCACCAGTTATATCTCTTGACTGTCCAATCATTCTTGGAATCTTTGATAAAATTGAACCAGGATTTACTTTTTCTCCTTTGTCAACAGATAAATGAGCACCAACAGGTATATTATAAGACTTATCTTCACCCGAGGAAGTTATTACAATTGCAGGATTCTTGGTTTTATCTCTACACTCTACAATAACCTTTTCTTTATGTCCAGTTTGCTCATCAAATTCTTCTTTAAAAGTAATTCCAGACTCTATAGACTCAAATTCAACCTTACCTTTAAGTTCTGAAAGAATAACAGCATTATATGGATCCCAACTACAAATAGTATCACCTTTTGATATTTTTTGACCATCCTTAACTTTAAGATATGACCCATAAGGGACAACATTAGAAATTAATGTTACACCTTTTTCATTTACTACCTTTACTTCTCCACTTCTTGCCATAACTACAACTGCACTATTTCCCTCACTGTCTTTAGTAGGAACAGATCTTATTCTATCAAAAACAATCTTTCCATCAAATTTAGCTTTTATTGTTGCGTCAACTGCTATATTAGAAGCAGTACCTCCAACATGAAATGTCCTAAGAGTCAACTGAGTTCCAGGCTCTCCTATCGACTGAGCAGCAATAACTCCAACAGCCTCTCCGACATTAACCATCTTTCCATTAGCAAGATTTCTACCATAACATTTAGCACATGCACCTCTCTTTGTCTCACAAGTAAGGACAGACCTAATCTCTATTTCATCGATACTTGTTTGATCAATTTGATATGCAATCTCCTCATTGATTTCTTCTCCAGATTCAATTATAAGTTCATTAGTAATTGGATCATAAACATCATGAACGGTAACTCTTCCAAGTATCCTCTCTGATAATGGTTCTACAATATCCTCATTATCTTTAAGAGCACTCACAGTAACACCTCGCAAGGTTCCACAGTCTTGCTCGTTTATTATTACATCTTGTGCAACATCAACTAATCTTCTGGTTAAATACCCTGCATCAGCCGTTTTAAGTGCAGTATCTGCTAAACCCTTTCTAGCACCATGAGTTGAAATAAAATATTCTATAACATCTAGTCCTTCTTTAAAATTGGAAAGAATTGGGTTTTCAATGATTTCACCTACTGATCCAGATAGATTTTTTTGAGGTTTAGCCATGAGCCCCCTCATACCACCAAGCTGTCTGATCTGTTCTCTAGAACCTCTAGCACCAGAGTCCATCATCATGTATATAGGGTTAAAACCTTGGCTATCATCTTCTAACTGATTCATCAGAGTAGTAGTAAGTTTAGTATTTGCTCTAGTCCAGATATCGATAACCTGATTGTATCTTTCATTATCTGTAATTAGACCCATATAATAATTATCCCATACCGTATTAACTTCTTTTTTAGCAGAATCTACCATTGATACTTTTTCATCAGGTATCTGAATATCTCCAAGTCCCATAGAAAGGCCTCCTTCATAAGCCATACTGAACCCAAGTTCCTTAATATCGTCAAGGAATTTAGCAGTTCTTGAAATACCGCATATCTTATAAACTACAGAGATAACTTGCTGAAGTTTTTTCTTAGTTAATAACTCATCCATGTACCCAACATCATCAGGTATCATGGTATTAAATAATACTCTTCCAGCTACAGTATCTATTATCTTAGTCTCGAAAGTTCCATCTGATTTTCTAATGTTAGCTCTTAGTTTAATCAAAGCGTTTTTATCAACCTTACCTTCATTCAAAGAAATTATAACTTCTTTCGCATTTGAAAAGATTGCTCCTTCCCCTTTGATAGGATAATCTTTTGTGGATTTTCTTCCTTTAGAGACGTAATATAGACCTAAAACCATATCCTGTGANGGTACTGTGATAGGNGCACCATTAGCAGGATTTAATATGTTATTTGATCCTAACATAAGCAAAGAAGCCTCAATTATAGCCTCATGTCCAAGCGGTACATGTACAGCCATCTGGTCACCNTCAAAGTCGGCATTAAATGCAGTACATGATAACGGATGCANCTCAATAGCCTTTCCNTCAATTAATTTAGGCTGAAAAGCTTGAATCCCAAGNCTGTGTAATGTTGGAGCTCTATTTAATAATACAGGGTGACCAACCAGTACATTTTCTAAAATATCCCAAATTACTGGTTCTTTTCTATCGACAAGTTTTTTAGCAGACTTAACCGTTTTGACAATCCCTCTCTCAATTAATTTCCTTATTATNAAAGGTTTAAACAATTCAGCTGCCATATCTTTTGGTAAACCACACTCATGCATTTTAAGTTTTGGGCCTACGACAATAACAGACCTACCAGAATAGTCAACTCTTTTTCCTAAAAGATTTTGTCTAAACCTTCCTTGCTTTCCTTTTAACATGTCAGTAAGAGATTTCAATGACCTATTCCCATCTGATCTCACNGCATTTATNCTTCTTGAATTATCNAAAAGAGAATCAACTGCTTCTTGAAGCATTCGTTTTTCATTTCTTAAAATAACTTCNGGAGCTCTTATTTCTAACAATCTCTTTAATCTATTATTTCTTATTATAACTCTTCTATATAAGTCATTTAAGTCAGATGTAGCAAACCTACCTCCGTCTAGTGGAACTAAAGGTCTTAATTCTGGGGGAATTACAGGAATCATTTTCACTACCATCCACTCAGGATTATTCTCTATATTCTCTCTAGAATCTCTGAAAGATTCAATAACTCTAAGTCTTTTTAATGCTTCCGCTTTCCTTTGTTGAGATGTTTCNTTAGCAGCCTTATACCTTAAGTCAACAGATAAACCATCTAAATCAATTTGAGATAATAGTTCACTNACAGCATCTGCCCCCATNCTAGCGATAAATTTATTTGGATCATCATTAGGAAGCATATGATTGTCTTTTGGTANAGAATCATAAATATTTAAATACTCTTCCTCNGTTAAAAGATCCATCTTCTGGCATCCGTCTTCTTCCTTTACACCAGGATTAATNACAACATANCTCTCATANTAGATAATCTGATTTAGTTTTTTAGCAGGAATACCGAGCATATAACCAATCTTGTTAGGGAGAGTTCTAAAATACCAGATATGTGCAACAGGCACAACCAATTCAATATGTCCCATTCGTTCTCTTCTAACTTTTTTCTCAGTTACCTCAACACCACACCTGTCACAAATAATTCCTTTATATCTAATTCTTTTGTATTTACCACAGTGNCATTCCCAATCTTTAACAGGACCAAAAATTCTCTCACAAAACANACCACCCATTTCTGGTTTAAATGTTCTGTAATTAATGGTTTCTGGAGCNGTTACCTCNCCAAAAGAATTCTCTAAAATAGACTCAGGNGAGGCTAAGCTTACTATTATTTTAGAGAAGTCACTTGTTTTATTTGTTTTCCTTGATATCATAATTCAAATTATTATTTCATTGTTATTTCTAATGCTAGGCCTCTTAATTCGTGAACCAGTACGTTAAAAGATTCTGGAATTCCTGGAGGTTGCATATTATCACCTTTAACTATTGCTTCATAAGCCTTAGCCCTTCCAATTATATCATCTGATTTAATTGTTAAAATTTCTTGAAGAATATGAGATGCTCCAAAGGCTTCTAATGCCCATACCTCCATCTCACCAAATCTTTGTCCACCAAACTGAGCCTTTCCTCCAAGTGGTTGTTGGGTAATTAGAGAGTAAGGACCAATTGATCTAGAATGCATCTTATCATCAACTANATGACCTAATTTTAACATGTATATCACACCTACAGTTACTGGCTGGTCAAACTTTTTACCNGTTGATCCATCATAAAGAANTGTTCTACCAAAAGGAGGCAGTCCGGCTTCTTTAAGTTCTTTACTNACCTCGTCTGCAGTTGCACCATCAAAAATTGGAGTTCTNTATTTCTTATNAAGGTTNAGACCTGCCCAGCCTAAAGCCGTTTCATAAAGTTGGCCTATATTCATCCTAGAAGGAACACCAAGNGGATTTAAGACAATATCAACAGTNGAACCATCTTCTAAAAATGGCATATCTTCTTCNTTCACNATTCTAGCCACAACACCTTTATTACCGTGTCTTCCTGCCATCTTATCNCCAACCTTTAACTTTCTCTTCTTAGCAACATAAACTTTTGCCATTTGAACAATACCCGGTGCTAACTCATCTCCAACTTCTAGAGAAAACTTTTCTTTTTTGAAACTAGATGCNAAATCATTTCTCTTGACAACATAGTTTTTAACAGCTTTGGATACTTGGCTGTTAACTTTTTTATCTTCAGTCCAATCTTCTAAGACAACATCTTGAATTAAACTAGATTCTTCTGGGACGTTCAAACTATTAATATCATAATATTTATTTTTTGAAGGAAAAAGCTTGTCTTTAATAACCTTATCTGTAAACTTAACACCAGGCTTAATCAATTCCTCTCCATACTTATGGTTTACACCTTTAGTTTTTTTATTATTAAGTAACTTCTCAAATTTTCCAATTAATTTTTGTTTTAGATCAATTAACGACTTACCATAATCAGCTTTAAGAATATCAATTTGTTTTTTTGCTATCTTTTTNGAATCCTTGTCCTTCTTTTGTCTTGTAAATAATTTGGTGTCGACAACAACTCCATTCAGTGAGGGTGGTGCTTTAAGTGAAGCATCCTTAACATCTCCAGCTTTATCTCCAAATATTGCTCTTAATAATCTCTCCTCTGGCGTTGGATCACTTTCACCCTTAGGTGTAATTTTACCAATTAAAATATCTCCCTCTTTAACTTTTGCTCCAACTCTTATCAATCCAGTTTCATCAAGATTGCCAATTGCCTCATCGCTCACATTAGGAATTTCATTAGTAAATTCTTCTTCTCCCCTTTTAGTGTCTCTGACCTCTAGCTTAAACTCTTCAATGTGTAAGGATGTGAAAACATCTTCCTTAACAACCTTCTCAGAAATAACTATAGCATCTTCAAAATTGTAACCTTTCCAAGGCATAAATGCAACTTTTAAATTTCTTCCAAGAGCTAATTCGCCTTTTTCGGTAGCAAAGCCTTCACAAATTACTTGACCTTTTTTGACCTTTTCACCGACCTTGACAGTAGGTGTTAAATTAACACAGGTATCTTGATTAGTCCTTCTGAATTTAATTAATTCATAAGACTTAGATTTTTCATCAAAGGATACAAGTTTTTCATTTTTGTCTAAATCGTACTTTATCTCGATTTTGGTAGAGTCTACATATGAAACTGTACCTTTTCCCTCTGCAACAATTGTTGACCTTGAATCCTTAGCAACCCTGTACTCCATTCCAGTTCCAACAATAGGAGACTGGGGCTTCATCAACGGAACTGCTTGCCTCATCATATTTGATCCCATCAATGCCCTATTTGCATCGTCGTGTTCAAGAAAAGGAATCAATGAAGCAGCAACAGAAACAATTTGATTAGGTGCTACGTCCATATATTTGAGTTCTTTATCCTTTGTTAGAGGGAAATCACCTTCATACCTAGCCTTGATAGTTTTATCAACAAATGAACCGTTACTCTTAAGGGGAACGTTAGCTTGAGCAATGAAAGACTTATCTTCATCTTCTGCTGTTAGGTATTGAATATCTCCCTTAAGATCTACCTTACCCCCTTCAACTTTCCTGTATGGTGTCTCAATGAATCCCATGCTATTAACTTTTGCATGCACACATAGTGAGGATATAAGACCAATATTTGGTCCTTCAGGTGTTTCAATGGTACAAAGTCTTCCGTAGTGAGTGTAGTGAACATCTCTAACTTCAAAACCAGCTCTTTCTCTTGATAATCCACCAGGACCTAGGGCAGACATTCTTCTCTTATGAGTAATTTCGGCAAGAGGGTTAGTCTGGTCCATGAACTGAGATAATTGATTAGTACCGAAGAATGAATTAATTACAGATGTTAGAGTTCTTGCATTAATTAAGTCTACAGGCTTAAATTCTTCGTTGTCTCTGACATTCATTCTCTCTTTTATTGTTCTAGACATTCTTGCCAGACCGACTCCAAATTGAGAGTATAGTTGCTCACCTACAGTTCTTACTCTTCTGTTGCTCAGGTGGTCTATATCGTCAACTACAGTCTTGGCATTAATAAGTGTAATCAAGTACTTAACAATGAGTATAATATCTTCTTTTGTAAGTACTCTAACATTGTGATCNGTATCAATATTAAGTTTTTTATTAATNCTGTACCTTCCTACTTCGCCAAGGTCGTATCTCTTATCGCTAAAAAATAAATTTTGAATAATATCCCTTGCTGTCTGCTCATCAGGGGCTTCAGTATTTCTTAATTGTCTNTATATTTCCTCTAGAGCCTCTTTTTCNGAATTTGATACNTCCTTCTTTAAAGTATTATAAATAATCTGATATTCTCCAACATTAATATCTTCTCTATGNANAGTTACAAAAGGTGCTTCNGAATTTATAATAGTTTCNATATCTTCCTCNTCTAAAATNTGATCNCTATCTAAAATTAATTCGTTTCTATCAACAGAAATAACCTCNCCAGTATCTTCNTCAACAAAATCNTCTACCCATGTTTTTAAAACTCTNGCAGCNAGTTTTCTTCCNAGNGCCTTTTTAAGATTTGTTTTAGATGACTTAACTTCTTCAGATAANTGAAAAATATCAAGTATATCTTTATCAGATCCAAACCCTATAGCACGAAGNANTGTNGTTATNGGAAACTTTTTCTTTCTGTCAATATATGCATACATCACNTTATTNACNTCAGTTGCAAATTCNATCCANGAACCTCTAAANGGNATTATTCTAGCNGAATANAAAGGNGTTCCNTTTGTNTGTTTACTCTGAGCAAAGAAGACACCTGGTGACCTNTGAAGTTGAGATACAATAACTCTTTCAGCNCCGTTTATNACAAANGATCCCTTGTTAGTCATGTATGGAATATTACCAAGAAAAACTTCTTGTTCTANAGTTTCAAAATCATCGTTATCCTCATCATTACAAATGAGTCTTAGCTTTGCCTTAAGGGGTAATGAATATGTNAGACCTCTGTCGATACACTCACTCACAGAATATTTTGGGGGATCTACAGTATAATCTATAAACTCAAGAACAAAATTTTCTCTAGAATCTGATATTGGAAAATTTTCAATAAAAACCTTGAANAGTCCTTCNTTATCTCTTTTCTCTGGAGGTGTCTCTAATTGAAAAAAGTCTTTATAAGATTGNAGTTGAACATCCAAAAAATCAGGATATTCTGTTAAATTAGTGAGTTTGGAAAAATTGATTCTGCTCGATAAGTCTTTCAATTGGTTATGATTTTAAAATATTATACAAAACCGTAAATTATTGTTACGGATAAAAGTAAAAAATGATATAATTAATTATGTTAAATCAACTTCAGCTCCAGCTTCTTCTAACTGTTTTTTAGCTGACTCTGCTTCTTCTTTAGGTACACCCTCTTTAATAGCTTTAGGTGCTCCATCAACCATATCNTTAGCGTCTTTTAAACCAAGGCCAGTAATCTCTTTTACTAACTTAACTACCGCTAATTTAGATGCACCTGCTGACTTAAGTGTAATATCAAAACTGGTTTTTTCTTCTGCTGCTGCTTCTGCTGCACCACCTGCTGCACCACCTGCAACTGCTACTGTCGCTGCTGCTGCTGGTTCAATACCATATTCATCTTTTAAAATATTTGCTAGTTCACTAACATCTTTAACTGAAAGGTTTACTAACTCTTCAGCTATCTTCTTTATATCTGCCATTTTATTATAATTTAAATTTAATACTCTACTCTTGTTTATTTCCAAGTGCCTTAACAACACCTGAAATCTTATTTTCAGAACTTTTCAGTAATGAAATAATATTTTTTGCTGGAGACTGAAGCAAAGCAACAATATCTCCAATAATTTCTTCTTTGCCTTTTAATTTAGATAACGAATCAAGATGCTCATCACCTATGAAAAAATCCGACTCAATGGATGCAGCCTTCAGGGAAGGATGGTCTGAATCATTATCTTTTCTAAATTCTTTCAAAACTTTAGCGGGACCACTCGGGCTTTGACCTGCAAATAAGAGACCAGAAAATCCTTTTAAAACATCCCCATCAATTATTTCAGAAAAATCTCCTTCTTGATCTTCAAGTGCCTTTTTGATAAATGTATTCTTAACTACTTTATATTCAACGTCTCTCTTAAAACATTTTTCTCTAAATGCATTAACCTGAGCAACAGTTAAGCCAGATGCATCTAACAAATAGAAGATATTATTCTCCTTAAATTTTGTTGTTAAATCATTTACTAAATCAACTTTACTTTCTTTTCTCATAATAATTTAGTTAGCAAGAGCACTACTATCAATTTTAATCGAACTACTCATAGTACTAGATAAACTTACACTTTTAAAATAAATACCTTTTGAAGAAGATGGTTTTAATTTTTTGATTGTATTTAATAATTCCATTGCATTCTCTTCAATTTTCTTTGCCTCGAAAGAAACTTTAGCGACAGCAGCATGAATTATTCCAGATTTGTCAACCTTGAAATCAATTTTACCTTTTTTAACGTCAGTTACAGCCTTACCTATATCATTAGTTACAGTACCAGATTTAGGGTTAGGCATTAATCCTCTTGGGCCAAGAACTTTTCCTAACTTACCCATCTTAGCCATTAAAGGTGGTTCTGTAATGATTACGTCAATATCTGTCCACCCTTCGTTTATTTTTTTAATGTAATCATCTAAACCCACATGATCAGCTCCAGCCTTCTTAGCCTCTTCCTCTTTATCAGGAGAACAAATAGCAAGAACTTTAATTTTTTTACCAGTACCGTGTGGTAAAGAAACTACTCCTCTGACCATTTGGTCAGCTTTTTTTGGATCCACACCTAGTCTTATATCTAGATCAACTGAAGCATCAAATTTTGTTGTAGAAATATCTTTTATAAGCTTTGACGCGTCTTTAATACTGTAGATTTTTTCTACATCATATTTCTCAAAAGATAACTTTCTATTCTTGGATAACCTTGCCATATTAATTTAAATTTTCAGGAAATACACCTTTTACTTTAACACCCATGCTTCTTGCTGTACCAGCAATCATTTTCATTGCAGATCCAACTTTAAATGCATTTAAATCTTTCATCTTTGTTTCAGCGATATCTTTCACTTGATCCCAAGTTATGGTAGCTACCTTATTAAGATTAGGCTGATCCGATCCCTTTTTCTTTTTTGCCGCTTCTAAAATTAGAACAGAAGCAGGTGGTGTCTTGATGATGAAATCAAAAGATTTATCTTTATAAATACTAATAACAACTGGTAATACCTGACCTCTCCTATCCTCAGTCCTAGCATTAAACTGGTTACAAAATTCCATTATATTAACACCCTTACTTCCTAAAGCAGGTCCTACAGGTGGTGCAGGATTAGCTTGCCCCCCCCTAACTTGTAATTTTAAATAACCGTCTATCTGTTTAGCCATATCTATTAACTTGCTTTTTCAACCTGATAGTAATTCAATTCTACAGGTGTATTTCTTCCAAATATCTTTACTGTAACATTAACCTTTTTTCTATCTTCAAAAACTTGAGCTATTGAACCAGTAAAGCCACTAAATGGGCCGTCCATAACTTTTACATCTTCACCAATAACGAATGGAGACAACATTACTTCCTCCTCATTATTAGAACCATCGAACTTTCCAAATAGTCTATTAATTTCAGACTGTCTTAGAGGAATAGGGACCCTTGAAGAGCCTGTTCCTGAACCTAAAAAACCAATAACACCAGGAATATTTTTAATTACATGCTGGACTTCACCATGAGAAAAATCAGCTGACACAAGAACATAACCTGGTAGGTAATTTCTTTCCTTAATTTTTTTCTTTCCATTCCTCATTACGTAAACCTTCTCGTACGGAATCATAACTTCAGGTATAAACTTTTCCAATTTACTTCTGTTAATCTCCTTCTCAAGATATGTTTTTATCTTGCCTTCCTTCCCACTAATAGCTCTCAAAACGTACCAATTTAAACTCATATAAAACTTTTAAAAAGTATCGTAAAAAAATGTCATAATATTTTCAAAGCCTAAATCTATCAAGCCAATGAAAAGTGCAAAAATTAATGAGGCAACCAAGACTAACCATGAACTACTCTGAAGGCTGCTAATACTAGGCCAGGTAACTTTATTTACCATTTCTTGATAGGATTCAGATATTAAAACAACTAATTTATTCATATCAAAAAAATTTTACGGCCTTAGCACGGGTGGAGTGACTCGAACACCCAACCAACGGTTTTGGAGACCGCTACTCTACCAATTGAGCTACACCCGTATAACTAAAATGCAGGCCAAAGGCCTGCAAATTTAGAATAATTGTTATTATTTAACAAATAAATAAGTTAAATAATTAGTTAATAAAAGTTTTGTAAAAATTTAGTCTAAAATTTCTGTTACCTGACCTGCACCAACTGTTCTTCCACCCTCTCTAATAGCAAATCTTAGTCCTTGCTCAAGAGCAACTTTATTAATCAATTTAACTTCGATTGTTAAGTTATCTCCTGGCATTACCATTTCAACTTTGTCTGGTAAAAATATTTCTCCAGTCACATCAGTTGTTCTCATATAAAATTGAGGTCTATACTTATTAAAGAATGGTGTATGTCTTCCACCTTCCTCTTTTGATAAAACATAAACTTCAGCTTTGAAGTGAGAATGAGGATTTACAGATCCTGGCTTACAAATAATCATTCCTCTTTTGATATCAGTTTTCTCGATACCTCTAAGGAGAAGGCCTGCGTTATCACCGGCTTGACCTTTATCTAAAATCTTTCTAAACATCTCTACACCTGTTATGGTTGATTTTAAATCTTCAGCGCCCATTCCAATAATATCAACAGCGTCACCAGTATTTGTAACACCTCTTTCTATTCTACCTGTTGCAACAGTTCCCCTACCTGTAATAGAGAATACATCTTCTACAGGCATTAAAAAGTCTTTATCTGTCTCCCTAGTAGGTTCTGGAATATAAGAATCAACGTGACCCATTAGTTCCATTATTTTTTCAACCCATTCAGCTTCACCGTTAAGTGCACCTAATGCTGAGCCTTGAACGACAGGAATATCATCACCCGGAAACTTATAGAAATTTAAAAGCTCTCTAATTTCCATTTCAACTAACTCTAAAAGTTCAGCATCATCAACAAGATCTACCTTGTTAATAAATACAACCAATGCAGGAACACCTACTTGTCTTGCTAAAAGGATATGCTCTCTTGTTTGAGGCATAGGCCCATCAGTACCAGCAACAACGAGGATACCTCCATCCATCTGTGCCGCACCAGTTACCATATTTTTCACATAATCTGCGTGACCTGGACAATCAACATGAGCATAATGTCTATTATCAGTTTGATATTCAACATGCGCAGTATTTATAGTAATACCCCTTTCTTTTTCTTCAGGTGCATTATCAATTTGTTCAAAATCTAACTTATCTGCCAAACCTTTGTCCGCAAGGACTTTAGTAATAGCTGCAGTCAGAGTAGTTTTACCATGATCAACGTGACCTACTGTCCCAATATTCACATGGGGTTTCGATCTATCAAAGGATTCTTTTGCCATAATTTTAAAATTTAACTCAAATTTAACTTATTTATATAATAATACAATTTTTAACATTTTTTTCGAGCCGATGACGGGAATTGAACCCGTGACCTCTTCCTTACCAAGGAAGTGCTCTACCTCTGAGCTACATCGGCATTAGAGCGGGCGAAGAG
>NZKG01000009.1 GCA_002692105.1 Marinoscillum sp. | reverse complement strand
TTATTCCAAAAACTATATCTTTTGAGATGAAAGCTATTATTGCAAAAAAGAGAATTGATCCGATAGATCTTATCAGGTGCCATCTTAATTCTTCAAGATGATCTAGAAAAGACATTTCTTTTTCAGTACTCATTTCTTATGCAGTGGAAATTTTTCTGCCCATCCATTTACTTCTTTTTTAACTCCTAAAAAGTCTTTATTAATTAATGCTTTATCTATAAAGTCCACAATTTTTACCATATCAACCTCATTCATACCTCTTGATGTAACTGCCGCTGTACCTATTCTCATACCTGAAGTGACGAATGGGGATTGGGTATCAAAAGGCACCATATTTTTATTGATAGTTATGTCTGCTTTTCCAAGGTTTTCTTCAGCTTCTTTACCTGTAATTTCTTTATTTCTTAAGTCAATAAGCATAAGGTGATTGTCGGTCCCCCCAGAGATTATTTGATAGTCTCTGCTAATAAACTCTTTAGCCATAGCGGACGCATTTTTCTTAACTTGAATTACGTAGTTTAGATAATCTTCAGACAATGCTTCTTTAAAAGCAACTGCTTTTGCTGCTATTATATGCTCTAGAGGCCCCCCTTGCGTTCCAGGAAAAACGCCTGAATCAAGCAATGTGGAAACTTTTTTAATTACACCTTTAGGAGTTTTAAATCCAAAAGGATTATCAAAATCTTCACGCATCATTATAATACCACCCCTTGGCCCTCTAAGCGTTTTGTGTGTAGTAGATGTTACTACATGACAATGGTTTAACGGATCATTTAGTAGACCCCTTGAAATTAATCCAGAGGGATGAGCGATGTCAGCTAACAAGAAGGCATTTATTTTGTCGGCAACTTCTCGGATTCTTTTGTAGTTCCAGTCTCTGCTGTATGAAGATGCCCCACATATTATCATTTTAGGTTTTTCTTTTAGCGCGGTCTCCTCTAAAGTATTATAATCAATAAGGCCATCCTCTTTATTTACTCCATAAAAAAATGATTTATATATTTTTCCAGAAAAATTTACTGTTGAACCATGGGTTAGGTGTCCCCCATGAGCCAGGTCAAAACCTAAAATCTTATCACCAGGGTTTAGCAGTGCAAGCATAACAGCAGCATTTGCTTGTGCTCCTGAATGTGGCTGTACGTTTACCCATGATGCATCAAATAAGTTTTTGAGTCTTTCTCTACAGAGGTCTTCTATTTCATCAATGACTACACAGCCGCCATAATATCTTTTTCCTGGTAAACCTTCCGCATATTTGTTAGTAAGTATACTTCCAGACGCAGCCATCACCTCTTCAGACGCATAGTTTTCAGATGCGATAAGTTCTATACCTTCAGTTTGTCTCTTCTTTTCTAGGTTTATAAGATTAAATAGTTTTTTATCTTCCATAATGCTGTAATTATTCTTTATTTTAGGAATATAATTCGTAATTTTTAAAAAAATAAATTATTTCTCAAAAGTAATGAACATTGAAGAATTAAGAATAAAAATAGACAAAATTGACTCTGAAATTCTTAAACTTTTAAACGAGAGGATGGATGTAGTACACCAGGTCGGTGTCATAAAGTCTGCTGCCAATGAGAGTGTTTACAGACCAGAGCGAGAGAAAGAAATTATTGAGAGGTTAGTAGATTTGAGTGAAGGTAGGATGAAGAAGGAATCTATAAGACCTATTTTCCAAGAGATTTTTGCCACAGCACGAAATATAGAGTTACCCGAAAGAATATCATTTTTAGGGCCGGAGGGTAGCTTTACCCATCAGGCAGCTGAAAGTAACTTTGGCTCAACCAGTAAGTATCTATCGCTTAACTCAATAAGTGCAGTTTTTGATTCAGTCCAAAACAATCAGGCTAAATATGGCATAATACCTTTAGAAAATAACCAGGAAGGTATAGTTCAAGAAACGATTGACTTGCTAGGGATAAGTAAACTTAAAATAATAGCCGAGCTTCCTATGTCTATAAGTTTATCTTTCTCAACGAGAGCAGACGATGTGAAAAATATTAAAAAAATATATTCTAAGGATATTGCCTTCAAGCAATGTAAAGACTTTATCGATAATTACTTTGATGAAGACATTGAGCTTATTCCCGTAAATAGCACAAGCGCAGCAGTTAAGTTTGCTGACGCTGATATTAAATCGGCAGCAATCTGTTCAAGGTTTGCCTCTGTTCAGAGAAATGTTCCGATACTATTTGACAATATTGAGGACTCAAAAAATAATCACACGAGGTTTGTCGTCCTCTCATCATCAGAAAATATAGTGAAGTCTAAAAAAGATAAAACATCTATACTAGTTAACTTGACGGATGGACACGGAGTCCTAGCAAAATTCCTTCAGGAGTTTCACGACGCAAAAATAAATCTAACTAAGTTGGATAGTAGGCCAGCCAAAAAAGGTGTGGACTTCAAATACATATTTTATATCGATTTTGAGGGGCACTATCTAGATTCAAACTTTCAAATTATCTATAAAAGGTATGAGGAAAACATTAAGCTACTTGGTAGTTATCCAAGGATGATCTAGTAACTTTTTGGCACCTCATATTTTCGCCATTTGTCAAGTAAGAAGGACATGTCTTCTGGTAATTTTGATTCAAAGTAAACTTCTTTATTTGTTGATGGATGTATAAAACCAAGACTTTTGGCATGGAGAGCTTGTCTTTCAATAATCCTGAAGCTATTCTCTACAAATCTCTTATAATTGGTAAATCTATTTCCTTTTACAATTAACTTTCCACCATATACTTTATCACAGAAGATGGGGTGTCCAATGTGTTTCATGTGAGCTCTTATCTGATGAGTTCTCCCCGTTTCAAGCTCACACTCTATTAGAGAGATGTAGTGAACCTTTTCAATCAACTTGTAATGTGTAATTGCCTTTTTGCCTAATGTATTATTAGCAAAGCCTTCTACCACTCTTCTGTCTTTGATTGACCTTCTTAAGTTAACATCAATCGTCCCTTCATTGTTTTCTGGGACACCCCAGACTATAGCCTGGTATTTTCGCTTTATGGTGTGATTAAAAAATTGATCGGCTAATGATGCCATAGACTTTTCATTCTTAGCAATTACTAGGAGACCGGAGGTGTCTTTATCTATTCTGTGTACCAACCCAGGCCTGCCCTCATTTCCTCTCATTTCTGGCAACCCCTTGAGATGGTATATAAGTGCGTTTACCAATGTTCCATCCCAGTTTTCATGAGCGGGATGAACAACCATCCCTGCTTTTTTATTTACAATTAAGATATCCTCGTCTTCATGTAAGATGTCTAATTCAATATTTTCTGGTTTAATTTCATCTGCTCTTTTCTCTCTATCCAAACTTGCCTCTACCTTATCCAGAGGTTTAACTTTGTAACTAGGCTTAATTGGACCTTTATTAACTAAAACTTTTCCTGACTTAATTCCATCTTTAATTTTATTTCGTGTAACGTTTGGCATTTTATCAAAAAGAAATTTATCAATTCTAATTAAATCTTGGTTTTTGTCCACAAAAAACATTACAACTTCTTTCTCTTTAGCCATTGTATTTTTTGGATTTTTCCCAATAATTGTTCATCTCTTCAAGAGTCATTTTTTTTAAACTTTTTTTATTTTCTTTTACTTCATCCTCCATGTACTGAAATCTTTTTATAAACTTTTTATTTGTGCTTTCAAGAGCTTCTTCGGGGTCTATATTTATAAATCTAGCCATATTTATAACTGAAAAGATGAGATCTCCTATTTCATCTTTTATTTTCTTTTTATTATTTTTTTTGTTTATCTCTTCCTTTAATTCTGAGAGTTCTTCATATATTTTTTTGACAACCTCTTCCTTATGATCCCAATCAAACCCAACACTTTTTACTTTTTCTTGAATCCTCATAGACTTTGTCATCGCAGGCATACCACTCGGGATATTATTTAGTGTGCCCTTTTTTTTTCTTTTTTCTTGTTTGATCATCTCCCAACTTTCCTTTACTTCACTTTCCGTTCTTACCTTTTTTTTACCGTAGACATGGGGGTGTCTCTCTATAAGTTTATCACTGAGTTTTTTGCTTATAGATTCTAAGTTGAAGCTTTTTTTTTCACTACCAATCTGTGCGTAAAAAATTATATGAAGTAAAAGGTCCCCTAACTCTTCTTCAATATTTTTATTATCTGTGTTTATTATAGCATCAGAAAGCTCATAAACTTCTTCGATAGTTAATGGCCTTAAACTTTTTATCGTTTGATTTCTATCCCAGGGGCATTCTCTTCTAAGTTCTCTTATTATTTTGATTAAACTTTCAAGTTCTTTTATCTCTCTTTTCATTTGAATTAAAGAAAATACGTTTATTGATTAAAGATAAGCAACTGATTTAATAACTTTGCTCCATGATGGAAACAATAGTGGCAATTGTCCTCGTTGCATTTTTTTTCTTTGCACTTTCTCTCAGACTAGTTTTTATTAAAGGCGGAGAGTTTAAAGGAACCTGTGCATCCCAGAACCCATATCTTAATACAGAAGGTGAGGAGTGTGGTTATTGTGGAAAAACTGTCTCTCCAGGCTCAGACTGCAAAAAAGATTAAGAAATGGTCCTCATAAAATCAATCTCTGGGATAAGGGGAACACTAGAAAATATTCCTGGACAGTCTTTATCCGATTATGACATCAAGCAGTTTACCCTAGCCTATATCCAAGAGATCATCAGGAAGCAACCTTCAAATGTCATATTGGTTGGTAGAGATGCAAGAGAGTCTGGTGAGAGAATATCAAATATAATTAAAGAAGTTGTTAGTAACGAGGGTCTTGATGTAATAGATCTTGGCCTAGTTACTACGCCTACAATAGGGATAGGGGTTAAGAAATTAAATGCAGCCGGAGGTATAATGATATCTGCCAGCCATAATGATGAACGTTGGAATGCCCTTAAATTATTAAATTCTGATGGAGAGTTTTTACACCCTAAAGATGTTCAGTTGGTAATCAAAGAAGAAACAAGAGAGGCATCTCAAGGTCAAAATGTGGGAAACATATCGTCCTATGAAAAAGCTTTAGATGATCACATAAATATTGTGCTCTCTCAAGATTTTATTGATATTGATTCAATCAAGGCAAAATCTTTTTCTGTTGCTGTAGATGGCATAAACTCTGTTGGGGGAATTGCTGTACCTAGGTTTTTAGAGAGGATTGGAATAAATAAAATTCATAAGATTAATTGTGAGCCCGACGGTAAGTTCAATCATAATCCAGAACCTCTCCCAGAAAACATTACTCATATATGCTCAGAAATTAAAAAAGGAAATTTTGATTTTGGTGTTGTTGTGGACCCAGACGCAGACAGGCTATGTCTAGTTGATGAAAACGGCATTCCCTTTGGTGAGGAATATACCTTAGTAGCTGCAGCTGAATATGTTTTGTCTCACAATAAAGGCTCTTCCTCGTGTTCAAATTTATCCTCTTCTTTGGCATTAAAAAAAATAACAGAAGGTTATGGGGGCAAATATTATTCTTCAGCAGTAGGTGAAATTAATGTTGTAGAAAAGATGAAACAGAATAACTGCTTAGTTGGAGGTGAAGGAAATGGTGGTGTCATTTATCCACAGACACACTATGGGCGAGACTCGCTTATTGGATTAGCACTTATAATATCGTTGCTTGGTGAAAAAAACATTTCGCTTTCACAATTAAAAAAACAACTTCCAGAATACCATATATTTAAACAGAAAATGAGTTATTCTGGTAAATTATCTAAAGTTATAAGTGTTTTTAAAAGTTTATACCCAAAAGATCAAATAGACACTACCGATGGTATAAAAATAAACTTAATTGATTCTTGGGTACATATAAGAAAGTCAAATACCGAACCGGTTATAAGAGTTATCTCAGAAGCTCAATCTTTAAATTATGCAAAAAAAATATCTAAAGAAATAATATCTAAATTACACTTAATATGAATGTATATTTTGATAATGCCGCAACAACCCCTATCGATAGAGCAGTCTTAGATAAGATGTTACCTTACTTAGAAAATGGTTTTGGAAACCCCTCGTCAATTCATAAAAGAGGAAGAGAAATTAAGTCGGTTATTGAGAAGTCTAGAACCAAAATAGCAACACTTTTATCTTGTGAGCCTGGAGAGATATTCTTCACATCTGGTGGAACGGAAGCTGACAATATGTTTATCTTAAATACGGTAATTGAAAAGAAAATAGATACCATAATAACAACAAAACTTGAACATCATGCTGTCCTCCACTGTTGTGATTTTTTAGAAAAAACTTACAATAAAAATATTAAGTACATAGAGACGGATGGTAAAGGTATAATAGATCTTTCGCACCTTGAGAGTTTAGTTAAATCTAACCCTAATTCTTTGGTCTCTGTTATGCACGGAAACAATGAGATTGGAAACTTAAACGATATCAAAAGTATATCAAAAATTTGTCAGCAGTATGAGGTCATTTTACACTCAGATACAGTTCAGACAGTTGGTCATTATGATATCAATTTAAACGAATTAAATATCCATGGGATAGTGGGATCCGCTCACAAATTTCACGGTCCAAAAGGTGTCGGCTTTTTATATTTAAATAATAAGCACAAGATATCACCCTTTATTCATGGAGGTTCCCAAGAAAGAAATATGAGAGGAGGTACTGAGAACATCTATGGAATTGTTGGTTTGGCGGAAGCTCTCGAACTATCTATTTCGAATATGGAAAACCACTCAAAGAAAATAGAAAACATAAAATCATATATGATAGATGAACTCTGTAAAAATATTGATGGCGTTAAATTTAATGGCCAATCTTCTGAACTTGATAAAAGTTTATATACAGTTTTGAACGTGTCGATACCAAGTAGGAGTGACCAGCAAATGTTTTTGTTTAACCTTGATATTAATAATATTGCGGCTTCTGCGGGTAGTGCCTGCACTAGCGGATCTGAAATTGGCTCCCATGTATTGGCTGAGGTTAAAAAATATGAGGGACATGTACCTGTAAGGTTTTCATTTAGTAAGATGAATAATAAAGAGGAAGTTGACTACACAATCAAGAAATTGTGTGAAATATTAGATATTTAAAACGGGTGAGCAAGCCATATAAAAAATCCATAAATAGCATACCTTATAAATCTCGCCATTGAATAAAACAAATATTTATTTCTTTTAAAGCCTATTGCACCAATGACAGCACATGTTGCAGAGAACGGTAAAGGTGTTATCGCAGCCACCACAATAACTAACCAACCATAAGAATTTATTTTCCTTTCATATTTTCCAATTATGTTTTTTCTCATAAATTCATAAAGCCACGTTTTGTGTAAATATTTACCAAAAAGAAAAGCAACAAATCCAGCAATATAAGATATTACAGAGAACGAAATAACGTAAAACAAATATGATGATAAAGGTTTTGATGTAATAGCCCAGATCATAAATAATTCTGGTGGAATAACTCCCAATATTACTTCAGACATGAAGAAAAGTATAAACACAAATGTAGAGGGGAGATCAAATGGAATTTGCTCTTTTAAACCTGACAAATCAAGGTAACTAAACGTTACTTTGTAGAAAACAATTGCAACCGCAAAGAATAATATTCCTCTTATAAAATTTTTAATAAAAAAGTATAACCTTACTTTATTTCTTCTTAGCATTTTAATTGGTAGTTAATTACCCTGAAAATATAAACTAATTATATATATTTTTGTTGAATGAAGAAAAAAATGTCACTTCAGGCAGATTCCATTCTAAAGTCTTACGGGCCTAAGACTGTTGTGAATAATGTTTCTATTAAAGTTAACCAAGGAGAGATTGTGGGGCTGTTAGGACCAAATGGAGCCGGTAAAACAACGACTTTTTATTCAATAGTTGGGTTAATAAAACCAGACGCAGGCTCTGTCTACCTTGGAGGGAAGGACATTACAAGTCTTCCAATGTATAAAAGAGCAAGAAACGGAATTGGATATCTTGCTCAGGAGGCATCGGTCTTTAGAAACCTTAGCGTGAGAGATAATATTTTAGCAGTATTAGAGCATCAGGGTATATCCAAAGAGGACCAAATAAATAAAGTTGATTTATTAATGAATGAATTTGGTCTTACAGAAATCAGCGATAGTATGGGGAAGGTTCTTTCGGGTGGGGAGAGAAGGAGAACAGAAATTGCGAGGGCTCTTGCTACTGATCCAAAGTTTATCCTTCTAGATGAGCCATTTGCGGGAGTTGACCCAATAGCTGTAGAGGAAATACAAAGTATCGTTAACTCTTTAAAGAAAAAGAATATAGGGATATTAATAACAGATCATAACGTAGATGAAACACTCTCAATAACAGACAGATCATACCTAATGTTTGAAGGAAAACTTTTAAAATCAGGAACCTCGGAAGAGTTGGCTTCCGATAAACAAGTTAGAAAACTATATTTAGGCCAGAGGTTTGAGTTAAAGAGAAAAATTTAGAATGGGTCTTGTTACTAAAATAACATCAGCTTTCCTGTCAAAAAGATTAAAGTCATTTACAGAAAGTAAGAAAAAAGCAGTTCATGATCAGGCTGATTTACTTAATAATTTATTAGAAAAAGGGTCAATAACAGATTATGGTAAACGCTATTTTTTTAATAAAATAAGAGATTATGATTCTTTTTCAGCGCAGGTTCCGTTGGTTGAATATGAAGACTTTTCTGTAGAGATAAAAAAAGTTTTGAGAGGTGAAAAGAATGTTATTTGGCCAGATGCTATCAAGTGGGCTGCTATGTCTTCAGGTACTACAAATGATAAGAGTAAATTTATTCCTGTTAGTGATGTATCGCTAAAAAAAAACCATTATAGATCTGGCCAGGACCTACTAGCACAATATATATCTAATAATAAAAAATCTAAACTTTTTGATGGTTACTCATTAGTATTAGGTGGCAGCAGACAAGTAACACCTTACTCACCAAATCCACACATATTTACTGGTGATATTTCAGCTGTCTTGTTGAAGAATTTACCAGTTTGGGCTAGAGCCTTCAGGACACCATCTATAGATGTAGCCTTAAATCCAGAGTGGGAAGAAAAAATAAAAAAGATGGCAAAAATCACATCTCAACAAAATATTACTAGCATTTCGGGTGTCCCCACGTGGACCATTGTACTTATTAAGGAGATACTCAGAGTCACAAAATCTCAGAATATTTTAGAAGTTTGGCCAAATCTTGAACTTTTCATACATGGTGCTGTTTCTTTTGACCCATATAGGCAGTTATTTAAAGAGTTAATACCATCTAAAAAGATGAATTATTTAGAAACATACAATGCCTCTGAGGGTTTTTTTGCATTTCAAGATGGCCCTGATTCAGAAGGTATGCTTCTAATGACAAATCATGGAGTTTATTATGAGTTTGAAGATTTAGTAAACAGAACAATTGTGAATTTAGAAGACGTGAAAATTGATAAACAATACGCACTAATTATTTCAACTTATTCGGGTCTTTGGAGGTATAAAGTTGGAGATACAGTTTCTTTTATATCTTTAGATCCATATAAAATTTTAATAACTGGAAGAACAAAACAGTTCATTAACGCCTTTGGTGAAGAGGTAATAGTGCAAAACACGGATAAAGCAATTTCAAATGCCTGTTTAAAGACTAATTCCTTGTTTTATAATTATACAGCAGCGCCATTATATATATCATCAAAGTCAAGAGGTGCTCATGAGTGGATAATTGAATTTATTAAAGAGCCAGATAGTAAAAAGCATTTTATAAATATCTTAGATAAAGAATTAATGAAATTAAATTCTGACTATGAGGCTAAGAGATATAGGGATATTGCTATTAAACCACCTCAGGTTCATTTTGTTAAATCTGGTTTTTTTGATTTTTGGTTGAAGTCCAAAAAGAAGCTTGGGGGACAACACAAGGTACCAAGACTAAGTAACGACAGGAAATTTGTTGATGATATGTTAGATAAAGTTTCTAACTTTCAATAAAATCAAATGTTGAAAGAATGACGGGCTCACCGTCCACCACAGCTATATTATGTTCAAAATGTGCTGACTGTTTTCTGTCCTTTGTAATAATGGTCCAACCATCTTGTGCCTGTTCAACCTCCTTACCCCCTAGGTTTATCATAGGCTCAATTGCTACCACTAAGCCATTCTTAATTTTTGCTCCAGCATTTGCCGTCCCAAAATTAGGGATGTCAGGCTCTTCATGCAAACCTCTTCCTAGACCGTGACCAACTAATTCTCTAACAACACCATATCCAAAGCTTTCTGTAAAACTTTGAATCTCCTGGCTTACATCTCCAATCCTATTGCCAACTTTTAGTTTATTTATTCCCCTATATAATGACTCTTTCGTTACAGATAGCAACTGACTTAGCTCTTCGCTTATTTCACCAACAGGAAATGTGTATGCGTGATCTCCATAAAAATCATTCATAAGTACACCGCAGTCAATAGATATTATGTCGCCGTTTTGTAATGGTTTTTTTCCTGGAATTCCGTGTACAACCTCTTCGTTAACAGAAACACAGAGGGTGTTAGGAAAGTCATACATGCCTAAAAAGCCAGGCTCTCCTTTGTTATCTCTTATAAAAGTTTCAGCAACTTTGTCTAGATCTAGCGGTATAACGCCAGGTTCTATGCGTTTATTTAATTCTCCTAATGTTTTTGAAACTAACCTTGAGCTTTTCTTTATTAGTTCTATTTCCTCAGCTGTCTTGTAGTTTATCATCTACCTACCCAATCATCTTTTTTGGATCTACCCACTTATCAAAATCACTTTCACTTACTAATTTTAATTTAAGGGCAGCCTCTTTCAAAGTAATACCGTCGGTGTGGGCTTTTTTAGCAATTTTAGCAGCATTATCATACCCTATATGAGTATTGAGTGCTGTTACTAGCATTAATGATTTTTCAAGTTGGTCTTTTATAACCTTCTCATTAGGCTTAATTCCAACTATGCAATTATTAGTAAAAGATGTACATGAATCACCAAGTAATCTTGCGGAGTTAAGGGTGTTATGTGCTATCATCGGCTTGAATACGTTCAGCTCAAAATGTCCGCTCATACCCCCAACACTTACGGCTACGTCATTCCCTATTACCTGAGAGCAGACCATTGTGATAGCCTCGCACTGGGTTGGGTTTACTTTTCCAGGCATAATCGATGAACCAGGTTCGTTTGCTGGAAGGTTTATTTCCCCAATACCACTTCTTGGCCCAGAAGATAACATCCTTATATCATTTGCTATTTTCATTAGCGCCACAGCTGTATTTTTTAGTGACCCCGATGCTTTTACCATTGCATCATTAGCCGCAAGTGCCTCAAATTTATTCTTTGCAGTAATAAATTTATATCCGGTTATTTCAGCAATCTTTTCTGCTACTTTCTTTGCATAGCCTTTGGGGGTATTTAGGCCAGTGCCTACAGCTGTTCCTCCTAAAGCTAATTCGGAGAGATGTGGTAGGGACTCTTTTACACCTTTGATAGTATGTTGGATTTGTGCCACATAACCACTGAATTCCATCCCAAGTGTTAGAGGTGTTGCGTCCATAAAATGTGTCCTCCCAATCTTTACAATGTTTTTAAATTCTGTAGCTTTTTTATTTAGCTCGTTGGCCATTTTTTCAAGGCAAGGTATTGTGTAACTTGTTAGGATATGATAAGTAGCCATATTCATGGCTGTAGGAAATGTATCGTTTGAAGATTGAGACTTATTGACATCGTCGTTAGGATGAATTTTTTTTATTTTGTCTGTAAGCTTTCCTCCCATCTTAACATGACACCTGTTCGCTATAACTTCATTTACATTCATATTTGACTGGGTACCGGAGCCTGTCTGCCATACAGATAAAGGGAAGTGGTCTATTAACTTTCCATCTAATATCTCTCCACAAACCGAAGAAATAACTTCCATTTTCTCTTTTTCGAGAACACCTAGCTCATGATTTGTTTCTGCAGCGGCCATTTTTAAGACGGCAAAAGATTCAATAATTTCCCATGGCATTTTTTCAAAACCAATATCAAAGTTTTCTAGAGATCTCTGTGTCTGGGCACCCCAGAACTTATCGGCCCCTACTTTTATTTCTCCAATAGAATCTTTTTCTGTTCTCTTAGTCATTCTTGTAAAATTAATGATAAAAATGATTCTCTATGTTAATATTCTTTATAATGTGGGAGTTTGTTTTTATATAATTATTTATTTACTTGCAGTTTAGAATAAATCTAAATAAGAAACAATGAAAAAAATAATATTCCTTTTATCTATAATAGCATTTTCTTGTTCTATGAATAAGGAGCTTCCCAACGAAGTTAATCTATATAGTCAGAGACACTATGCCGTAGATGAACTACAGTATAAAAATTTTACTGAGAAAACGGGCATAAAGGTAAATNTCGTGAAAGCAAATGCTGATGAGTTAATAGAAAGATTAAAAAATGAGGGAGAAAATTCACCTGCTGATTTATTTGTTACAGTAGACGCTGGAAAACTATTTAATGCAAGGGAAGCCGGAGTCCTCCAAAAAGTTCCTAGTGATGCAGTTAATGGAAATATAAGAACTGACTTATTAGATTCAGATAGTTACTGGGCACCAATAACTTACAGGGCTAGAATTGTGGTATATAGTAACGAGAGAGTTAATAAATCAGACTTATCAACCTATGAGGATTTAGCGAATTCTAAGTGGAAAAACAGGTTACTTGTAAGGTCATCGTCTAACGCATATAATCAGGCTTTGATGTCATCAATAGTGGCAAACCTCGGAGGAGCAANAACACAGGCNTGGGCTAATGGAGTTGTTTCTAACTTTGCTAGGGATCCAAAAGGGAGTGATAGAGATCAGGTCAAGGCAATTGCTGCTGGACAGGGAGATATAGCCATAGTTAATTCATATTATATAGGTTTATTGCTTGCTTCCGAGAAGGAAGAAGAAATTAATGCGGGTAAATCAGTCTCTGTATTTTTCCCAAATCAAGGACCTGGTGACAGAGGAAGTCACATAAATATATCTGCCTTGGGNTTAACTAAAAACTCTCCAAATCGAGAAAACGCTATTAAATTAATTGAGTATCTTACAAGCGAGGAAGCTCAGGAGGTATACGTTAATAATAGCTACGAGTACCCTGCCAACTCTTTGGTTCAACCTTCTGAAATTGTCAGGGCTTGGGGCGAATTTAAAATTGATAAACTTAATTTAAATGCTTTAGGTGAATTTAGATCTGAGGCTATTAAAATTTTTGACAAAGCCGGTTGGAAATAAAAAGTAATTTTCTGCTTATTCAAAACAAGAGGTGGGTCATACTAAGTGTTTTGCTAGCTATGCTAGTAATTCTTCCCGTCTTCATTCTTTTTTTTAGTTTTTTTACTTCAGGAAAAGAGACTCTCATCTATCTANTAGATACAGTACTNTTAGACTACACCCTGAATACNATCTACTTAATTTTTTTAACGTCAGTCTTCGCTCTCCTTTTTGGTATTTTTCCTGCATGGGTGATAAGTAATTATTCATTTAAGGGAAGATCTTTTTTTGATATTGCGCTCTACCTCCCCCTGGCAATACCTTCTTACATTATGGGCTTTACTTACATAGAGATCTTAAGTTTCACCGGNCCTCTGCAAACTTTCGCAAGATCTAACCTCCCCTCTCTCTCTAATTTTTTAAATCAAGANTANTTACAGATAGAGGTNTTGGGTNTTATTCTTGGCTTGGCCCTCTACCCATACATTTACACGGCCTCAAGGATTTCGTTTAGCATGATNGGGTCAAATTATCTTAATATCTCAAAAAATATGGGNTTAAGTAATTTCCAGTCTTTTTTTAAAGTTGTCTTGCCTCTNTCNAGNCCAGCAATTTTTTCAGGTCTATTTCTTGTGATAATGGAGGTATTGAATGANTANGGTGCNGTAAAGTATTTTGGTGTAAATACTTATACTACAGGNATATTTAGGTCATGGAATTCATTTGGAGATGTTGACGGGGCGATACAGCTTGCTTCAATATTGATAGTTGTAGTTTTAATATTTTTTTTAATTGAGAGGTTATCAGTAAAAAAATCAAGATTCTATTATAACAGAAACACACAGTTAAATATCAGATATACGTCTTCTGGAATCAAGCCACTTNTNTTCTGGGTTATTTGTTTTATTCCTTTTGNCCTAGGNTTTTTTATTCCTTTTATATTTATTCTTAATAACTCCNTGGAAACCTTCCATTTAGCGGATTTGTCAAAGGTGATTAATCTTACCTGGAACTCGNTATCTGTGTCAGGTATTGCTTCTCTTCTAGTTATATTTTTCGCTTTATTTTTTTTATATGTAGAGAGNATATCAAAGTCAAAAATCAATTTTTATATAAGCAATACAATATCACTGGGGTACGCCCTTCCAGGTGCAGTCATAGCTTTGAGTCTGATGATATTATTTAAAGGTTCTTTGTTGGTTGGAACTTTTGGAGTTTTGTTATTTGCGTATGTAATTAGGTTTTTAGCTGTCGGAAAATCTCCTATCCAGTCAAGTCTTGAAAAGCAGCCAGAAACAATTGANGACACNGGTAAAAANCTNGGNTTAGGNCCATTTAGTTTATTACAGAANGTNCACNTNCCAATTAATAAGTTCGCTNTANTAAGNGCTTTCATTGTNGCTTTTATAGANATCCTNAAGGAGTTGCCAATNACNCTNATACTGAGNCCTTTNAATTTTGANACTCTNGCAACGCAGACATATGAGTTNGCTGTNGAGGAGATGTTNCCNCTNTCTAGTATATATTCTCTCATAATTATTATTCTNGGAAGTTTGATGTTATTAATTTTGAAGAATTATATTGATAAGCAGATCGATGTTTCTAAAAGTTAAAAATCTTGTTAAGAACTACTCAAGTGAGTTNCCTATNATTAAGGACTTATCTTTTTCGGTTNAGAAGGGNGAGNTAATTTCTTTTCTNGGNGAAAGTGGNTCNGGTAAGACAACTTTCTTAAAATGTCTNGCNGGACTTGAAAAGACTAATAGCGGATTAATTGAGCTAAATGGTAAAACNTTAAATGATNATAATACATTTGAGTCTCCTCAGAAAAGNAAGATCGGATTTGTTTTNCAAGATTACCCCCTATTTCCCCATTTAAATTTGGAACAAAACATTACGTTTAATCTTGANAAAAAATATGAGAAGAATCTAGATTANATATTAAAACTNACNGGATTAAAGTTTTTACTTGAGAGATTTCCTCACGAGTTATCAGGAGGTGAACAGCAGAGGGCGTGTATCGCAAGGGCTCTAATTAGAGAGCCTGAGTTACTACTATTAGATGAACCTTTTAGTAACCTAGATACTACGATAAAAGAGTTGATGAGAGAGGAGATATATAAGATCATAAAAAAAACAAAAACAACAACGATTCTTGTTACCCACGACATCAATGACGCGTTAAACATATCAGACAGAATCTTAATATTTAAGGCAGGCATATTGCAGCAATATGATAGCCCAGTAACTATGTATTGTGAGCCAGCAAATTGTTATTGTGCTGAAATTTTAGGTGATATGAATAAATTGTTTCATAAAAACGACACCTATTATGTTAGACCTGAAAGGGTAAGGGTATCTAAGAAAAAATCAAAATATAAAGTTCATGTTGAGAAATGCTTTTTCCAGGGAAAAGAGTATAAGGTAAAAGGCAAACAAAATAATGAAACATGGCATTTCTTTTCTAAGGATCCACTCGAAGAAAATAAAAACGTTTATGTTGATTTTGGTGAAAAAGACCTTATATACTTTGATCCAGTATGTAAAAACTTTTTTAAAGATCCAGTCTAACCCCAAATTTAATAACTCTTGGTTGGCCAGGCCTTAATCCAGCTGGTCTACTTGCTACTGCGTAAACTTTATTAAGCATATTATTAATTGAAAAATTAAGTTTTATATTTTTAGTTAAATTATAATTTAATGCCATATTTAAAATACCAAAATCTTCGATTATATTTTTTGAATCATTCATATCTAACCCTGGTCTTGTTCTAAATTTACTTTTGTAGGAATAGTCTATATTTAAATTTATTTTTTTAACATTTAGCTCAGCTCCTAAGCTAATTAGGTGTTTAGAAATATATGGTAATTTATAACCAGATTTAATTTCTCCTCCCCAAGCATCGAATGCACTTTCATAATCCTGATTAAATTTTGCATCCGTAAACGTATAATTGAAATAGATCGGAAGGTGGAGTTGAGATGTATTGCGCGTAATATTTATGCTACTTAAAAATTCAATTCCTTTCACAACAGCTTCTCCTGCATTAAAGAGTTCATTGGTTCCAGATCCTCCAGTTGCAGCCAAGTCTGCCCCAAGTAAATTTGAATAGTCGCTTAGATATCCAATAATTTCAGTTTGTAAATTTTTTGCATTTTTTCTNTAGCCAATTTCAAAATTTATACTTTCTTCTGGTTTCGTTTCGGGTTTGTCTCCAGGAGGGGAGAAGCCTTTGTGAATACCTAAAAAGGCATTTGATGCTTTANTAATATTGTACATTAATCCAAGACCAGGAATTAAGGCGTTAATTTTATTTTTTCTTTTTGAAATTTCATAGCCTGTTCTTTCTGGATCGGATTTTCCGTAATCGTTTCTTGTTCCTATTATATTTTCATTTCTTAGTCCTAATGTAAGGGAGTATTTTTCACTTTTTAATTTGTAGTTTATATAATTAGCAGTTGCATTTGAAAATTGTACCCTATTACTATTCGATCCTTTTTCTCCTTTTGTAGTTAATCTCATTGTTCTATTAATCATTTCAAACTTATCTTCCCATTGGAATCTATCCATTTCATCATAATGAATTCTTGAACTTAAACTTATATCGTGAGAAANATTTTTATTTGTGAAAGATTGATTAAGTGTAATTTGAATTCCTTTTGAGATATAGTTTCTATTATTGGCTCTTATAATTAAAGCGTTTGCCGAACTGTTTACATTTCCTTTAATTATCTGAAGANCGTCATCATTATCATTGAAAAGAGATGAAATTCCAATTTTATTGTTTTCATGAACTATGCTTTGAAGTTTATACCAATTTCTATGGAATTTATTAAAGTATATGCTGGAGGATATGTTAAACCCATTTTTAAACTCTATATAGTTCTTAATTGAAACCCTTTCTTGATTTGCTTTCATATTATCTAATTGTGACGCATCATATCTTTTATATGGAGTTGTCTGAAAATCTTCTTCGCTTAATCCAAGATAAGTTTCATTCGAATTTTCATTTGTTACACCCAAACTAAATATGCTTTCGTGATATATTTTCGATGAATTATTTCCCTTATAATTTAATTTAATATTATAATCGGTTTTATTAAATCCTGTTGATTCATTGTTTTCCAATTTTTTGAATCCATCAGAACCATAATTGTATCCCTCAATGAGTACACCAAAATTATTAAACGTACCGCCTGAATAACCATGAAAGTTTCTGTAAGTATTCGTCCCTGCTATCATTTTTATTGAGGATTTAAAAGATTCAGGTATGGGTGTAGAAATAAAATTTATCGAACCGCCATTAGTTAAGGGGCCTGATTTTATTTGACTGGACCCTTTTAATATTTCAACTGAGTTCATTCTTCCTGCTGTTGGAAAATAGTAGGCCGCTGGCGAGGAGTATGGTGCTGGAGCCATCAATATTCCATCTTCCATAATTGTAATTTTAGACGTTCTTTCTATTCCAGTTCCTCTAATTCCTATATTTGGTCTTAATCCAAAACCATCCTCTTCTTGCATGTTCACTCCGGGTATTTTTGAAAGAATCTGGTGGATGTTTGTGTTGTTGTATTTATTTAACTCCTTGTTAGTTATGTAGTGTGCAGAACCAATTGCTTCTCTTCTATTTTTTTCACCATTAATAAGAGAGAAACTTTGAACTAAGAGTTCTGGTAGATTTATGTAGTTCTCCTCCAAGCTTAGGTCAAATTCAATTTTATTTTCAGAAAGTGTAATTGTTTTTTTAATTTGTTTGAAATTCGGTTTAAAAATTAACAACTCATAAACACCATCCTCTAAACTATTGAAAGAAAATTTACCTTGATTATTAGTCTCTGCTCTTAATTTGGAGTTTTTTATTTGTATTTCAACGTTTTCTATTGGTAGAAGCGTTTCGCTATCTATAATTGTCCCCTCAATGGAGTTTTCTTGCGATAGACCTTTAAAATTTAAAATGATTAATAATAGTGTAATTAACCTCATAATGTTTAGACTAGTTTTAATTAAGTTCCACAATAATATCATCTATTTAGAATAAATCCAAATAAGAGTGTATTTGAAATATTATTTTCTTTTTTCTTTTTATTAATTTTTTTTTTTAAATATTCTTCAATCAAATGAATAACATTTAATTTTGCTTAAATCCATTTATTTTGATTGGTTTAATAAGCATTAATTACAGGACATCACCTATTGAGGTCAGAGAAAAATTCTTTTTTCAGGATAAGGAGAAGGTAAAATTTTATATTCTTCTCCAAGAAAAATATTCTGTTGACGGTTTAGTTATCTTATCAACTTGCAATAGAACAGAAATCTACTATGAGTTTGAAAATCATATTGGTGAAGAGAAAAGAATTTTCCATCTAATAATGAAATGTTTAGTAGAATTTAAACATTATTCAGAGGGTCTTTCACCATACGTTTCTAAGAAAGTAGGATCTTTAAACGTTTCTCGTCATCTTTTTAGATTGATATCTGGACTCGAGTCTATGATTATTGGAGAATTCCAGATAGTAGATCAAGTTAAGGAGGCCTTTTACTTTGCCCAAAAAAATAAAATGTTGGGACCAATTCTAGACAGAATGTTTCAAAAATCAATTGAGACTGGAAAGTTTGTAAGAACAAATACATTAATAGGGAAGGGTGCCATATCTGTTAGTTATGCTGCAGTTGAAATAATATCAAAAAAATACGAATTAAAAAATTCAAAAATTCTTTGTGTCGGCGCAGGAGAAACCTCTAAACTATCAGTAAATCATCTATTAAATAAAGACATCAAGAATATTCTTGTGACAAATAGAAATAAAAAAAGAGGTGAAAAATTTGCTAAACATTTTAACCTAAAGCTTGTCCCGTTTGAAAACCTTAAAAATAATTTAGAAGAAATTGATGTAGCAATATTTTGTACATCATCAGACTCACCTCTAATATCTGAAAGTGATTTATTACAAATTATGGAAGCAAGAAAAAATAAAAACCTTCTCATAGTAGACCTTTCTGTACCTAGAAACATAGAAGAGAATATGTCAAAGGTAGATGGCTTAAAAATTATTAATGTGGATGGACTTAAGGACGTAGTAAATAAAAACTATAATAAAAGAAAATCTGAGATTAATAAGGCCCAGCTTCTAATTGATGATTACCTAAAAGATTTTGATGAATGGGCAAGCTCAAGACAATTACGACCCTCTATTCTATCTATAAAATCAAAAATCAAAAACCTTATTGAGAAGAATTATAAAATTGAACTTAATGCTGACTCAAGTGATAAGTTAGAAAATAAGACAGATGACCTAGATGTCCAAATGAACAATATTTACAGTAAACTCTCTGATCATTTAGTAAGGAAAATAAGAGTTGCAAGTAAAAACGGGAAAGATAAAAATGCTCTGAAAATAATAAAAAAAATATTTGAAGATGACCAATAAAATAATTATTGGGACGAGAGACAGCAAGTTAGCACTTACTCAGACTCAGAAAGTAACTCAAAAACTAAACTCATTACATCCTCATATCCAATTTGAAGTATTAAATATTAAGACAAAAGGTGACATACTCCAAGACCATCCTATCGAGTCGTCTATTGATAAAGGGTTTTTTGTTAAAGAAATCCAAGAAATGCTTCTTAAAAAAAAAAATAGATATAGCAATTCATAGCCTAAAGGATTTACCGGTAGATCCCATACCCGGACTTGAGATTTCTGCTGTTTTAGAAAGAGATGACCCAAGGGATGCATTGGTATTAAATCCAAAAATTCAATTTAATAATGATTTAAATAATATTACCATTTCAACCTCATCAAACAGAAGAAAGTCTCAGCTTCTAAAGTTATACCCCGAAATTAAAATGAAAACCATAAGGGGTAATGTGGATACAAGAATTGATAAGATGGAAAAAGGGTACTGTGATGGAATAATTATTTCAGCTGCAGCACTAATAAGGTTAGGTCTTCAAGATAGAATTACTTACTTATTCGATAGTGAAGAAATGATATGTGCCCCTGGCCAGGGTACAATAGCTCTAGAATCTAGAGAGGAAGATAAAGGAATAAAAAAAATTGTTAATTCAATAAATCATAAAAAAACCTCGATATGTGTGGAAATAGAGAGGTCTTTTCTCAAGAAACTAGAAGGAGGTTGCACTGCGCCGATTGGAGCTTATGCCAAAGTGGTTGAGGACAAGGTTTTATTAAAAGGAATTATATCATCCATAAACGGAAAAAAATATATAACTAATCAAGCACTATCGGAGTATACTAATTCAAATAAACTGGGAATTGAACTTGCAAAAAAAATGCTTTTGGATGGAGGTGATGAAATTCTATCTGAGGTAAGGGGGTAATGGTTAAAGATAAAATTAATATTTTACTGACTAATGAAGGAGAAATATCTGGATTTACAAAACTTCAAGACTTAGGTTTTATACTTCATCATTTTCCGATGATAAAGACACAACCCATTCAAGATGCCGCCCCTTTTAATATCAATAATTTTGATTATTATATTTTCACATCTAAAAATAGTGTTAGACATTTTTTTAGTTTATCGTTTGTAAAACCTGACTTATTTGCAAAGCCAGTTATATGTATTGGTAAAAAAACAGAAGAACAATTAGCTAAACTTAATATTAATTCAGCTTATACTGCGAAAAGAAACTACTCGGAAAGTTTAGGTTTAGAGTTAGAAAAAATTGGAATAATTAACTCAAAGAAGGTCTTGATCGTACAAGGAAACTTGTCAAAAAATATATTGCCAGATTATTTAAAAAAGTTTTGTGATTTAACGAGATTTGTGGCTTATAAAACATCTTTAATTGACTCTATAAATAAAGATCTTATGTCTATCCTTGACCAAAAAGATTTAAATGCTGTTTTTACTAGCCCATCAGGTTTTGAATCATTTAAAAATTTATATGACCCAAAAGATATTAAACTTATTAGTATTGGTAATTCCACATCTTCTTATATTAAAAAATGTGGTTTTTTACCTATTATTACCTCAAAGATGCAGTCATATGAGGGAATTTCAGATTCAATCATTTCACACTTTAATACAATAAAATGAGTCAGAAGGTAAGACTCAGAAGGCTGAGATATAATAAGATTGTAAGAGATCTTGTGGAAGATACCCACCTGAGACCACAAGATTTAATATATCCAATTTTTGTGTGTGAGGGAAGCAATATTAAAAAGGAAATCAACTCTATGCCTGGTCAGTTTCAAGTCTCGATTGATAATTTATCTAGTATATGTAACCGTCTATTAGACTTAAATGTTAAATCAGTAATTTTATTTGGCGTCCCTGACAAAAAAGATGGTGAAGGGAAAGTGGCACAAGATGAAAATGGAATAGTTCAGAGAGCAGTCCAAGAGATTAAAAAAATAAACAGTGACATATTAGTCATTGTTGACTTATGCCATTGTCAGTACACCACTCATGGGCACTGTGGAACAATTGAAAATGGAGATGTTGATAACGATAAAACGGTTACAAACTTAGGCTTACAAGCTATCTCATTGGCAAAAGCTGGTGCTGATGTAATTGCACCATCTGATATGATGGATGGTAGAGTTAATCATCTAAGAACTGTTCTTGATAAAAATAATTTTGAGAAACTTCCTATTTTTTCTTACAGCGTAAAGTATGCTTCTGCATTTTATGGTCCTTTCAGGGACGCTGCAGAAAACTCACCTCAGTCTGGAGATCGCAAGTCTTACCAGATGAATTATAAGAACTCGATTGAGGCATTAAGAGAAGCAGAAACCGATATCAATGAGGGTGCAGATGCGTTAATTATAAAACCAGCAATGTCTTATCTAGATATTATATACCGAGTCAAATCTAAATTTAATATACCAGTAATAGCATATAATGTTAGTGGCGAATACTCTATGGTAAAATCAGCTACCGAAAAAAAATGGATTGATAAAAATATTATTTTAGAAATTCTTACCTCTATGAAACGTGCTGGAGCAAATGCTATCATTACTTATCACGCAATAGAAATCGCTGATTATTTAAATAATAACTGAGATGTACAAAAAGAGTATCAAGGCATATAAACAATCGAGTGATTTAATACCGGGGGGTGTAAACTCACCGGTACGTGCATTTAAAAGTGTTAAATGCGATCCAGTATTTTTTGATAGGGGAATTGGGAGTAAGTTATACGACGTGGATGGAAATAAATATATTGACTGTGTCTCGTCTTGGGGTCCTTTAATTTTTGGACACGCAGATAAAGATACAATCAAAGCTATAAATAAATATTCCAAGAGGGGTACGTCCTATGGTGCACCAACTTTACATGAAACTGAGATGGCTAAGCAGATAACAAAGATGGTTCCTTCAATAGAAAAAGTAAGAATGGTAAACTCTGGAACAGAAGCCACAATGAGTGCAGTTAGGTTAGCAAGAGGTTTCACAGGAAAAAGGCACATTATTAAGTTCGCTGGGAACTATCATGGACACGGGGATAGTTTTTTAATAAAAGCTGGCTCTGGGGCAATTACTTTGGGTCTGCCAGATAGCCCAGGTGTGACTAAGAATATCGCCAAAGACACCTTAATTGCTTCATTTAATAATATTGAATCTGTTGAGCAACTGTTTAGCAAGAAAGAAAATGATATTGCAGCAGTTATTGTAGAACCAGTATCGGGAAATATGGGATTGGTTCTACCTCAAAACGGATTTCTAAAATCTCTTAAAAGGTTATGCTCAAGAAACAATGCACTATTAATTTTTGATGAGGTAATGACGGGTTTTAGATTAGCTAAAGGTGGGGCCCAAGAAATATACGGCGTCAGTCCAGACATCACAACTTTAGGAAAAGTTATAGGCGGTGGATTACCTGTAGGTGCTTATGGAGGAAAATCTAAAATTATGGAATCTCTTGCCCCATTAGGGCCTGTTTATCAGGCAGGGACATTATCAGGAAATCCTCTTGCAATGCAAGCAGGTCTATCTGTCTTAAAAAAGTTAAATAACACAGTTTTTAGTAAGTTGGATACAATATCAAGAGAAATTACTGATGGGATCAGAACTAATATAAAGGAAATTGGAGTAAATGCTATTGTTACTAGATTGGGATCAATGATGACTCTCTTTTTTACAGATAAAGATGAAATTAATAATTATGAAGATGCAATGTCATGCGATGCTGATAAATATGCTAATTATTTTAAGCTTATGCTAGATATGGGTATATATTTGCCACCATCTCAATTTGAGTGTTGCTTTTTTTCTTCAGTTATGACAAAAGCTGATATAAAAAAAATAATCAATTCAAATAGAGTTGCACTTCAAAAGATAGCTTAATGAGTTCTATATTTCTTGATACATTAAATGGTAAAATCTCAAAAAGACCCCCAGTATGGTTTATGCGTCAAGCCGGAAGGATACTTCCATCTTACCGTTCCTTAAAAAAGATATACACATTCGATCAATTAATGAGAGATAAGACCTTAGCGTCAGAAGTAACTTTACTTCCTATCAACGATCTTGGCGTTGATGCTGCTATTCTTTTTTCCGATATACTTATCGTCCCAGAGGCAATGGGTTTAAAGCTTGAGTTTACAAAATTTGGACCTAAATTTCATAATCCAATTACAGAATCTACAGATTTTAAAGTTGATTTATCAAATTTTGATCACGTCTATGAAAACATCAATGAGGTTAAAAAAAATATAACTTCAAACATTCCTCTTATTGGGTTTTGTGGCGGACCATTAACCACTTTTCTCTTTATGTTTAGGGGCAATGAAAAAAATAAAAGTTTTGAATCTGCACTTAACTTTTTTAAGACAGAAAAAAAGAAAAGCATAAAGATCATGGAGGCTTTAACAGAGACCTCAATAGAGTATGTTACAAATCAAGTTAAATGTGGAATAGACTGTTTTCAGTTATTTGAAACTTATTGTGGAATTATTCCTGAAGATGAATATAGAAAGTTTGTCCTTCCTTTCTCTACTCAAATTTTAAATGCTGCAAGAGATCAAGGAGTACCAACAATTTTTTTCCCAAAAAACTTTAATGAAGGTTTGAAGTATATAAATAAAGAAATATGTGATTATGTTAGTATTGATTATGACATTTCTCTCGATTACGCAAGAAATCTATTAGATCCCGAATTGGGCATCCAAGGTAACATGGACCCCAAGACTTTCTACTTAGAAATTGAGGAGATAAAGACATATTTAGAAGGTTTGATTGAATTTGGATCTAAAAATAAAGACTGGGTATTTAATCTTGGCCATGGTTTTAGACCTGATATTGATCACGAAAAAGTAAAATATGTCGTAGATTGGATTAAAGACGCTAACTGGAATAGATAGTTAAGATGTTAACAGATAAAAGATTAGTAAAAAAATACAATGAGGCTGGGCCTAGATATACTTCTTACCCTCCAGCTACTTTTTTTAATGAACACTTTGGTAATGATGACTATATCAATTCAGTAAAGTTATCAAATAATGAAAGACCAGAAAGTGTATCAGTTTATGTTCATGTACCATTTTGTCCTCAGATTTGTCACTTTTGTGGATGTACAACGGAAACCGGATTTTCCAGACCATTTCTCGAGAGATATATCGATGCAGTAGTGAAAGAAATTGAGTTTGTTTCAAGTAAGATTGATAATAGTAGGAAGTTAACACAAGTTCATTGGGGAGGAGGAACACCTAATGCTATTTCATATAAGTACATCGAAAAAATCACTAATACCTTGAAAGATAAATTTGATTTTGCAGATAATTATGAAATGGCTATCGAGTGTAACCCAGCTCATCTTGAGTTAAGACATATTGAGCTACTGAAAAAGTTTGGTTTTAATAGGATATCTATTGGAATTCAAGATTTTAGAGATGATGTTTTAGAAGCTATTAACAGGAGACCATCAAAGAGACCAATTGAAGATATAATATCAAAAATATCTGATGAGGGTTTTAGAGGTACTAATATTGATCTTGTTTACGGATTGCCTTTACAGACAGTAGAGAGTTTCAGAAAGACTATTGAGAGAGCAATCAAATTAAATACAGACAGGATAGTTACTTTTTCATATGCTCACGTGCCATCTGTGATACCTAGGCAAAAGGTTCTAGATGATATTGGATTCCCTTCATCGGATGAAAAGGCACAGATGTACGAAGAGTCTTACCAGAGTCTTATAAATTCAGGATATGTATCTGTTGGTATGGATCATTATTCCAAACCTGATGATGAGTTTGCGGTAGCGCTAAAAGAGAAAAAACTTCACAGGAATTTTCAAGGATACTGTACTAGAGAGACTACTGGTCAGGTTTATGGTTTTGGTGCTTCATCTATCTCACAGTTAGATTCTGCTTATTCTCAAAATATTAAAACTACTTCTGAATATATTCAAAGTATTGAAAAAAACGGTTTGGCTGTTCTAAGAGGATATTCTCTCAGTAAAAACGAAAAAATAATTAGACATATCATAAACTCAGTTATGTGTAATTATTACGTTGACCTAGAGGAGGTATCAGAATATTTTAATATACCACTTAGTGAAGTAAAAGAAATTATTAATTTTTCTGAATCTAATTTTGATGATTTTATATCAGATAAATTATTAACAATTCAAAAAAATATAATTAAAGTAAATAATAGAGGGCGATTATTTACAAGAAATATTTCAATGAGATTTGATCCTCTTATTGAAAAGAAAATAGGGACTTACTCAAAAACTATTTAGATAATAATGAAGGGTTTGTTAATGATAAATCTTGGTTCACCCGATAGCACATCAACCCCTGATGTAAAAAAATATCTAGATGAGTTCTTGATGGATGAGCGGGTTATTGAATATAATTACCTTTTGAGATGGTTATTAGTTAAGGGAATAATTCTTAATACTAGACCCTCTAAGTCTGCCAAAGCATATAAAAAAATTTGGTGGGATGAGGGGTCACCACTAATTGTACTATCAAAACGTCTTCACAAAAAAGTTCAAAAAAACTTAAGTATTCCCGTTTCTTTAGCAATGAGATATGGTTCAATCTCGATAAAAAAAGGGTTAGATGAACTTAAAAATAAAGGTGTTACGGATGTTATAGTCCTCCCATTATATCCACATTACGCGATGTCATCCTATGAAACAGTTGTAGAAAAAGTAAAAACAGAATCTAAGAAATGGTTTCCAGATATTAAAACATCGTTCATACCTCCATTTTATGATAATGAGTTATATATAAATGAGATGGTTAAAAATATAAAGAAGAATCTTAAGGGAATCGAATATGACCACATACTATTTTCTTATCATGGGATACCAGAGAGCCATATAAAGATTTCAGATGATACTAAAAAACATTGTCTTAAGGTTTCAGATTGCTGTAATGTCTCATCTGGAGCTCATAAAAAATGCTACAGACACCAAGTTTTTATCACCACAGAATTAATAATTAAAAAATTAGGTATAAAAAGTGATAAATATAGTAATGCTTTCCAGTCAAGGCTTCCCCTTCAACCTTGGTTAAAACCCTATACGGACTATGAGTTAGAAAGACTTGCTAAAGAAGGAAAGAAAAAGTTAGTAATTATAACTCCAGCTTTTGTTACAGATTGTTTAGAAACTCTTGAGGAGATAGCGATGGAAGGCAAAGAAGAATTTATTGAAGCTGGTGGAGAATTTTATCATTATATTCCATGTTTAAATGATGGTAATGGATGGGCTAAAGTTATTTCTGATTGGACAACTGAAAGGTTATGAGTTATTTAGCAATTAAGGCTTTACACCTAATTTTTGTTATATGTTGGTTTGCAGGCTTATTCTATATTGGGAGAATTTTTATTTATTTTAAGGAAGCTGAATCTAAACCAAATAACGAAAAAAAGATCCTTCAAAGTCAGTTTCTGATTATGGCAAAGCGCCTAATTTATATTATCCTATGGCCTTCTGTGCTGTTAACCTCTCTATTTGGTTGGACAATGGTGTATAAAAACATTACTTTATTAGAATTAACTTGGATGAAAACAAAATTAATTCTTGTCGGCCTCTTAGTGGTATATGTAGTAGTGTGTCAACTATTATTAAATCAGATGAAAAATGGAAAGATAATTTTAAGTGAGTTTAGGTTAAGGCTTTTTAGTGAAGGAGCTACCTTATTTTTAATATCTATAATATTTATAGCTACTCTTAAAAATAATATTTCCTGGATATATGCAACTGCATGGTTTTTTATCATTTCAATAATATTAATGATTTTAGTTAGGACATATAAAAAGTATGTCTTAAAAAAATAATATATTCTATTTTTAAATGATTATAAATAGAAATGAAAATTATTAATTTAATTTCAGGTCCAAGAAATTTATCAACTGCATTGATGTATTCTTTCTCAAAGAGACCGGATACAAAAGTGATTGATGAGCCTTTCTATGCACATTACCTATCAACTAATAAAATTGATCACCCAGGGAGTGAGGAAACTTTAAACTCTATGTCATCAGACATAGAAGAAATAATCTCAGACATATATTCTAGAAAAGATTGTGAAATTCTCTTCCTAAAAAATATGGCACACCACCATCAGCAGATGAGTTTTGATTTTCTTGATGATATGACGAATCTTTTTTTAGTAAGAAATCCTAAGCAGTTAATTGCGTCTTTTGCCCAGGTTATAGAGTCGCCAACAATGCAAGATATCGGCCTTGAGAAGTCTTGGGAATTATTTAATATGATTAAAAACCAGAATCCTCTTGTATTAGACTCAGCAGAAATTTTGAAGAACCCTAAAAAACTGCTAAAAAGCCTATGTGCTAAGCTTAGTATAAAATTTTATGAAGAGATGCTCTCCTGGGAAAAAGGTGGAATTAAAGAGGATGGTGCTTGGGCTGAGTTCTGGTATAAAAATGTACACAATTCAACTGGATTTGTAAAACAGAAAACAAGTAGTAGAGAGTTACCAAAAAACTGTCAAAGTCTTTATATTGAGTCATTAAAATATTACAATAAATTAACAGCTAATTCAATAACGGTATAATGCTTCAAGAATATAACCCAAAAAATAAAAATATTTTCATCCACGTTAACGGTGAGCTTTTACCTAGGGATCAGGCAAAGGTTTCTGTATTTGATAGTATTGTCCAGAACGGTGATGGTGTCTGGGAAGGATTAAGAGTATACCCAGAGGGGATTGTCTGTTATGACAAGCACCTTACCCGTCTTCAGGAGGGTGCTCACGCACTTTCATACGAAGGTGTCCCAACTAAAGAAGAGATAAAGAAAGCTATAAAAGAAACTCTTGACGCAAACGGAATGAATAATGATACACACATAAGGCTCACATTAACCAGGGGAGATAAGGTTACTTCAGGTATGGACGCCAGGCTCAACCAGAGCGGATGCTGTCTAATTGTTCTTGCGGAGTGGAAGAAAAAAGTTTATGATTTCTCAAAAGGCATAAGGGCTATCAGCTCCTCAATAAGAAGAAGTATCCCTGCCTTCTTAGACTCTAAAATACACCACAACAACATGTTGAGTTTGGTTATTGCTAAGATACACGCAAATATTGCAGGTTATGATGCTGCAGTAATGCTTGATGAAAGGGGATTTGTTGCCGAGCTGAATGACACAAACTTATTCATGTTAAAAGGTGATACTGTCTTTACACCATTTGCTCATGCTTGTCTGCCTGGAATAACACGTCAAACCTTTATAGACCTTCTAAAAGAAAATAAAATGAAGGTCCAAGAAAGAGACTTGTCATTAGTTGAGTTCATTAATGCTGATCTTGTTTTTGCAACAGGCACTAATGGTGAGATAACACCTGTAACTGAGATGGATGGGAGGGAGATAAAGTGTAACATGAAATTTCTTGAGAAGATTAAAAACTTATTTGAGTCAAAACTTTCTAGCCTCTGTGAGCCCCTGTAGTTTTTGTAAGGTGATCCCACAAAACTATCCCAAGGGATACGGTAATATTAAAAGAATGCTTAGTTCCAAATTGTGGAATTTCAATTGCTAGTTCAGCGCACTGAAGAGCCTCATCCGACACACCAAAAACCTCGTTACCAAATACAAATGCAAATTTTTCATCTGATTTAGGATTAAAATTTTGAAGTTTAATGCTCTCATCTGTCTGCTCAATTAGAGCTATTTTCCAACCTTCTTCTTTTAACTCTTTTTCAATTTTAGAGATAGATGATACGTGTTCCCAGTCTATAGATTCCGTTGCCCCAAGGGCAGTTCTGTCAATATCTTTATTTGGAGGTGAGCCTGCAATTCCAACCAAATAAATTTTTTTTATTATAAAAGCATCTGACGTCCTGAAACATGACCCGATATTATTTAAACTCCTTACATTATCTAAGATGATAATGACTTCTCTTTTTTTCTTTTTTTTGAATTGATCAACTTCAATTCTTTTTAGATCTTCAATTTTAGTTTTTTTCACTTTGTTAATTTCTTGTCATCTAATTTTTATTGATTAAAAAATTAGCTTCGTTTTATGACGGATACCCCACTCCTCTTTCCCTCGTTTTCTAGAAGTGCAAAATACATTCCATTCTTTAGGTTAGAGCCATCGTATCTCAATTCGTGAATACCATGTTTTAGTTTTTTATTTATTATTTCTTTGATCTCTTTACCGTTAGAATCCACTAATTTGAGAAGAGTATCTCCAGCTTTTACTTCAATATTTATATTAAGAAAATCTTTAAAGGGGTTTGGGTATGCCTCAATTCTTTTAGACATGGGGTGGGGTTCGCCAATACTTGTCTGGGTTCCAGCAAGAATAGGAATATATTGAAAGTTTTCGTACAGAATTGATTTGATTGTTACCTCATCAACACCAAACCAATCCATCAGAACGGAGCCATACACTGACCTAAAGTCATATTCATACTCTATATTGTCTATGTACTCTAGAGATGGAAGGGAACCGATAGGATTTGGGTTCAGAAAAGGACTAAGAAAGAACATTGGTGCAGCTTCACCGTGGTCGGTACCATAAGATTTATTTTGAAATACTCTCCTTCCAAACTCAGAGTAGGTCATAGTCAGGACTCTCTCCTCAAGGCTCCTCTGAATTATATCTTGTTGAAAAGAGAAAAGTGACTCTGATAACTCTTCCATTAACAAAGCGTGTCTTCCCGTCTCAGGATTGCCTTCATCAACCTGGTTATCGTGAGTATCAAAACCACCTATTCTCACAACAAATATCTTAGATTTTATGCCTCCGGCTATGAGTTGTGCAACAATTTTAAGTTGGTCCGCAAGTTTATAATCAGGATACTCTATACTACCACTACCACCCTTTCCTGCCGCATCTTCTAATCTGTCAAAATACTCGTTAGTTAGGTTAGATGCTGTTCTTATATATTCTAATTCGTGACCATACGGTGTGTCAGGGGTGTTTGTGCCTCCTTCTTTAATATCAACAAAATTATTTAAATTTTTTATTGAAACTCCCATATTAATTATGGGTCCTTGGCAAGTGTTTGATGCTGTATTTCCAATAGATAGAGCTAATGGATCTGGATAGTTGGTATTTGGGTATCCATCTGGGAATGAGGGATGGTTACTGCTTAAATATCTCCCAAACCAACCGCTGTAAACGTATTCATCAGAGGAGGATGCTGAATTCCAAATATCAGTAGATCTGAAATGAGACTTGTTAGGGTTAGGGTAACCAACATTCCTTATAAAGTTTAATTTGTCTTCACCAAATAAGGTCTGAAATTTTTCCATACTCGAATGTAACCCTGTATCAGACAACCCACTTAGAGGTAATATTTTATCTTTTGGTATCATTAGGTCAGGTCTTCTTAGTGGCTGCGAATCTCCACCGGAACCGTCTCTCATTAATATATCATACTGATCAATGGGAACTAATGTATTTAATCCGTCATTGCCCCCATCAAGAAAAACTAATACTAAACATCTATCAGATACAGAACCGGCATTGGTCAGAGCCGCTAGAGTTGAAGAATCTGTCATAGCACTTACAGGCACTCCAGATAAGTAGATGGGAGCGGCAGTAAGTGGAACAGATCTCTTTAAAAATTCTCTTCTTTTCATTTAGCTAAGGTAATACTCAGGCATTAGACATATTTCTTTTAGTAATGACCTAAGTTTTTTATTTAATGATTCCTCTTTCTCATCATCTGGGTCATTTACGTAGTCATTATACTCATCCTCCCATATATTGGGATTGTCTCCAACTACAATATTTACAAAATCGTTTTTTAGATCTTGTGAAATTTCACTTTGGACAGGCAGGAGCCATTCACATAGTTTGTCAACGGTATCCACAATGTCATGAGGATTCTTAAATGTTTGAACTAAAGTTAAAGGCTTAGACTTTACCCTAATATTATTATCAGTTTGAGAAGCTCTTACGCCATTATTTGATAAGTAATATTTAATGTGTGTTGTCCTGCTCGGAAGAGTTACTGATGTTATCCAGTACTCATGAAATAGAGGCTCTTGGTAATACGCTGGCCATCCCGCAACATTTGGATGATCTAAAATGTTTTGACCCTGATCGGAAATATTAATGTGTCTTGCTCTCCAGTAATAATATTTTTCAAAGTTATCCAGTTCGTCAAAACCATACATCGTAAACTGTCTAAGAAACCCCAGACTAAATGAAATAGGATTTTTAATTACGGCACCTCTTATGTACATCTCATAGAAATGATTACTTCTGAATAGTTGTTGGAGTACTGGCTTGACCCTGTAATTATTATCTCTAAAAGTTTTAGCTAAAGGCTTAATTATCTTACTTTTTACCTCGTCGTTTATAACATAATAGACGAACCATCTGTATAATTTTTCACATATAAACTCAGAGACTCTATCGTTCTCAAAAATTAAGTCAATTAGGTCCTCGTGTTCTTTGTCTCCGTTTGAGCTTATTGATTTATTTCCGAATTTTTCTGAGAAAGTTTTGGTTGAGGTATCGTGGCGATCTAAGGTAAAGTACTCTCTACCTTCTCCAACATGATTTCTCTGAACCCTCCAACCCGTAAGAATTTTAGAAGCCTCTAAAATATCCGACTCAGTGTAGTAAGTGTAGCTATCTTCTCCGTCTATAGGACCCTTGCCAACTGTAAATAACTCAAATAACTCCCTTGCATAATTTTCATTTGGTGCATCCTTTACATTATATATGCCACTCAGATATGTAAGCATTGCAGGATCTATATTTACTGCCTTAACTAACCGCTTAAAGTCTCCTAAAAAATTTTTTCTAAAGTTCTCATGCATGTAGTAGGTATACCTGGCGTCGTTGATTACTGTTGCTTCTGTAGCAAAATGGTTTTGCCAAAAAAGAAGCATATTCTCTCTTACAGAGATATCTTTATCCTTGTCTAGTATCTGGCCTACCCTCCATGCGGCATAAGAATTTTTTCTTTTAAAGTCATCCACTCTCTTCTCTGCGTTTATCCATGTACTGCCAAGAGGTGTCTCGGGGTCGTCTTCGTCTTGATAGTTGATTGGTGGATCAACATTGATGAATTTTTCATCTAATAGCTTTTCTAGAGTTTTCTCAAGACCGTCTGTAACGCTCTGATTTATTTCTTCAATAGAAGGGCCTATTGTTGTCCTCCTTAGCAGGTGAGCAGCCATCTGAAAATCCCAACTCCCAGAATAAGTATCAAGACCGGCAATAAAAGACGGAAATTCAGGCTCTGTTTTGTTTGCATGTTTTAGAACCTTATCTCTTCTAAAGTCTTTCTTTTTTTTTTCGGATAGTTTAACCATATTGTAAGATCGCTAGAGGTTTTTTTTGAATAGAAATTCAAATTAATCCCAGGCACAAAGTAAATTAAAATATTAAATAATTTGGCTAATACCCCAAAAAAAACCAAAGAAACTCCTCTCATGAGGCAGTATAATGACATCAAGTCTAAACATCCTGAAGCTATGCTTCTTTTTAGGGTAGGTGATTTTTATGAGACATTTGGGGAAGATGCTATTAAAGCTAGTAAAATCCTAGGAATCATTTTGACAAAGAGATCGAATGGCGCTGCATCAAATGTAGAGTTAGCTGGCTTTCCTCATCATTCTCTAGAAACTTATCTACCAAAATTAGTCAGTGCCGGATGTAGGGTAGCGGTGTGTGATCAGTTAGAGGACCCAAAAAGAGCAAAAGGAATTGTGAAGAGGGGGGTAACTGAGTTGGTAACTCCGGGATTATCTTTAAATGATAATGTTTTAGACTCCAGGAAAAATAATTTTCTTGCTTCTGTTCACGTGTCTAATAATAAGTTTGGCGTATCATTTCTAGATATATCAACAGGTGAGTTTTCATTATGCGACTGTAATTATGATCAGCTTGAGAAGTTACTTTATACTTACAGCCCCTCTGAAATTATATGTTCTAAATCTCAGAAGGATTTCATGGATTCTAAATTTCACGGGAGTAATATTTTTAGTCTGGATGAGTGGATATTTAAAGTTGGATACTCATACGATAAACTTATTACTTTTTTTAATGTAAAAAGTCTTAAAGGTTACGGTGTCGAAGAAGAGAGGAATGGTATTGTTTCAGCAGGAGCAATTCTTTTCTATCTAGAGTTAACCGAGCATAATGACTTAAGAAATATCATTAGTCTCTCAAGAATAGAAGATCATAGGTTTATGTGGCTCGATAAGTTTACTGTAAAAAATCTAGAGTTAATAAGCCCACTACAAAACGACTCAATAACGCTAAAAGATACGATTGATAAGACCCTGACCCCTATGGGATCAAGGTTAATGGGCAGGTGGATACTCAACCCCTTGCTTGATAAAAATGAGATAAGTAAAAGACAGAGTTATGTAGAATCTTTTATTGAAAATGATCACCTGAGAGACTCAGTTATATTGTCAATCAATGAGATATCTGATATTGAGAGAATCTCTTCGAAGATTGCATTAAATCGGGCGAATCCAAAAGAACTTATATCTCTTAAAAACTCTTTAAAGTCCGTCCAGGATTTAAAACTCCAACTGCAAAGTTCTGAGAGAAAAGAATTCAAGTCCTGGTCAAAAAACCTTCCTCACTTTAAAAAAATAATTGATTTTATTAGCGATTCAATTCACGACAGTGCTTCATTAAATTTTTCCTCAGGGAAGGTTATAAGCGATGGCTACAATCAGGAGTTAGATGACCTAAGAAAGATTTCTAATGAGGGCAAAGACATACTCCTTAAAATCCAAAATGAAGAGGTGGAGAGAACAGGAATTAGCTCTTTAAAAATAGCTTATAATAAGGTTTTTGGATACTATCTTGAGGTAACAAATGCCCATAAAGATAAAGTCCCTGAAAATTGGATAAGGAAACAGACTCTAGTAAATGCAGAAAGATACATAACTGAGGAATTAAAAAAATATGAGGAGAGAATTTTAAATGCTGATGAGAAAATTTTAGATATAGAGCGAGCTCTTTTCCATAAGATTCTTGACAAACTCTCTAAAAACGTTGATATACTTCAAAAAATTTCATTCTCAGTTTCTTACCTTGACTGCCTGCTATCTTTTTCTGTTGTTGCTATAAAATCTAAATTAACTAAACCTATAATCAGTGATAATCATAAGATAGAAATTAAGAAGGGAAGGCACCTAATTATTGAGGAAAGCTTGCCTGATGATGAGTTCTATATTCCAAACGATGTGTATTTGGATAAGTCTTCGCAGCAGATAATAATTATTACTGGACCAAATATGTCAGGTAAGTCGGCCATAATAAGACAGGTTGCCTTAATTGTAATCTTAGCTCAAATTGGTTCTTATGTCCCAGCTGATAGTAGCATTATAGGTATAGTTGATAAGATATTTACAAGAGTTGGTGCTTCCGACAATATATCGAGAGGTGAGTCAACTTTTATGGTGGAAATGATTGAGACCTCAAGCATAATGAATAACCTCACTGACAGGAGTCTAGTCCTTATGGATGAGATTGGAAGGGGAACCAGTACGTATGATGGTATATCAATTGCCTGGTCAATAGTAGAGTACCTTCATAATCAGAAAACAATTAGGCCTAAAACCCTTTTTGCTACCCATTACCATGAGCTTAATCAGCTAGAACAAAAACTTGATAGAGTCAAAAACTATAACGTATCTGTCGAAGAGATTAATAATGAAATAATTTTTCTAAGAAAACTTGTTGCGGGAGGATCTAAACACAGTTTTGGTATAAATGTGGCACAAATTGCGGGTATGCCTAATAAAATCTTAATTAGGGCGTATGAGATACTAAAAAAACTGGAGAGGAATAAGATAAGGGAGAAGTTAGATCAGAAAGTTTTAGCTTCTTCAAACCAGTTAGATCTTAATTATAATGATCCTGATTTTGATAAGGTTAAGAAGGTTCTGGGTGAGATTGATATTAATAACATTAATCCTGTCCAGGCCCTTGTTAAACTCAATGAGGTGATAGAGATTATAAATACATTGAAAGGTAAATAATGTTTTTTTTAAAATTTTAACTGTGATTTCATTTAGAGAATTATAAATTTGCAGACTTGAAAAAGATTATTCAAGCGAGAATAGCTCAGTGGTAGAGCACAACCTTGCCAAGGTTGGGGTCGTGGGTTCGAATCCCATTTCTCGCTCATTTTATTTGCCCGGATGGTGGAATTGGTAGACACGCAGGACTTAAAATCCTGTGGACCTTAAAGTCCGTGTGGGTTCAAGTCCCACTCCGGGTACTCTCATTTGTCTTAAATCCAATTTTATAATTATTATATTTAGATATGTTTTTAGAAAGATCTATAGATAGGGCAGACCGTGTAGGGTGGATAGAAGTGATATGTGGCTCTATGTTCTCTGGTAAGACGGAAGAATTAATAAGGAGAGTTAAAAGAGCAAAGTTAGCCAAGCAAAAAATTAAAATATTTAAACCAAAAAAAGATCTCAGGTACGATAAAAAGAAAGTAATTTCACATGACAAAAATTCCATTAAATCTAAACCTGTATCTAAACCTTTAAAAATTATAAAGTTATCAGAGAAATTTGAGGTAATAGGAATTGATGAGGCGCAGTTTTTTGATGATTCTATTGTCGAGGTGTGTAATGAGCTTGCAAATTCAGGTAAGAGGGTAATTGTTGCTGGTTTGGATATGGATTACATGGGGAAACCTTTTGGTCCAATGCCTAATCTTATGGCGATTGCTGAGTACGTGACAAAGGTACATGCTGTATGTTCAAAAAGCGGGAAGATGGCATCTTATACTGACAGGATAGTTGATAACGATGAGTTAATTCTTCTCGGAGACACAAGAAAATATCAGGCTCTCAGCAGGAAAGAGTTTATTAAATCCAATACACCTAAGAAGATCTAACTGATCTAGTAGACCTTTCCTCCAGGCTCACAATATTTCCTAAGAAAGTCAGTAAACATTAACTTCACGTGAGGGTAGGCGTCGTCTTCCCTTATGCCGTGGGATCTGTTTGGGTAAGACATCATGTAGAAAACTTTTTTATGTTTAATTAGTTCGTTTGCTAGCATCTCAGCATTTTGGTAGTGGACGTTATCATCACCTGTTCCGTGGATATAAAGTAAATTCCCTTGAAGGTTCTTAGCGTATTTTATTGGTGATCCGTCTACATAATCTTGATAAGATTCCTTAGGGTCTCCCATGTATCTCTCCTGGTATATGTTATCATATGTTAGTTGATTAGCTACAGCAGCTGCGGCTATTCCTGTGTGAAAAATTTCTGGGTATTGGAATAGGCAGTTAAGTGTTGCTGTCCCACCTCCGCTCCATCCGTGTACGGCGACCCTCTTAGTATCAATAAAATCATACTTTTCAAATACGGCTTTTGCTCCCATTGCCATATCCCTTACATTGATTATTCCTATTTTTCTGTATATAGCTTTCCTCCATTTTCTTCCCTTTGGTGAGGGAGTTCCCCTACCGTCGAATGTCACATAAACGTAGCCATCTTCTCCTAATCTCCCATCGTATAGCCCGTTTCTTCCGGCGCCGAACCTATTGACACCAGTCTGTCCAGCAGGTTCGCTGTAAAAGTAAAATAGGACAGGATACTTCTTATCTGGATCCATGTTGTCAGGTTTTACAATCCATCCCTCCATGGTAACATCGTCTACTGTCGTTATCTGAAAAAACTCTAATGGATTCTCTTCTTTTTTTGATGGATCATATTTGTTAATCATATCATTATCTTTATTTATATAGTTATGATTTGGGAGAGTAATTATCCCTTGCATAGGACTAGTATAATAGTTTGAGAAGGAGTGGAATGCGTACCTAGACTTTGTGCTTATTTGGTAGTTATGAGTACCCTCTAAAACTTTTGGAGTTATTAATTCTATTTCCTTGTTCTCGGAAGTCTTATAGAGATATCTCTCTGTGGGGTCTTCTGGTGAAGCAATAAAATATATATCGCCTTTTTCCTCATCGTATGAAAGTGGCCTTATTACATCATAATCTCCCTTTGTTACCAAGAACTCTTCTCTCTTCTCGATATCGTACCTGTAAACGTGAGACCATCCATCTTTCTCAGTGGTGTAGAGAAACTCTTTACCGCTATTAATAAATTTCCACCCAGCCTTATCTTGGTAAGGCCACGTATTCCTCACGTCAATCCACGCGTCATCTTTGTCTTCCATCAAAAGTGTTGTTGAACCAGTCTTTGCGTCGGCAATAAAGTATTTACTATGGTTCTGCTTCCTGTTCAGCTGCTGTATCATGAGCTTATCTTTGTTCGGTACCCACGTCATCCTTGGCAGATAAAATTCATTTGAGGCTCCAGGAATTTTAATCCAAATCAGGTCATTCGTATTTAGGTCAATAACTCCAATTCTTGCAGCTGTTAAGTCTTCTCCTACTTTTGGGTACTCTACAGGGACGTTAAATGGATATATTGAGTCGGTATTATTTATCATCAAGAAGTCTTTTACCCCGTTTGCGTCTATCTGCCAGAAAGCTATTTTATTGCTTTTGTCATTGAACATAAAACCGTCTCTACAAGAGAACTCCTCTTCGTAGACCCAGTCAAAAGTACCATTAATTATTTTCCCATTATCATCAGATTCAGTGAGTTTAGTTACTTTTTTGTCAACAATATTTTCTATATAAATATTTGCTCTTGTGCTACTATTTCTGAAACTATTTGGGATTATTTCTTTAGATACATAGGCGACGCTTCTACTGTTAGGTGAAAATTTAGCAAACATCAGACTTTTTTCAGGAAGCGATGAACCTAGTCTGTGTCCATCCTTAGATTTTAGGTCGTAGACAAAGTAGTCGCCCCTCGTATTATATCTCCAAACCCTTACAGAATTTGTAAAAATTAAAACCTTTTTCTTGTCTTGAGAGAAGAAAAAAGATTCTATTTCTATGCCACTAACATCAGATGACGTTAGAATATCTTTATCCTTTTTGCCAACTGTACTTACTAAAACAATGGAGTTATTTTTTATCGTGTAGTACCCTGACTCATCGCTATTCCATATTACATCTTGGGGTAAGACACGAGCACTTAGTGATAAGACAAAAAGTATTGAAATTACATTGATGGTGAGTATAGCTTTTTTCATTGGTTTGAAATATTTAAATTAGATAACATAAATTATAATAAATTGTATTTAAAAGCAATTGTCTATGAGTAGAATTGGGTTCCAGATTAATAATGATGACGAAGAAAATATATTTGAGGTTTTTGATAAATATGTTGACTCAAGTAAAGAGAAGCTAACCAAGGCTGCAGATAAACTTCTTAAACTTTATAAGTCTAAAAACGTGAGTGAGCAAGATAGAAAAAAACTTATTGAGCTTGAGAAGAGATTGAGATTAGTCTTTATGGAAGTGGATCAGATCGATAAAGCAGTCGAAGAGATGGCAAGAGAGGATAGGCTTAAAAAAGAATAACATATCATACAAACCTTTTCTCAGCGTATGTCAAATACCCTGTCTTTATTGGGCTTTTTATCACAAAAACTTTTGAAGCTGATAATGACTGCAAAATTACTTTTTCGTCAGCTTGAACCTTGAAGAAGTCTCCCTTTTCGATTTTCTTATTATTGATTTTTAAATTTCCCTCAATTAGAAAGTAGGAGTATATAAATTTTTTTTCTTGCAAAAGGTCCACACTCTTGTACTCAGGTATTTTATACTCAAATATTTCTACTCCCTCGGAATCCATTTTCATTTTTGAGCCTGTCCCAACAATGGTTTTCTTATAAAACTCTTCACCATTCTCATTATAAAAATCTTCGGGTTTATAATCGTCATAACTAGCTTCTTGCGATAGTGACCATGAAATGTCAGGGTCAAACCATATCTGAAAAATTTCAGATTTTTCAAGTAACTCCTCTGAGTGAGATATTCCGCTTCCAGATCTTATTATCTGAACATCTCCTTTCTCAAGTGTTATCCATTTCTCCTGTTTTGTGTCGTAATGATTTATCTTACCATTCAGGATAAAACTACAAATTTCAAATCCCTGGTGGGGATGTAGGCCAATTGTACTTTTCTTTTCATTTGTCCACGCATGTGCCCAGTAGAAGATATTGGAGTAGGGTCTCGACTTTCCTCCGTCTTGTGGGAACCCTATAGGTTTTTTTTCTAAGATCTCGCCATTATTAAAATTTCCCTCAGCCTGTTCACTCCTCTTAATTATTTCAATGTCTGTCATCTATTGGAAATCATTTCATCAATATGTGACCACAATAGAATCCTCATTTCAATAGATTTTTTTGCAATCTTCATTACATCCTCCCACTTCTTTTCATCGTCACCACATAGATTTTCTATCATACTTAGCGCGATTGGACCGTGGTCATCTCCATCTAGCTCTATGTGTCTTTCAAGATAGAATACAAACATATCTGCGATAGAGCTGTTCTCTTTATTTAGGCCTTTAACAATCTCAATAAACATATCTGGGATAACATTCTCTCTTCCAAATGTGAATGCAGCTGCAATTTTATGAACTTCGCCACTCTCTATTACATCAAATGTAAAACCCATGAAAGATTTTAAATTTATATGAATATCGTAATTATCAATAGTTTCTCTGTAGTCGGAGGAATTTTTGATATCTACTATAAATTGTTCAATTTCAGAGGTATCTGCCCCTATCTCTTGCATCGACTCTAGATACAGCTCAAAGTGACTTGTGATGTTATTTTCTTTCACTTCGTCAGTCTCTTCTTCTAGAACTATTTCGTTAATAAATCTAGCAGCTTCGGTATTATCAACAGGGGTCCACGGGTTAGTGGTGCATGTTAGATTTATTTGGAGTCCCTTAAGGAGAGACATAAAGTCCCAGACTGCGAAGACATGATTCTCCATAAAAACTTTTAAGTCATCAATTGTTTTTATGTTATCGTAGATCTTATGATTAACGAGATTTAATTGGTGCTCTTTAATGTGATAATTGACTGTATTTATATTCATGATTTTAAAATTACGATAAAAGCGTTAAATTGTTTTAAAATATTATCATGAGTGAAAATAAAATTAATTATCAGGAGGAAGTACTGAAGGCCGGTCTTCTTCTTGGGTTTGTATCGGTTTTTATAACACTGATCACATATATTATAAGTATTGAGATGATGACAGAGTGGTGGTTTGGTCTATTATCTTTAGCTATTAACATATCTCTTATAATTTATCTAGGGATTACATTTAGAAAAAATATTGGAGGTTACATGACTTTCAAAGAATCCTTTAAATTTAGTTTCATAGCCATGGCAGTGTCTTATGCTGTTGGCATAATATTTCAAATTATATTATATAATGTAATAGATCCAGGCTTGCCCGAGGTAATTAAGCAGATCACAGTTGAGAAAACTGTAGAATTTATGGAGGGTTTTGGTTCCTCTGATGAGGTGATCGACGCCACAATAGAAGGTGTCGAGAAAGGCATTGAAGATAGCACATCTCCATTAGGCCTAATAAAATCGTCGCCTTGGGGACTACTATTTATTGCTTTGTTATCTCTCTTGACAGCTGCCTTTATTAAAAAGAATAAAGAAATTTCAGACAGGATCAACTAGTAACTTAAATATCACATTTAATTCTGAGGCTATAAGCCTACACGTTCTATCGTATTCATCTGACTCCTTAGTTGTTCCATCATATTTTTTTGGGTCATCGTAAAATAATTTTATATTTTTTTTTGATCTTGGATCTAAAGGGCAATGTTTTTCTGCATCTGAACAGTTCATTATGCCAATGAATTTATCTTCTTTGATTTCATCAAGTGTTTTTGAGTATATGTTTATTGTATTACCTGTAAGATTTAACTTCCCCTCCTTATTGATATCAACACCCACCCTACATAATGTCTCTATTACTTCTTTATAAACCTCTGTTTTCTCAGTTCCAGCAGAGAAAAAAGATAGTCTTAAATTGAGTCTATTTGATAATATGTTGGCCCAAACTTCACATAACTGACTTCTTCTTGAGTTATGGGTACACATAAAAACTATTTTATTGCATGAATTAATTATACCACTCAGCTCCTCAGATATCTTTTTAACTCTACTCCTTTGGTAATCTTGAAGTATGACTTCGTCCAAATTATCTATGTATTTATCCAAACTTGACATATGTAATATAATTTTAACATTTTTTTACATTGGAATGATATAATCTAAGATTATTTAATAGTTAAATTTGTAAAAATTTTTTATGAAGGATAATTATTTAAAGGTTCAGAGTGTGATGAGTGAGGTTGGAAAGGTTGTCGTCGGACAAGACAAGATGATTATGAGACTTTTGATGGGACTCTTCACGAACGGACACATTCTCTTGGAAGGTGTACCAGGCCTTGCAAAAACCTTAACTGTAAATACTTTAGCAAACGTCTTAAGACTTAATTTTAATAGAATTCAGTTCACCCCAGATTTATTACCTTCAGATGTCATAGGTACGATGATATATAACCAGAAAAAGAGTTCTTTTGAAGTGAAAAAAGGACCTGTTTTCTCTAATATAGTCCTTGCAGATGAAATTAATAGGTCTCCGGCCAAAGTCCAGTCTGCTCTTCTTGAGTCTATGCAGGAGAGGCAAGTCACAATAGGAGATGACACATTTAAATTAGACACACCTTTTCTGGTATTGGCAACACAGAACCCTATCGATCAGGAGGGGACATACCCACTACCCGAGGCGCAGAGAGACAGGTTTATGATGAAACTAAATATCGATTATCCCTCTCAGGAGGAAGAACTAAAGATAATGCAGAGGATGACTGACTTAAACTTTAAGGGCAAAGTCAAAACTATTTTATCAAAAAAAGATATAACATCTATCAAAAACTCTATCAATGACATAACTCTCTCAGAATCAGTAGAGAAATATATTGTTCAAATTATATTTGCGTCAAGGGACCCTTCATCTGTGAATTTGGATGAGATTAAAGAATATATATCTTTTGGGGCATCACCAAGAGCAAGTATTAACCTTTCTTTGGCGGGTAAGGCAAATGCTTTTATGAATAACAGAGATTACGTTACACCTGATGACATTAAAGAAGTTGCCCAAGATGTTTTAAACCACAGGATAATTTTAAATTTTGAAGCTGAGGCTGATGGCATAAGTTCTTCAGAAATCATATCTCAAATCTTAGAGAAAGTAGAGGTTAATTCTTAATTTATTTTATTGAATTAAACTGATTTTTTACTTTATCAAGCTCCTCATATAGAGACTCTAGGCTTGCTTTTAATCTTATTTTTTTTGACTCGTTTCTCTGATATATGTTATAAAGTATTCCAATATTCATTTCTAATTTTTTTGGATTATTTCTGATAATTCTATTTTGTGTCTTATCAGTTTTTGAAATATCATCCTCTATTTTTTTGATGTAATCATTCAGGAATCTTCTCATCAGAATTTTTTTAAATGAATCTAATACGTTAGCTAATGAAACTCTATTAATTAATTCCTCACCATCTGAAACATTAAGCACAACTTTTTTCTTATTTTTTTCTATGGTAGAAAAAAAAGATAGTGACTCACCTTTAGATCTAACTTCACATGTAATTACTTTTTTTTCTTTCTTAAATTTCCCTATTTTATTGTATAACTTTTCAAGTTCATTTTGAACAATTTTTTTTGGGAGTAATATTTCTAAAGATAAAGCAAGGTATGAGACTTCATCTATCTCAATTTTTTTTTCTTTGATATTTGAGAAGATTAAACTTGATATTTGTGAATTATCATTTGATATATTTCCAAGGGCATTGTTAGAAATAATTATTAAAATGGGAATTAGTTTCTTAATTGAAATCATATCCTAGGTGATCTACGTAGTAAAGTTATTTGCAATAATATGAAATCTATTTTAATTACAGGAGGAACAGGACTCATTGGAAAAAGTTTAATTCAGTCTATCTCAAAAAAAGAATTTGTGATTTATGTCCTTACAAGATCTAGCTCTAGGACTCACAACAATATTAATTATATAAATTGGGATCCAAATGAAGGAAAACTGAACCTATCTACAATCCCCAGAATCAGTTATGTTATTAACCTGGCTGGGGCGTCTATAGATGGTTCAAGGTGGACGGTTTCATACAAAAATAAAATTTTGGATAGTAGAGTTAACTCAACAAAATTATTATTAGATCATATAAAAACCTTGAAACATAAGCCAGAGGTATATGTCGGGGCGTCAGCATCTGGATACTACAAGAAAAATACTAAATCTAAGCAGATTGAAGAAGATAAAATGGGAGAGGATTTTTTATCTGAAGTTGTAGAGAAATGGGAAAAAGAATCTATGGAATTTCAAAAATTAGGGATAAGATCAGTTATCCTTAGAATTGGATTAGTCCTCTCAAAGGAGGGTGGAGTTTTAAAAAAATTATACCCGATTTTTAAATTATTTATGGGTGTACCAATCGGAAGTGGTTCACAGTTGATAAGTTGGATTCACATAAATGATATGGTTAATATTATTAAGAGCTCTATCAAAGATAAGAAAATGCAGGGTGTCTTCAATGCAGTCACTCCTCAGGTAATATCTAACAGGGAGTTTACTAAAGAGTTAGCCTCTGTATTATATAGACCCCTATACCCTACATTCCTTATTGCCCCTTCATTTATAGTAAGGCTTCTATTTGGAGAACAATCTTCTCTCGTCTTGAATGGATTAAATATTTCATCAAAAAAAATTATTGACAGCGGCTTTAAGTTTTCTTTTTCAAATATTAATAAAGCTCTCAAAGATATTTACTCTTAATAATGAAAAACACTATTCAAATTCTAGGGGCAAGAGAGAATAATCTTAAAAACATAGACCTTTCTTTCGAGAAGAACAAACTTATTGTGATTACGGGTGTATCAGGTAGTGGAAAAAGTTCTCTAGCTTTTAATACTATATATGCTGAAGGCCAAAGAAGATACATGGAAAGTTTTTCTGCATATGCCCGTTCCTTCATAGGTACTCTTGAAAGACCAGATGTAGATAAAATCAATGGACTATCTCCTGTTATATCAATTGAGCAGAAGACTACATCAAAAAACCCAAGATCAACAGTGGGAACACTTACTGAGATATATGATTTTCTAAGGTTGCTTTATGCTCGCGCTTCAGTAGCATATTCCTATTTGACAGGAGCAAAAATGGTTATTCAGACAATGGATCAGATTGTAGAAAATGTTATCAAAAAATTTAATAATAAAAAGGTAATATTAACTGCCCCGGTTGTAAAGGGAAGAAAAGGCCACTACAAAGAGCTTTTCATTCAGATTAGGAGAAGAGGGTTTGCTAATGTGAGGGTAGATGGAGAGGTAATAGAGATAACAAAGAATTTACAATTAGACAGATATGTTATTCACGATATTGAGATTGTAATTGATAAGCTTACAATTAATAAAGAAAATATTTTGAGGTTAACCGACTCTATAGATTTGGCTTTGAAGAGTGGTGATAAAACATTATATATAGTAGATGAAAATAATAACTCGACTTTTTTCTCTAAGAATCTTGTAGACCCTGATTCAGGAATTTCTTATGAGGAGCCATCACCAAATAGTTTCTCTTTTAACTCTCCATATGGGTGGTGTGAGTCCTGTAAAGGTATTGGCGAAGTTGATCATATCCATATGGACACAATTATTGAAGATAAGAATCTTAGTATTAGCAGAGGGGGAATTCTTCCCCTTGGTCAGTATAGAGATATGTGGGTATTTAAAAAAATAGAAGCAATTTTAAAAAAAGAGGGTTTAGACATATCTACACCTATTAAAGATATCCCTGAGGAAGTCTTAAATAAAATTGTATACGGAAAAAAAATTAGTGTTGCAGTTGAATCATCTAAATATCCAGGAACCCTATGGCATACCAACTATGATGGTGTAGTGGGTTTTATTAATAAGACCAGAAAATTTAGAGCAGGAAAAACTAAAGAGTTTATGGATGATTTTGTGACAAAAGATAATTGTTCTGAGTGTGGTGGGAGACGTCTGAAAAAAGAATCCTTAAATTTTAAAATTAATGATACGTCTATTTTTGAATTAAACTCAATGAGTATTAAGGAATTTAGCTTATGGATGAAAAATGCAGAAGGAGGTTTAGATAGTAGGCAGAGGTTAATAGCTAAACCAATCCTAAAGGAAATTAAACAGAGGGTAGACCTTATGGTCAACCTTGGACTTGATTACTTAAGCTTGGACAGGCCACTTCGAACATTATCTGGGGGAGAGGCTCAAAGGATTAGACTAGCGACGCAAGTTGGCACAAAATTAGTTGGTGTCTTATATATCCTTGATGAGCCGAGTATAGGTCTCCACCAAAGAGATAATAATAAACTAATAAACTCTCTGAAGGAACTAAGAGATCTAGGAAATACAGTGATTGTTGTTGAGCATGACAGAGATATGATGACTAAAGCTGATCATATTATTGACATAGGCCCAGGCCCAGGAAAAGAAGGAGGTCTTGTTGTTGCAGAAGGTGATCCGAATAATTTTTCAAGTAATAACTCAACAACCTCTAAATTTTTAAAGAGGGAAATTGATATAATTGTCCCCCACAAAAGGAGGAAGGGTAACGGAAAGTCTATTAGCCTTCTTGGTGCCTCAGGAAATAACCTTAAGGATGTAAATTGTGAATTTCCATTAGGTAAGTTGATTTGTGTCACGGGCGTCTCAGGAAGCGGTAAGTCATCTCTAATTCACGGTACATTATCAGCGATAATAAAAAAAGAAATTAATAGATCTAGAAAAATTCCACTGCCTTACCTTGATATTAGAGGGATAAAAAATATTAATAAAATAATAGAAGTCGATCAGTCACCTATTGGAAGAACTCCAAGGTCAAATCCGGCTACATATACTGGAGTATTTACTCATATTAGGAATTTATTTTCTTCATTAAGTGAATCAAAAATAAGAGGATTCAAACAAGGTGCTTTTTCTTTTAATGTTAAAGGCGGTAGATGTGAAGAATGTAGAGGAGGAGGACTGAGGTTAGTTGAGATGGATTTTTTGCCTAATGTGTTTGTCAAGTGTGAGTCTTGCCAAGGCAAGAGATACAACCGGGAAACCTTAGAGGTCAGGTTTAAAGGTAAATCGATATCAGACGTACTAGAGATGACGGTTTCTGAGGCGGTAATTTTTTTTAGTAAGCAACCTAAAATATCAGATAAGTTAAAGGCACTTAATGACGTTGGACTAGGTTACATCTCTCTGGGGCAACAGTCAACAATGTTATCTGGAGGAGAAGCACAGAGAGTGAAGTTAGCCTCTGAATTGTATAAGAGGGATACTGGGAATACGTTATTCATTCTTGACGAACCAACGACTGGTCTACACTTTAATGATATTAAAAACTTGATGTTAGTAATTGATAGGCTAGTAGATAAAGGAAATTCAGTGATAATTATTGAACATAATATGGATGTAATAAAATGTGCAGATCATATAATTGATATAGGACCTGAAGGAGGTGACGAAGGAGGTAAAATAATATCACAAGGAAGCCCAGAGGAAGTAGTAAACTTTAGTGTTGGGGAAACATCTAAATATCTGAAAAAAGAATTAATTAAATAGTTATTTTCTCAACTATATGATCAATTATTTTTTTCCCCTCTTTCGTTAAGACAATACAATTTTCTGAATCTTCTATCATTGATTTATCTTTAAGTAATTGTATTTCTCTCTTTTTTATTTTAATCAAGTTTATTCCCATGATTTTTTCTAAATCAGAGATATTAACACCCTCCATTGTTCGGATTTTTGTCAAAATATATTCATTAACCTTCTGAACCTTTGTTAATTCTTCCTTATCAAAAACAGGAAGCAGATTATTTATTTTATAAATGTATTTTTGATTATCACTTACATTCCAATATCTATATTTTTTATCATAGGAATGTGCTCCAGGACCATAACCAATATATTTTTTATTACACCAGTAATTAGAATTATGTCTAGATTGTAACCCTTTTCTACAAAAACTTGATATCTCATAGTTTATATATCCCATACGCTCCATTTCCATAGATATGATATCAAACTGTTCTGATACCAGAGAGCTAGTAGGCATTTTTATTTTATTATTTTCTATCATCTTGTGAAGTGGTGTTGTATTCTCAACATCTAGGCTATAAATGGAAATATGTGGTGGATTTAATTTTTTTATGTGTGTTAAATCTTCCCTTAAAGTTTCAATGGTAGAGCCTGGTGTCCCGAACATGATATCAACAGAATAGTTTTTAAACTCTTTCTTTATTTTTTTAATTGCTGATATAGCATCCTCCTTATTATGAATTCTATTTAATTTTTTTAAACATAAATCATTGAAAGTTTGGACACCTAAGCTTATCCTGTTGAACCCTATTTTCTTCCATGATTTAATATTCTTATCCGTGATATCGTCGGGGTTGGCTTCAATTGTTATTTCACAATTATCATTTATGGAATGATTATCGAGGATAGATTTCATTAATTTTTCAATTAGTTTACTATCAATTATTGAAGGCGTGCCCCCACCAAAATATATAGTTGATATATTATTTTTTTTAAATTCTTTTTGATTGAGATCAATTTCGACTAATATCGAATTTATAATTTCCGAATGATTTTTTAGTGTACTAAAATGGAAGTCACAATAAATACAAGCTTTTTTACAGAATGGTATATGAATGTATATCCCGGACATCTTATTTTTTTAGTTTCACAACTTAAATCTAATTATGATTATAATTCAATTCTTATTTCTGTTTTTATAATTTCCCTTTTCCTTTGTTACTATAAGGTAAACTCTCCATTTTTTTTTAAAAAATATTTTAATTTAAGGCATATAATATACTTAGGTAATAAAGAGGATTTTTTTTATCGAAGTAGCTTATATAGTTTTCAAAATATATTCCCGTTAATTATTTATTCTTTAATAATTTCATTTTTTTCAGTTTTCATAATCACTGACTCTCAAAATATTATAATTAAATCTATAAACAATTGGTCTATCCTTGAGCAGTGGGTTACCTTATCATTTTTACTTTTGATTTTCTTTTGTTTTAGGTTGTTCTTAATCTTAGCGATATTTTTATTATTTGACTTTACCAATAAGTACAAACAAATATATTTAATGAATTTTATTAGAGTCACAATAAATATTTCCTTTATAAATATGCTTATAAGTTACTTGGCATACGTGGTATTTTCTTTCGATATGGGTTTCAGCGTCTTTATTTTTATGAAAATGTTATTAGTAATTTCAAGGCCCGTTATACTTTATAATTTTTCTATTAAAATAATTAGTGAGAAACCATCTAAAATAATTTTATTAATATTTTTAGCTGATGTAATCCCCTCACTTTTATTCTTTGACCCTCTTTTTATATTAAATTTTTTTGATGATCTCCTCAACTTTTTTTATTAATAATATTTTAAATTGCAATTAGTTAACTTTATATAAATAATCCTTGCTTATGAGTGAAATTAAATATGATAAGAAAAGACTTAACCCCGTAAAGTCTATTTTAGTAGATCAGCCAGTACCAAAAGATCAAAATAATCCATTTCTAAGATTAGCTAATCAGTATGATTTAAAAGTAGATTTTATTCCCTTTATAAAAATTGATCCAGTTTCTATAAAAGAGTTTAGAAAACAAAAAATAAATATTCTGAACCATTCAGCAATTATTTTTACAAGTAGAAACGCCGTGGATCACTTCTTCAGAATAGCTGACGGTATGAATGTAACTATCCCAACGGATATGAAATATTTCTGTATTTCTGAACAGACTGCTAACTACCTACAGAAGTATATTGTTATAAGAAAAAGAAAAATATTTACTGGAGAGAGAACCATTGCAGAGCTATTAACCGTTATGAAAGAGACTATGAAAAAATTTCCAGATGAGAAGTACTTATTCCCCTGCTCTAATATTACAAGAGATACTATATCAGATTTCTTGAAAGAACAGGAATGTACCTACTCAGAGGCAATTATTTATAATACAGTTCCAAGTGACCTAAAAAAATTAAAGAAAGTGTTTTATGATATTCTAGTATTTTATACTCCATATGGAATTGACTCCTTGGTCAAAAATTTTCCTGAATTTGAACAAAATAATACTAGAATTGCGGGGTTTGGTAAAAATACTGCTAAGGCAGTAAAAGAAAATAATTTAAAGCTTGACATCAAGGCTCCAATGAAAGACATCCCATCGATGACTAGAGCTATTGAACTATATATTAAGCAGTCAAATGTTTAGATCTCCTCATAATTTTTTTCTTTTATTTATTCTGAATTTAGCATTAGCTTCCCAGATAAAAGCTCAGCAGCAACCCTATTTTAGTACATATTTTACTAACCCAGGAATTGTAAATCCCAGTCTAAATTCGACTTACGATAATAATAATGTAGCCTTAGTCTATAGATCGCAGTGGGCAAATTATACCCCTACAAATCTATACAGCTCTGACAACTCTCCAAATACAGGAATATTATCTCTCAATTTAAAAACTAGAGATAAATTGTATTCTTTTGGTTTCAATTTAATCTCAGATAACCTTGGTCCTAAGGAGACATTTATTTTTTCTCCTTATATAGCTATCAAGAAAAAAATTAATAATTCTAATCTGTCGTTCAGTATTTCTCCAAACTTTAAGAGTTCTACCATGAATTTTAATTCATTGGTATTTGTAAATCCTGCCGATCCATTTAATGTTGGTGGTAGACAGACTCAGTCAAAACCTGATATTGGACTTGGATTATCTTACTACAATAATAAACTTTTGCTTAGTATAGGTATAGATAATATCACCCAACCTTCTTTTGATTTTGGAATTAATGATTTAGTGAATAAGGATTTAATAAATATTTCATTTTTAGGAAAATACCTTGTTCAAATAGATAGGGATTTAATATTAGAACCTTTTCTATTAGTTAGGAGTGACTCAAGGTCCTTCACATTTGATATGAGTGGTATGATTACATATAAAGAAAATATAAATGTTGGATTATCTTATAGGTATGATGAAGCCCTTGTTGGGTTTTTAGGTTATAGTTTTCTCAAGAAGAGAAAGCTTTATGTAGGNTACTCATTTGATTATGTATTGAAAAATGTTGATGCTAAATCGGCNANATCTCATGAGTTAATTTTAAGGTATGANCTGCCAACACCTCAGCTTAAAAAACCAATTAGAACCCCAAGATTTATTTATTAGATATATTATATTTNTAAAAAATATTTAAAATCTNCATANTTTGTATATTTAGACTACTTTCTAACTAAAAATTTATCATTCAGAACAATAATTTAGATATTTTCAAGTTAAGTTTTAACTTTGCATTTACTTATGAAATCACTGAACAGAAAATTTACTAATATTTTCATTATCCTTTCTGTCCTCTTTATCAGTGGATGTGGTCTTCTTGGCGGCGGTTCAAGCACAAAAAATCCTAGGGGCCAGCTTGTGGGTACTACCGATAGACAGGGCTTTGAAATGTCTGCACAGTACGGTATGGTCTACATACCAACAGGTCGTTTTTACATGGGACAAGCAGACGAAAATATTCAATCAGATCAAAGTAACTTTAACAGGCAAGTTACGATCAGTGCCTTTTATATGGACGATACTGAAATAACTAATGACGAATACAGACAGTTTATTCAATTCATTGAAGAGAATCCTGACTATGAGCTTTCTGAGGGTGCTACTTTAGAAAGTCTTAAACCAGATACTACTGTTTGGTCTAGTGACTTTACCCATCACTACGGAGATCCCCTTTTGGCCTACTACTGGGATCATCCTGCTTTTGATGATTACCCTGTCGTGGGTGTATCCTGGGAGTCTGCTAGGGAGTTTGCTAGGTGGAGATCAAATTTTCTAAACTCTTACAGGAAGGAAGAAGGACTGCTTCCGTTTCCATCATTCCGCCTTCCAACCGAAGCCGAGTGGGAATATGCTTCAAGGGGTGGAAGAGACAACGTAAAATATCCTTGGGGTAACCCATATACAAGAAACTCTAGAGGTTGTGTCCTTGCCAATTTTAAGCCAGGAAGAGGTAATTACGTTGACGATGGATATGCTTACACTTCCCCGGTTGGCGTATTTTTTCCTAACGACTTTGGTCTCTACGATATGTCTGGTAATGTTGCGGAGTGGTGTGAGGATGCTTACATTGATTCTTACAATCCTATAGTTTGGGATTTGAATCCTATTTATAGAGATGATGAAAATGATATGAAAGTCATCAGAGGCGGTTCTTGGAAAGATATCGCCTTCTTTATAGAGGTATCAACAAGAACCTTTGAGTATAAGGATTCTACTAGAGCATTTATAGGATTTAGGACAGCAATGCCTCATTTAGGTAGAAATTTAGAAGGGTTTTAATAAAAAAAAATTAATTTTAATAAAAAAAATAAATTAAACAGTATATAAAATGATAACTAAGAAAAAATCGAGCAATCCTATTCTGGCCTGGATCCAGAATGAGGATAATATGAATGTAGTATATGGTTTAGGAGCCGCAGTAGTTATACTAGGTGCACTCTTCAAGTTACAGGGATGGCCTGGAGCAAACATTATGTTAATAGTAGGTCTTGGTGTTGAGGCCTTGATATTTACTTTAAGTGCGTTTGATCCTCCAACAAATCATGATTGGGATTGGAGTAAAGTATATCCACAACTTAGCCCTAGTAGTTCCGCATCATCAGCCTCTCAAGTTGGAAATATAATGAAAGAAGCCAAACTAGATCCATCCGTAATTAAAAGTGTAGGAGATGGTATGAAGAAAATGGCTGCTCAAGCAAATAATATTAATGATTTAGCTGGCGCATCAGTTGCTGCTAAAGCTTATGAAGATAGTATCAAAGGCGCAACGGAGTCATTAAATTCTGTTAATGCCTCTTACAGTACAATTTCTGCTACAGCAAAAGATCTTGCAGACTCATCTTCAAGTGTCAAAGAAGCTGTTGGCCTAACTGAAGAGTATAAAGAAAGCCTTAAAAGCGCTTCCTCATCTCTTGGGGCAATTGTCTCTGCATCAGGTCAAATTACTGAAACTGCTGCAAATATGACAAAGGCTCAAGCTGATGCTGTTAATTTACAAAAGGAACTCCAAAGTTTAACTGAGAACCTGAGTAAGCTTAATAAGATTTATGTTGGCATGTACGATGCTATGCATAAATAGAATTTATATTTAACCCTATAAAATAAATATATTATGGCTGGAGGAGATAGCCCAAGACAGAAAATGATTAACATGATGTATATTGTGTTGATTGCAATGTTAGCTCTTAACGTTGATACAAAAGTTTTGAAGAAGTTTATTATGATCAACCAGAGTTTTGAAGTCACGAATTCTGATAAACTTATTGAAAATAATAAGAANGTTGAATCAATAAGAGCAGCTGTAGATGATTCTGGAAATAGAAGAGAAGANGTCGAGGTANTGAANTTATCAGAAACTATAAGAGAAAAATCAAGCTCTATAATTAATCATATGGATGANATAAAATCTANAATTATAGAGGAGACAGGTGGAGATGACGGTAAAGGCGGAATAAAAGGATATAAAAATATCGACTTTGTTTATAGTTATATGCAACCGGATGGAGATGATTTAGGAAAGGGGGCAAATTTGCAGGNGCTCCTTAATGAATTTTCTGATTTTGTTCAGGACTCCGTTTTTCTAGGAGATGAAAATTCTGGTGTTACAGATCTTGCCAAGAACGCAGACCAAATATCTCTTTATCAAGACGACTTACCAACCGATCCATCTTTTACTTCCTTAAACTTTGGATTTGGTACTTCTGCAGGTGCNGGCCTTGCCACAATCAGTCAATTGCAAGCAGATGTTATAAACCTTGAAATTAAAGCTCTTGATAAACTTGCAGCCTCTGTTGGTGCTGCNGATTTAAAGTTTGATGTTGTTACATTAACAACATTACCTGAGCAGAAAGTAGTAGCTGCTGGAGCAAAATATAAGACTCAGTTATTTTTATCTGCTGCCTCATCTGCTATAGTTCCTACCATGACAGCTGACGGTGATACTTTAGAAGTTGCAAATGGCAAAGGGTATTACGAGTTTACTGCAACTGGTGGTAGCTACGACAGAGATGGTCTTTCTAAACAGAGTTATGTTGGAGCTATTAGCGTGACACTTCCAGGAGGAAAAGATACAACATTCGTTGATACTGTTGAGTATTTTGTTGCTAGACCGGTAATTCAGATTCAATCTGCATCAGTTCAGGCATTATACCTTAATTGTGGAAACGAAATACAGGTTAATGTACCTGCACTGGGTTCAGAATATAATCCAGCTTTTTCTGCAAATGGAGGAGATGTTCAGAAAGGATCTAAAGCTGGTCAAATCACTATTATACCTAAATCTAAAAATGTTAACTTGAGGGTTAGTAATGCTGGTAATTTTATTGGTTCACAGTCATTTGGTGTAAGACAAATTCCAGCACCCGAAATAAAGGCTAGAGTCAGAGGAAAAGATATTGATTTAAAGAATGGAATTGCTGCAAATACTCCTTCCTTTTCATTGGATGCAGTTGCAGATGCCAGTTTTGCTGAGTTTTTACCAAAAGATGCACGTTTTCAAGTCCGTGAGGCTGAAATTATACTTGCAAGAGCAGGAAGAGGTGTTGCAACTAGGAGAATAAACTCTAAAAATGTTAATCTAAATCAACTACCAGGAAGAAGGAAGGGAGATAACATCGTAATTGAGATTAAGAAGGTAGCAAGAGCTAATTTTAGGGGAGAGGTTGAAGACTTTAAAAACTTTGCTCCGCGTGTGATAACAATACCACTTAAGTAATATGAAAAAAATAAGTACAACTTTTATTCTTTTTTTACTTCTCTCATTGACACCAGTAGATGAAGCTTATGCTCAGTCTGAGGTATCTAATGGATATAACCCATTGTCACTTAGACAAGTTCATGAATCCTATTTGATGTGGAAGAGGACTTTATGGAGAAGAGTTGACTTAATGGAAAAACAGAATAAACCATTTTTTGCCATAAATAGAGAGCTTTCAAAAGTTATGATTGAAGCGGTTCAAAGTGGCGTTCTAATTCCCTACTCAAGTGATTCAGTTAACGACACAAATATTATGGCAAGAGAAGATTTTCTTGCTAATATTCAGCAAGAAACTTTTGAGGAAGATGATCCNTTTGGTGATGGTTTTGNGGAAGATGATCCATTTGCTACATTTGAAGAAGAAGACCCTTTTGCAGAAGAAGAAGTTGTTGAAGAAACGGGACCTGTTTTTATTCCTAATAGAGAATTTTCAATTTTCGAAATTAAGGAAGACTTGTATTTTGACAGAGTTCACTCAAGAATTTATTTTGATATTCAGTCCGTATCTATGTATTTACCTGGTGATAGCTTTTATAATAATTCAGGTGTAGAGAAGCCTGTAGCCTCTTTCAGATTTATTGATCTATACAATTTATTTAAATCGATGCCAAAGGAAGCAATCTGGTATAACGAGAGGAATATTGCCCAGCACAAGAATTTAGGAGATGCCTTCTTACTTAGACTATTTAAAGGAATTATTGTAAAAGTTGCAAATGCAGACGACATTAGAGTATCAGAGCTCTACAGTAAGTCAAGAAAAGAAGGTATAATGGCTAGTTTTAAAGTAGAGCAAGATTTAATGGAGTGGGAGGCAAATCTTTGGGAATATTAATTTTTATTTTTTAGAAAAGCTATTACAGCATCTGTCTTCTTTTTTCCTATAACATCTTCAATATCTTTATTATTTACTCCTTTTAATTTATCCAGAGAACCAAACTTATTTATTAGTTTTAATCTTGTTTTTTCACCTATTCCTTTAATAGTCTCAATACTTGATTTTAAAAAGTTTTTGCTTCTTAAGTCTTTATGATAATTAATTGCAAACCTATGCGCCTCATTTCTTATTTGCTGTAATAATTTTAAATAATAAGATTTCTTGCTTAAAAGAATAGGCATGCTGTCATTAGGGAAATAAACCTCCTCAAGTTTCTTAGCTAAACCAATTATGTTAACCTTATTGTAAAGATCCAACTCTTTTAGAGCCTCACAAGCAGAGCTGAGCTGACCCTTTCCCCCGTCAACAATAATTAGATCTGGTAAACTTAAACCTTCATCTATAACCCTTTTATATCTCCTTCTTATAACTTGTTTCATAGATTCAAAGTCATCTGGTTTGTTTAAGTCTCTAATCTTAAACCTTCTGTATTCTTTTTTATTTGGGTACCCATCTTGGAATGTTACAAGTGATGCCACAGTATTACTTCCTTGAATATTTGATATGTCATAACACTCAACATGAAACGGAATGTTTTTTAGATTTAATTTATTTTTAAGCTCAATTAAAACAGCTAATCTTTTTGATTTTCTTTCTTTCTTTTCGTTGTATAAATTTTTTTTGAAGAATAGCGTATTTTTAATACTCATATCTATAAGCTTCTTTTTCTCTCCTAATCTAGGAACATGAGAATTTATATCATTAGAGAGAATGTCGTCAAGTTTAATATTTGATATGATATTATTTTTATGACTATTATATTTTGATCTTATATTAAATATAATTTGTCTTAGCTCAGATTTATCTTTTATTTTTTTTCCTAACTTAAATGTATCTGAGCTGACTATAGTTCCATTTACTATTTTCATATAATTGACATAATAGCTTTTTTCGTCATCAACTATTCCAAATACATCAAGATCATTTTTCTGATTATTTACTATTATAGATTTGGATTTATAGTTTTCAAGAAGTTGTATTTTTTCTTTTATTATTTGGGACTCTTCAAACTCTAAATTTATTGAATGAACACTCATCTCCTCTTTCAATCTTTTTTTAATAGTATTAAATTTTCCACTTAAGATATCTCTCGCATAATCGATATTCTTCATGTACTGTTCTTCAGTTATATAACTCTCCTCGTCTTGTATAGGATAATCTCTGAATCCAAGAATTAAAGTCACTCCATTTTTACAGTGGCTCTTTAGATAAATTTTATTTTTTTTATCATTAATTTTTTTGTCTGAAAAGTTATAGTTCTCTGTTCTTATAGGATACAATGTTTTTATAACATTTAATAACTTATTAATTAATTTAACATTGGTATAAGGACCAAAATATTCAGACCCATCTTGAGTTGTTTTTCTAGTTAAAAAAATTCTTGGAAATCTCTCTTTTTTAATACAGATCCATGGATAAGTTTTATCATCTCTTAATAGAATATTGTATTTGGGTTTATTTTTTTTAATAAGAGAATTTTCAAGAAGGAGCGCATCGTGTTCATTATCTGATATAACAAAGCTTATATCAGTAACTTCTCTGATCATATTTAGAATCTTTTTATTTTGAATTTTTTTAGTGAAGTAGCTTCTTACTCTTTTGCTTAAATCTTTAGATTTACCAACGTATATAATCTGTTTTTTAAAATTTATAAACTTATATACTCCAGGTGATTTAGGAACTTCGACTGTTTTAATATCGATCATTAAAAAATATCAGATGCTTTTATTTTATCTATAATTACCCCAGAGGAGTCTTTTTCGTCTATTCCACTATAGACAGAACAATCAATTTCTACATTAATTTGTTTTGTGGGCTTATCAAATCTTCCTTTCTCTATTTGAAGTTCTTCATTATCATATATATTTAACATATACTCTTGCCAGATAGGCATTGCTGTTCTTGCTCCCTGACCAAAAACCCAATCTCTAAAGTGAATGCTTCTGTCATCTCCACCTACCCAGGCACCAGATACAAGATTATGAGTTACACCGATAAACCATCCATCTGAAGCATTTTGTGTTGTACCTGTTTTAGCTCCAACATCATTTTCTGTGGTTAGTATTGGGTTTAGACCTCTAGCTGTTCCCCCCTCTTCTTCTTTTGAACCCTTTAGCATGTGAAGCATTAGAAATGCTGTCTCTTCACTTAAAGCCTCTTGCTTTGTTGGGATAAATTCCTGAATTAAGTTACCATACTTATCCTCTATTCTAGATATAAAAAAGGGTTCAGTCCAAATTCCTTTGTTAATAAATGTACTATATGCACCTACTAAATCAAATAATGATACGTCACCCCCAGCTCCCAAACATACTGCGGGAACAGGATCTAATCTACTTTGGATACCCAGTTTTTTTGCATAGTTTACAACAGTATTTGGGGATAGTTTTTTTGTCATAAATGCTGTAATTGAATTTACTGACTTTGCCATAGCTTTTCTTAATGTCATAGTCTCTCCCGTCCACTTACTATTATGATTGTCTGGTCTCCAGTAGGGTGGGTCTTGACCTGGTAGCTCAAAAACAACTGGTGCATCTACTACTGGATAACAAGGTGAATAGCCATTATCTATTGCTGCAGCATAAACAATTGGCTTAAATGTTGAACCAGGTTGCCTTCTTCCTTGTTTTACATGATCATACTTAAAATATTTATGATTAATACCTCCAACCCAAGCTCTGATATAACCAGTTTTAGGTTCAATAGATATAAAACCTGTTTGTAAAAAGTTTTTATAATATTTTAATGAGTCCATTATACTAAAGACAGTATCTATCTCTCCATCCCAACTAAATACTTTCATATTTTTCTTTTTGTTAAGTAATTCAAAGACCTTAATTGTATCGTTTTCATTGTCTTTGAGAAGAGACTTGTAATATCGGGTTCGCTTTATTGTATTTTTTAAAAAATCTTTAATTTCAAACCCTTTTTCGTCTATCCAGGGATTTTTACCATCCCAGTGATCATTAAAAATTTTTTGAAGTCTACTCATTTGATTTTTAACAGCATTTTCTGCTATTTCTTGCATTCTGCTATCAATAGTTGTATAAATTTTTAACCCATCTGAAAACAAATCGTACCCGTTATCTTTTGCCCATTTGATTAAGTAGTTTCTTACGACAGTCCTGAAATATGTTGCCTGACCAACATTCTGATTCTCAACCTTATAACTAAGGTTAAGGTCGGAATTCCTGAGAGTGTCGTACTGTGTTCTGTTTATTATTTCATATTTAAATAAATTATAGAATATTTCTGCCCTCTTATCAATAGCATTATCAGGATTAAAATATGGATTATATTTTGTTGGCTTATTTAAAAGACCAACTATGATAGAGGATTCATTATAATTTAGTTCAGAGGGCAATTTATCAAAATAAGTTTTGGCAGCAACTTTAATTCCATATGAGTTACTACCATATTCAGCAGTATTTAAGTACATAGCCAGAATCTCTTTTTTTGTATAAAATTCCTCAAGTTTTATTGCTACTATCCATTCTTTGACTTTTGATATAACAAGACCAAGGAAAGGGATACCACTTAACTTCCCCTTTTTTTCTCTTCTTATCTTGAATAAATTTTTTGCAAGTTGTTGTGTGATTGTACTACCACCACCCTCTAGACCACTATTACCAAATGTTAAAATATTTTTTGATAAACCATATGAAGCCCTCACTAATCCTTTAAAGTCAATTCCTGAATGGTCATAAAATCTAATATCTTCGGTAACAAGTAAAGTTGTTACAAGTTCTTCTGAGAGTTCATTAAATTCTATTGGTGATCTATTGTATCTAAAGTATTTTCCTAGTAATAAATTATCACTGGAGTATAGTTCAGATGCAAGATCAGATTCTGGTTTTTCCAGATCCTGCAAACTAGGCATCCCACCAAAGAGGTTATATGGATTATAATTTACAGAAGCTATGAAAATTATTATTGATGAGATTATTAGAAAAAGTATTATCCATAACCTTGCTATGGTTTTTTTTAATGCCTGCATCTTAAATAAATTTTTCAAATTCTTTATAGTTTTTAGATCTAAAAATTAGATTTAGATTTTTTTCTCCAATAACAAAATTAGTATTTCCTTTTAAATCTTCTGTAATATTTAGCTTATTGAATTTTTTAAAGATTTTTTCAGTAGTACTTATATCATTATATAAAACTATTTCTAAAGATGTCTTATTGGTTAAATAAAATCTATCTCTATAATATTCTTCATTTATTTCTAATAGTATTTTATTTAGATTATCTGTTGAAGTAGAGTTGAATTCTTCATTATTTACTAAAACAAAGAAAGATCTTTTGTCTTTATTTTTCTTAAACTTAGGTAGCCCACTAAATACATATTCTTTATGAACTCTTTCCGCTGATTTCAACAAAATAGTAGCATACTCAATTGCTGATTGTTCTGTCGCTTTACTTAAAAAATATTTTAGTTCAAATTGTAGAGAAAAATTACCCTCTTTTTTTCCAATGGCAATTGATTTTAAAAGAACTATGTTTTGAAAGAATTCATTTTTGCTATAATAAGAAGAAAGTGAGTCAACCTTTTTTATTACAATATTATTTTGATTTTGAGNCAAGTTTTGATAAAGTCTTCTGTAGACATCTAGGAGATAATTATATTCTTGAAATTCGTCTATTTCATAATTTGGATTATTAATTAGCTTTGNAAAAATTGAATTTGAGAAATCATTTAATATTTTGTTTNTATATAAATTTTTATTGTCAGAAATNAGATATAATTGGTAGTATATATCNGGNATTTTTTCTGANTTGGGAAAACGTTTTATAAAATTTTCATATACGGATATGCCTTTTTCTATTTCACTTAGGTTTTGAATATATATTCTACCCACCTCTGCCATAGAGTTTTCAGTATCTAAGTTTAATTTTTTTATTTCTTCTTCCTTAAATGGTACTGAACTATAAAACTTATNATAATCTGTTTCGTTTTCCTCACCTGAATCTTCTTTGATCTCTTTACCCTCATTCTCCTGAATANTTTCTGCTACAGAGAATTGTGCTTTCGAAGTTAATCTCCAATTATCTACCAAAACCCTTTTACCCCATACCCTTTGGAACTCTACTATTCCAGAGCTTATTAACATTGGGTTATCAAAGTACCAGGTGCCATCTCCTGAGTTGACTTTGATTACAGAGGGTTCTTGTGTACTATATGAAGTTTGATTTATTGCTTTATTCTGTTTTTTATTTTTTTTGTTTTCTTCTTTTATTTTATCATTAATTAATTTGTCTAAATCTACTTTCGATAATTTAGAGAGTTCTATAAGACTATCATTTTTTGAGATTACATTAATATTTTTGACAAGGTTGTTTAGGGTCTCGCTTCTTTCCTTAATTTTCTCATATAATTTATTTTCTCTATTAATGTTAGTGATTGCACTATCGTAATATTTTTGTGATTTTTCGTAATCGTTTTTTTCTTCATAAAATACTTTAGCAATCTCTAAGTATGAGTTGAATAAAATATTTTTATCTCTGTTATTCTCTCGTATGGCTACCATAAAGTTATCAATGGCATCATCATACCTATTATTTTTTAGGTAATATGTAGCTAGCTCANAATATATTCTATCTTTATATTCAATGTTTTTTTTATCCCTNAATAATTTCTGAAATTCTTTTAATGTCTGATTCTCGNAAGAAATATCATTTGTTTTGGCAATAAACATTTTAGCAAAAAACCCCATATTAATATTTGGACTATTTTTAAGGCATTTTTTAAANTATTCTTTTGATAGAGAGGCGCTATTCNTATNATAATATATTTGACCTATTGCAAANTAAACTTTATTTGCCAACTCTTTTTTAAGATTTAANTTCTCAAGTTCTAAAAGTATAAACAACAACCTATCTTCATCATTAAGAATTTTAAATAAGTGATACGAATTTTTATAATACTCTATTTTTATATCCTCACTCATTTCCTTATCACTTAAAAACTTATCAACCTCAATTGCTGAATTATAATCTTTTTTTTCGGTGTAGGCCCTAAGAAGGTATACGAGAGCCATAGTATTGGCCTCCTTATTATTAGATTTTGAGTTTACGTATTTTAGGGTAGTTATGGATTCTCCTAAGTCGAGGTTTAAAAGTCTTGATTTTCCAATTAAGGCATAACTTGGATATACGTATTTAGATGTTGACTGCCTCTGGATTAATATCGATAATTTTTTAATACTACTCTCTGTCCTATCTTTGATTCCAGAAATTGAATTTGTGTCAATTTTGTATGTTAAGTTGATTAAGCTGTCATAGCTTTTGTTAAGATTCTCTCCGTAATCAGATTCAATAGATTTTATTTCTTCATTAGCAAGGAAATAAGCATTATATCTCGCAGAAGTGTCATCATAGACAGTCTTTATAATAGAGTTACAAGAAGAAAGAAAAAAAAACGTTAAAAAAATATATAATTTTTTCATCTTTTAATTTAAACATTATACGAACGATATTATTAAATAATTATTTTTATAAATTAAATAAAGTTAAAATTGAAAAATAAGAGACTAAACTGGTTTAAAAATAGGTTGGAAATTGTTTTTAGAAATAAAAGGGATTTCAAAGACATTTCTATTTATGAGATTTCAAATCTCTCATTAGTTATTTATACTATATTATCTCTTTTATCAATATTTTCAATCTCATTTTTTTTATCAACTACTATATTAAGTAAATGGTTTGACCCTAGATATGTTGAGAGAAAGGCAAACCAAGAACTTATAAGCTTATCAAATGCTATCGATTCTTTAGAGTATCAGTCTAGAATCAAAGACCAGTATATTGAAAATATTATGGTTATACTATCAGGGGGAGAAAACAATTCATTAGACCTTCAATCACAAGTTGAAAATTTACAGTCTTTGGAACTTTCTAATAGTTATTCAGCTATTGACTCTTTTTTTAGAAAAGAGTTTGAGAGCAATTTATCTCTTTCAGAAATTATAAATACTACTAACTTAACTCAAGATATCTTATTAATGTCTCCTGTGTCTTCTGGTATAATATCATCCGCTTATGATCCTACTAAAAGCCACTTTGGGGTAGATTTTGTCTGTAAGGAAGAAGAACCCATAAAGTCAACCTTTGATGGCACTGTTCTTTTTTCATCTTGGACTAAGGATAGTGGCTATGTTATAAGTATTATGCATCCAAATAATTTAATATCTGTATATAAGCATAATTCTAAAGTATTTGTTGAGGCAGGTCAATCTGTTAGGACGGGTGATGTTATTTCAATAATTGGTAATACGGGTGAGCTTACAACTGGTCCTCATTTACATTTTGAGTTATGGTTAAATGGTAAATCAATAAATCCTTCTGAATTTATTTCATTATAATTAATATTGCATTGTAAACTAATTAAATCTTTAAATTGTGGATAATACAAACGGTTCAAATAATATTATAGGAGAGGGAACCTCTCTGAAGGGAAATCTTAAGACTTCTGGAAATGTGAGATTAGAGGGAGATGTGGTAGGCGATATATCNTCGTCATCTAAGGTTGCTTGTGGTGAAACATCTTTTGTTGACGGTAATGTGATTGCTGAAAACGCTGANTTAGCTGGTAAAGTGTCAGGTAAAGTAACGGTAAAAGAATTGCTGATTTTAAAGTCAACAGCAAAAATATACGGTGACATTTCAACTAATAATTTAATTATTGAATCTGGAGCAAATTTCAATGGAGCCTGTTCCATGGGCAAGGAGGANGAAGTTGAGGGTNTTGCTGAGTTAGAAGATGAAGAATAACCTTTACAAGTATTTAAGTCTTAGTTTTAATTTTTTTTTGATTTCATTTTTTTTTGCAGTCCTGGGTTATTATTTAGATTTATTTTTTTTTAAGAAAATTTCTATATTTTCATTTTTTCTACCTTTCATAGGTTTCTTCTCTTATTTCTATTTTATATATAAAAAAATGATTTGATGTCTAAATTTATAAAAGTCCATTTTGTTTTTTATTTTTTGACATTATCAACCTCTTTCTTTCTATATCATCTCAACATAATATTTCTACATAAATTCATCNTAATCATTATCATTTACAATATATTAATGGATGTTTTTTTTAAGTGGTTCAATAATTTTTTTAATCGTCCAGGTGTAAATCAGATAATATTATCAACTATTTTTAGATTCTTTTTTTCTATACTCTTTATTTTTGCTTACATATATTCTGGTGTTGAAAATGTATTACTATTTGTATTAAATTTTTTAGTTGTGTATTTATTATTCATAATATTTGAAATATCAATTCTATTATTAAATTTGCGTCATATAAAGTAACTGATGTTATCTATCAAATATCTGAAAAGATCATTCTTATTATTGCTAATTTTTTTATCTAGCACCTTCTTGTCTTTTTCCGCAGATAAAGAAAATGGAGGTAAATTTGATATGGGGGAGATGATAATGCATCATATTCTTGATGATTACCAATACGAGATCGTACATGGTCTCGCTATTCCATTACCTATAATTATATATTCAGAAAAAGAAGGCTTGATGATTTTTTCATCTTCTAGATTATTTGACGAGAATCATGTACCTCTTGTAGGGGGATATAAGGGCTTCAAATACGATCACGGCAAACTAAAGGCGTTGGAACCGGGTATTTCATATTTCGATTTATCAATTACTAAAAATGTTATCTTCTTGATACTAACTTCTTCTCTAATGATTATTGTTTTTTTATCAGTTGCTAGAGGCTATTCTAATAAAAAGTCTATTCCTAAAGGCATTCAAGCCTTATTTGAGCCTGTTATAGTTTTAGTAAGGGATGATATTGTTAAAAAAAATATTGGATCTCAGTATGAGAAGTATTTACCATATATGTTAACTCTATTTTTCTTTATTTTATTCGGAAATATATTGGGGTTATTGCCTGCTGCAGCAAATCTTACTGGTAATATTGCAATCACATTGTCACTGGCAGTCTTTACTTTTTTACTAACAAATTTATCTGGGAATAGCCACTACTGGAAACATATTTTCTGGACTCCTGGAATTCCATTTGTTATGAGATTTTTAATATTACCTATCGAGATAATTGGTCTTTTGACAAAACCAATTTCTCTAACTATTAGGTTATTTGCTGCAATAACTGCTGGCCATATTGTAATTTTGAGTTTTATTGGATTTACATTTATTTTTCAAAGTTATTTTGTGGGGGTTGTAAGTGCAATATTTGTTGTAGGACTTAATTTAATTGAGCTATTGGTTGCTGGTATTCAAGCATATGTGTTTACACTTTTCTCATCAATTTATATTGGTATGGCAACAGAAGATGGTCACTAAAGAAATTATTATGTTAAATTTTAAAATTAATTATTATGCTTAGTTTTTTATTATTAGATGTTGGCTTAGCAGTTATTGGAACTGGCTTAGCAGCAATTGGCGCGGGTATAGGTATAGGTTTAATTGGAGGAAATGCAATGACTGCAATTTCTCGACAGCCTGATGCCTCTGACAAGATTACTCCTAATATGGTATTATTAGCAGCCCTCGTTGAGGTTATTGCCTTGGGTGGAGTGGTAGCTGGTCTTTTAGTTGTATTTGGTGTGGGAGGATAGGTAATGGAACTATTAACCCCCGGTACTGGTTTACTATTTTGGCAGGTAATAATTTTTTTATCTACTTTCTTTATTTTGTCAAAGTATGCTTGGAAGCCAATAATGAGTTCTCTAAAGGAAAGAGAGAAGTTTATTGAAGACTCATTAGATTCAGCTAAAAAGGCAGAAGAAGAACTTATAAATATTCAAAGTAAGAATGAGGAGTTGGTTATGGATGCAAGAAAGGAGAGAGAGAAGATTCTTTCTGATGCAAAAAAGCTGACTAATTCAATGAAAGATGAGGCAAAGGAAAATGCAAAAGAAATGGCTGACAAAATTATTTCTGATGCAAAAAAAGTGATTGATTCAGAAAAAGATAAAGCTATGCTTGATGTAAAGAATACACTTGCAGAACTTTCTATTGATATAGCTGAAAAAATTATCAAAAAAGAATTGAGTAATGATAAATCTCAAAGAAAGTATGTTGATGATTTAATTAAAGAGATTAATAAGTCTAAGTAATGATAAATACGAGAGCTTCTGAAAGATATGCTAAGTCTTTGTTATCAATCTCAATTGATGAAAACTTAGTAGATGAAATTAAATTAGATATTGATTTAATTACAAAGTCTTTCGAGGAATCTAGAGATATATCAAACCTTTACTCAAGTCCAATAATACCAATTAATAATAAGGTTAAAATAACACAAAAAATTTTTGAGGGTAAGCTAAATAAACATACCCTAAACCTTTTATATAATCTTATTTACAGAAAAAGAGATAATTTGATCATAACTATACTTGAGAAATTCAAGGAGTTATATAATTTTCACATGAATATCGAAGAGTCTACAATATCCACAACTTTTGATTTAGATAGTAAATCNTTGGATGTCGTAAAGCAATTTGCAAAAAAAGTCACTGGTAAGAAAATTACTCTCGAAAATACAATTGATAAAAATATATTAGGTGGGTTTAACCTTAAAATTGGAGACAAAATGATAGATTGTACTGTATCTAATAAAATAAGTGAATTGAGAAAAAAATTAATAAATAACTAAAATAAAAAAAATGTCAAATATTAGACCTGATGAAGTTTCTTCTATAATAAGGGAACAACTTTCAAATTTTAAATCCGAGTCAGAATTAGAAGAAGTAGGCACTATTCTACAAGTTGGCGATGGTGTTGCTAGAATCTATGGTTTATCTAATGCTAAAGCTGGAGAGCTCTTAGAGTTTGAAGGTGGAACTAGGGGTCTAGTTCTCAACCTTGAAGAGGATAATGTAGGTGCTGTTCTTATGGGTGATTCAAGTTCAATAAAAGAGGGAGACACTGTTAAAAGATCTGGAGAAATTGCATCAATCGAAGTTGGTGAAGGTGTTTGTGGAAGAGTTCTCGATACACTTGGGAACCCTATCGATGGCAAAGGAGATATAAAAGGAAAAACTTATCTAATGCCTTTGGAAAGAAAAGCTCCAGGAGTTATATATAGACAACCTGTAAACGAACCGTTACAAACTGGCATAAAAGCAATTGACTCTATGATACCTGTTGGAAGAGGTCAGAGAGAGTTAATAATTGGTGATAGACAAACTGGAAAGACTGCAGTAGCTATAGATACAATTTTAAATCAAAAAGAATTTTATGATAAGGGAGAGCCTGTTTATTGTATATATGTGGCTGTTGGTCAAAAGGCTTCAACTGTTGCTCAGGTNACTAATACTTTAGAAAAAAATGGAGCTTTACCTTATACNACAGTTATTTCAGCTCCTTCCTCTGCACCTGCTCCTATGCAATTTTATGCACCTTTTGCTGGNGCAGCNATTGGGGAATATTTTAGNGATACAGGGAGACCGGCACTTGTTATATTTGATGATCTNTCAAAACAGGCGGTTTCTTATAGAGAGGTTTCTTTATTATTAAGAAGGCCTCCAGGAAGAGAAGCTTANCCTGGAGATGTNTTNTACTTGCATTCAAGATTACTCGAGAGGTCAGCNAAAATTATTAATGATGATAAGTTAGCATCTAACATGAATGACTTACCTGATTCATTAAAAAAAATTGTTAAAGGTGGAGGTTCACTNACAGCCNTNCCTATTATTGAAACTCAAGAAGGTGATGTTTCTGCATATATACCAACAAATGTTATATCTATNACNGATGGTCAAATATTNTTAGANTCAAANCTTTTCAATTCTGGGATTAGACCTGCAATAGACATAGGTATTTCAGTATCTAGAGTTGGTGGATCTGCTCAAATCAAGTCTATGAAAAAGATAGCNGGTACACTTAAACTTGACCANGCAGCTTTTAGGGAGCTAGAAGCCTTTTCAAAATTTGGATCTGATCTGGATGCNGCTACCAAGTTAGTNATTGATAGGGGTAAAGTAAATCAAGAGATTCTAAAGCAGGCTCAATATTCTCCANTAAGAGTTGAGGAGCAAGTAGCTGTAATTTACTGTTCTTCAAATGGTTTTTTTGATGGTGTGGAGTTATCGAAAGTTTCAAGACTTGAGGAAGACTTTTTACAACATGTAAATACAAAGTGTAAAAAGGTTTTAGATGAACTATCAAAAGGTGTCCTTAATGATAAGAGTCTTAAAGTACTTGAGGATGCAGCTAAAGAGTTAGTTAAAAATTATAAGTANTATTATATGCCTAATATCAAAGAGGTAAAAAATAGAATTGGTTCTGTGAAATCAACTCAACAACTTACTAAAGCAATGAAAATGGTTGCAGCNGCTAAGTTAAAAAAAGCTCAAGANAAGGTGACAGAACTNCGCCCTTACTCTAATAAGCTTAATGAAATATTATCAAACCTATCTGGATCAATCAACAATAGACTTTTTGAGAAAAGGGAAGNTAAAAACACTTTAATTATTGTNGTTGCATCAGATAAGGGGNTATGNGGAAGCTTTAATAGTAATATTTTTAAACTATTTAATTCTANAGCGGAAGAAAAAAATNTAAANCCTAATTCAACAATAATTATGCCNATTGGCAAAAAAGCNAATGACTTTTTCAAGAAGAAAAACTTTAAACTNATTGATGAATTTTGGACTACTTTAAATGGTTTTAGTTATTCTGACGCTTCAAGAATTTTTGATTATGTGCATAAGGAATATATTAGTAANAATATTGATCAAGTTCATATAATATATAATGAGTTTAAAAATGTTGCCGTACAGAAATCAGTTATTGAAAAATTTTTACCAATTGAAGAATCTTTAAATGAAGATGAATCCTCCAGTGTAAATAATAACTATTTATTTGAACCAAATAAATCTGATATTGCAAATTCACTTATACCTCAAACATTAAAAACTCAGATTTTAAAATCAGTTTTTGAATCAAATGCTTCTGAGCAAGGTTCTCGAATGACAGCTATGAGTCAAGCTACTGATAATGCAGGTGAGCTTTTAAAAGAGCTGAAGCTTACTTACAATAGAACAAGACAAGCTGCTATAACTAAAGAAATACTTGAGATTGTTGGAGGGGCTGAGGCTCTAAATCAATAGTTTATTTACTTATTATTCTATCAACAGGAATTTTACTATCAAAGTTATACCTGTAGGTGTGATGAACTTTACCTAGCTTAACTTGAACCTGCTCAGCTACTCTTATCATAGCCTTATTAAAATCTGGAATCCAATTAAGTTCCATATCTGTGTATTGAAGTTTTTCTTGAATAGTTTCTCTACTTGCCATTATTAAAGCTCCATCTACACCTTTCCCTTGATGTTTAGGTACAATGCCAAATACTAGGCCTACCATTTTCTTACAAGATTTTTTTATTTTTAAATGATAAAAAGTCTTGATTTTACCTATAATATTGAATTGACCATTAACATGTTTAAATATTTGATTCATTTCGGGAATACTAATAAAAAACCCCACAGGATCTTCTTTGTGGTATGCAAACCATAAAATCTTTTCATCTAAAATTGGCTTAATTTGTTTAAATAAAAGTTTTGCTTGTGATAATTTAAGTTTTGATACACCTGGATAGTTTGACCATGCATCATTATATATTTTTGTAAAGTCCTGAACATATTTATCCATTTTATTTTTTTCCAGAGTCCTAAAATTATAATTTGGATCTTTCATAGCTCTTTCTGCTTTATTAGATAATTTTTCAGAAAGAGGAGTTCTAACTTTTTTAAGAAATGTTAGTTGTCTGAATAATAGTTTGAATCCATAACTTTCAAATAATTTTTGATAATAATCTTTACCATAATTTTGTTGGTAATTAGGTTCTATATCAAACCCCTCTACAAGGCATCCCCACCATTTATCTCTCTCTCCAAAATTAATAGGCCCATCCATTGATTCGTAACCTTTCTTTATTAACCAATTTTTTGCTGTATTAAATAACAGGTTAGCAACTTCTTGATCGTCTACGCACTCAAAGAAACCACACCCCCCAACCTTAAAGTTATCTTTCAATTTATTTTGTTGATAAAATGCTGCTATCCTCCCCAAAACGATTTTCTCTTTTTCAATTATCCACCTTGAAACTTCTCCCTTCTTGAATGCTTTGTTAGATTCGGGTAGAAATACATTGGATATGTCTTTATCAAGAGGTCTTATCCAATATTTGTCATCTTCATAAAGAGACACAGAGATTTTAATAAACTTTTCAGCATCTTTTTTTGATTCTACTTTCTTTATTATCATCCTGATAAATTTTTTTTAATTATGTTAATTTCAAAAATTTAGTTCATATTTTTGTTCTATACACTAACCTAATTTGAGGTAATGAATTACGATCCAAATCTAACTATTCTTCTTGGTATTTTAGTAAATGGTATGATAACAGTTTTTTCTGTTTTATTTCTTGTTTTTATTTTGTCAAAAATTTTTATTTCTATAGTTTCTAAGCTTAAGATTAAAGAGGATAATGGTGATGAGGTGGAAAAAGCAATAAAAGATAAAATAAGTGAGTTATCGGGAGGTAAAGGTACTCTGATTAAGTACACCAAAATTAGCTGATGCCAAAAAATATTCAACTTTGTTTAGTATATAGGGATATGTGGCAGTCTTCGGGTAAGTATATGCCCAGCGCTAATCAGTTAGTTAAAGTTGCTGAGCCAATTATCAGTATGAAGTGTTGGGATCGAATCGAAACTAATGGCGGAGGATTTGAACAAATACAATTATTAGCAGGTGAAAATCCAAACGAAGTTGTTAGGAAATGGACTAAACCTTTTAATGAAGTTGGTATTAAAACACAGATGCTAGAGAGGGGATTAAATGCTTTGAGTATGTCTCCAGTAGCTAAAGATGTGAGAAAATTAATGTTCGATGTAAAGTCAAAGCAAGGCACAAATATATCTAGATCATTCGACGGTCTAAATGATTCTAGAAATTTAGAGTTATCAATTAAATATGCTAATACTTCTGGTATGATCTCTCAGTCCTGCCTATGTATTACTCACTCTGAAATCCACAATGTAGATTATTATATAGGTTTAGCAAAAAAATTAATTAAGCTAGGAACGAAGGAAATTGCTATTAAAGATATGGCAGGTATTGGCAGACCATCCTCCTTAGGGAAAATTGTTAAGGGCATAAAGAATTTTAGTCCGAATACAATTGTGCAGTATCATGGCCATTCTGGACCAGGATTTTCAGTAGCTTCATCATTAGAGGTAGCAAGGGCAGGTGCAGATATTATTGATGTATCCATGGAGCCACTATCTTGGGGTACAACACATGCTGATCTATTAACTATTCATGAACTTTTAAGAGATGATGGTTTTAGTGTAAAAGATTATGATAAGAAAGCATATATGGAAGTTAAGCAGTTGACACAAGAATTTATAGATGAGTCTTTAGGTTATTATATAAATCAAAAAAATAGATTAATGAATTCTCTTCTTATTAGTTCCGGTTTACCTGGGGGTATGATGGGTAGCCTTATGAGTGATTTAGAGAAAAGTCATATTAGTATTAATAAGTGGCTTAAAAAGAATAATTCTCATCAAATAAAAATTGATACACTTTTCTCTATGCTTTCTGATGAAGTAAATGAAATTTGGCCTTTGATGGGGTACCCACCACTGGTAACTCCTTATAGCCAATATGTAAAAAACGTAGCGCTAGTTAATGTTTTGAATAAGATTAAAGGTAAACCTAAGTGGAGCCTAATTGACGACAACACATGGGATATGTTACTTGGGAAATCAGGTAAATTACCTGGCTCTCTGGGTGATGATATTATAGAACTTGCATCGGATTTAAAGAAAACATTTTACAGTGATAATCCACAAAATCTGGTTAGAGATTCTCTTGATAATAACAGAAAAGAAATGAAGGAAAGAGGTTGGGATACTGGGTTAGATGATGAGGAACTTCTTGAATACTCGCTACATAAGACGCAATATATTGATTACAAGTCAGGAAAAGCAAAAAAAAGTTTTAATGAGGATTTAAATAAAAGGAAAAATGATTTAAATAAAATTGAAGAACCCTCAAAGAATAAACAAGATATAATTGAGGTTGGAAATGAAAAATATAAAGTTGAGTATTCTATATCTAATGAATCTCTTACTCATGATAAGGATAGTATAAATGGTAATTGTGTTTATTCTCCTATTGAAGGTAAGTTTGTCCTCACAAAGGGTTCAAATGATAGACCTGTAAAAGTAAATGATGTTGTTACTAAAGGGGATGTTTTATGTTATATTGAGTCAATGAAAGTAATGAATGCTATTAAGTCTGAGTTTTCAGGTAAGATTCTTAAAATATATTTTAGAGATGGAGAAGACGTGTATGATGATGATGTTTTATTTATAATAAAAAAATAAATTATGGATTTTTTTCAAAATATTATAGAAATGACTGGTTTTAATAACCTTTTATCTGATCCTGGATATATAGTCATGTTGATAATGGGATGTCTTCTTTTATTCCTCGGAATCTCAAAAAAATACGAACCACTTTTATTAGTACCTATTGGTTTTGGAGTTATAATAGCTAATATCCCAAACTCAAATTTAGGTGTTGTTCAGGTTGATCAATCCTATGGTTTGATCCAAATTGCAAGCGAACACGGAATCATTAACCTTCTCTATTACTCACTCATAAAAACAGGATTTTTGCCTCCTTTAATATTTATGGGGATAGGAGCATTAACTGATTTTGGACCTATGTTAAAAAATTTGCGATTAGTTTTTTTTGGTGCAGCTGCACAAATAGGTATTTTTTCTGTTTTAATCCTAGCAAGCTTATTTGGCTTTTCAAATAATGAAGCAGCAGCATTGGCTATAATTGGAGGTGCAGATGGACCAACTGCAATCTATACATCTATAATATTGGCCCCACATCTATTAGGTCCAATTGCTATTGCAGCATATTCATATATGGCACTAGTACCAGTTATTATTCCATCTGTTGTGAAGGTTTTAGTTACAAAAAAAGAATTATTAATAAATATGAAAAAACAGGATGATGATTTTTCTGATAATAATGAAATCAAAAACTTAGATAAAATAAAAATTATATTTCCTATTCTAGTTACTTTAATAGTTTCTATGATTGTACCGTCTTCAACTACATTGATTGGTTTTCTTATGTTTGGAAACTTATTAAAGGAAATAGGCTCATCAACTATAAGACTTTCAAAATCAATTTCAGACAACATATTGAATTCAAGCACTCTCTTTTTAGGTCTTACAATTGGTGCAACAATGACCCCAAAAGCATTTCTCAATATTGAGACAATTGCAATAATTTTTGGTGGTCTATTTGCATTTATAATTTCAATTGCTGGAGGGATAATAGCAGTAAAAATTTATAATTTATTTAGTAAGAAAAAAATAAATCCATTAATTGGGGCAACTGGACTTAGTGCCGTACCAATGGCAAGTAGAGTTGCAAATGAGATTGCATTAAAAAATGACCCATCAAATCACCTTATGAATTATGCAATGGCTAGTAATATTTCTGGCGTTATAGGTTCAGCAGTTGCGGCAGGAGTACTCATATCTTATTTTAGTTAAAATTCAATAAAGTTTTAATTTCAGATATATTTTTTAATATAATAATATCAGAGAATATATCTTGGTGCAGAAAATCATTCTCTTTCATAACTTCAAACTGTTTTAAAAGGTTATCATAGAAGNNGTCGATATTTAAAAGAAATATTTTTTTGTCTGTTATTTTTAAGCCTTTCCAGGTGACTATTTCTGCGAATTCATCTAGGGTCCCAATACCTCCTGGTAAAACTATAAAAAAGTCAGCTAAATCNTACATCATTTTTTTTCTTTGGTGCATAGTGTCGACAATATGCATTTCANTTAACCCATCTAATATTATTTCCTTTTTTTTAAGCACTTTTGGAATNACACCGATAACTTCTCCATTATTTTTTATTATTCGTTGAGCTAATAATCCCATAAGACCAATTTTTGCTCCTCCATAAACCAATTTTATNTTATTTTTGGTTATTAATTCTGCTAATTTNTTTACCTGNTTTTCTATAAAACTAGAATTTTTTGGTTTACNAGAGCCACAAAANACTGATACTGTCTTTTTCATCTAATTAAATTAATTTAAATTAATCATTAACAGTATTGAATTTTAATTGAATTTTCTTAATAATGAAATTTAATCCTTGTTAGTTTATGATGGATTGTAAAAGTATATTTGTGAAAACATGGAAAACGATTCACTAAAAAAAATAATTTCTCATTGTAAAGCCTTTGGATTTGTCTTTCAATCNAGTGAGATATATGATGGNTTGAGTGCTGTTTATGATTATGGACCATTAGGAAGTGAACTTAAGAATAATTTAAAGTCTTATTGGTGGAAGACNATGGTTCATTTAGAAAAAGATATTGTAGGGTTAGATTCTGCAATTTTTATGGATTCTAAAACCTGGGAAGCTTCTGGTCATGTTGATGCTTTTAATGATCCCCTTATAGATAACAAAGACTCCAAAAAAAGATATAGGGCAGATGTTTTAGTTGAAGAATATCTTCTTAAGATAGAGTCAAAGATTAATAAAGAAATTTCTAAGGGAAAAAAAAGATTTGGTGANAGCTTCGATGAGAATGAATTCAAATCTACAAACCCGAGGGTACTTAANTATTCAAAAAAACATAAAGAAATATCTAATATTCTTGGTGAGCTATTGTCTTCAAGTGACCTNAAAGGTCTTGCAGAATTAATAAACGAATTAGAGATTAATGATCCTATTTCTGGAACNTCAAACTGGACAGATGTCAAACAATTCAATCTTATGTTTTCGACTGAGGTAGGATCAAATACAGAAAATACTAAAAAGCTTTATCTAAGACCTGAGACAGCTCAAGGAATATTTGTTAACTTCTTAAATGTAACTAACTCAACTCGATCAAAAATTCCATTTGGAATAGCTCAAATTGGAAAGGCATTTAGAAATGAGATTATTGCTAGACAATTTATTTTTAGAATGAGAGAGTTTGAACAGATGGAGATGCAGTTTTTTGTNAAACCTGGNACAGAATTGGATTGGTATGAGANATGGAAAGAGAGAAGATTAAAATGGCATGAGTCTCTAGGCCTTGGAAATGATTTGTATCGTTTTCATGATCATCAGAATCTTGCTCACTATGCTAATGCTGCCTGCGATATTGAATTCAAATTTCCTATGGGTTTTAAAGAATTGGAAGGAATTCATTCTAGAACCGATTTTGATTTAAAGAAACATCAAGAAAAGTCAAAAAAGAAAATGTTATATTTTGATCAGAAGTCTGGAGAAAGTTTTGTTCCATANGTTGTTGAGACTTCAATTGGCCTTGACCGTTTATTTTTATCAGTTTTAACAACTAGTTACAAAGAGGAATCNCTTGAGGATGGATCGAATAGNACATTTTTAAAAATACCTTTTGAAATTGCTCCNGTAAAATGTGCTGTTTTACCACTAAATGCAAAAGATGGGTTACCAGAAAAGTCAAAAGATATATTTGATATTATAAGGTNTAAGTTTAATTGTCANTTAGACATTAAAGATTCAATTGGAAAGAGATACAGAAGNCAAGATGCTATAGGTACACCNTTATGTATTACTGTGGACTACGATTCTTTAAAAGATAATTCAGTTACCGTCAGAAATAGAGATGATATGAGTCAAGAGAGGNTTAGAATTGATAATATAATTTCTTTCATTGATGATAGAACTTCAATTATTAATTTATTAAAGAAATCTTCATGATCGATAAGGCATCGATATTTATTCTTAAGAAAAGAAAATTTTTCGTNACGTTTATACTAATCATCACTGTCTTCATGGCCTATATGAGNCAGTTCGTTCAGCTAAANTANGATTTNTCTCAGACGGTTCCTGACTCAGATCCAGATATGGAATATTATAATGGTTTCAAGAAAACGTTTGGTGAAGANGGTAATGTTTTTGCNGTTGGGTTAAAAGATTCTTCAATCTTTCAATTAGAAAANTTTAAAGCTTATCAAAAGTTAACTCAAGAAGTAAAAGANATTAACGGAGTTAAGGGTGCTTTAGGATTATCTTCTTTACAGATTTTGAAAAAAAATACTAAAGACAAAAATTTTCAATTTGTATCAATATTTAATAAGCCTTTAAGCTCTCAAGAAGAATTAGATAGCCTTATCGACTTTACTTTAAACCAAAAGTTTTATAAGGGTAAAATATTTAATGATGATGGCGCAATAACTCTTCTAATTACTATTGANAAAAAGATTCTNAACTCTGATAGAAGAGATGCTTTAATGGAAAATCTTATTGATAGAGGAAATGAGTTTCAGTTAAATACAAATATNAAATTACATTATGCAGGATTACCNTACTCAAGATATACAATTGCAAATAATGTTAAAGATGAGTTGTCACTNTTACTTGTTGCTTCTCTTGCTGTAACTGCTCTAATTTTATTTATNTTTTTTAGGTCTTGGGATGCNGTTTTAATACCGGTATTTATAATTGGAATTGTTGTTNTTTGGATCTTTGGATCTCTTGCTTTATTNGGTTATAAAATAACCCTACTTTCAGGCCTTCTTCCTCCATTAATTGTTGTTATAGGAATTCCTAATTGTGTCTATATGCTCAATTATTATCATTACTCTTTTGAAAATTACAAAGATAAGAATGACGCTTTTAAAAATGTTATCAAGACTATTGGATTGATTACACTAATAACTAATTTAACAACTGCTGTAGGCTTTTTAGTTTTATCAACTACAGATATTAAAATTTTAACAGAGTTTGGAATAATCGCTGGAATCAATGTCGTAGCTACTTTTTTTGTTAGTATATTTTTACTTCCAACAGCTTACATATATCTCCCAGCACCTAAAAAGAGTCAGACAGATTACCTAAACTATAGTTTTATAAATAAACTTATTTCATCTTTTATTTATATTTCATTTAACCANAAAAAAGCAGTTTTCTTATTTTTTACATCAATCTTTGTAATATCAATTTACGGNATTACNAAGGTGAAGTCTATTTCTTATATTGTTGATGATGTCCCAGCTGAAAGTTCTCTTATGAAAGATTTAAAATTTTTTGAAAAGAATTTTTCTGGTGTTATGCCTCTGGAGATCGTTGTAGACACAAAAATCAAAAGAGGNGTACAAAACTTAAATANCCTTAAAAAAGTTGATAGATTAGAAAATTTCCTTTCCGATAAAAGTTATGTTTCTTCTCCTATATCTATTGTAAGTTTTGTTAAGGCTTCAAGACAAGCATATTATAATAACAACCCTTTCTATTATTCAATGCCTAACAACAGAGATAAAAATTTNATTTTGAGATATATAGCGGATGGTTATCAAANTAATATNTCTGAAGAAGATAATATATCTAAATCATTTGTAGATTCNACAGGTCAAAAGATAAGAATTTCTCTTAATGTATCTGATTTAGGTTCCTTTAAACTAGATTCTATTGTTAGTAATATAATTAAACCTAAAATTGATGAGATTTTTTCTAAATCAAAGTCAGAAGTTATGCTCACTGGCACAACTCTNACATTTATTAAAGGCATTAATTTTTTAATTGAGAATTTATTGCAGTCNATGTTATTAGCATTTTTTATAATNAGTTTAATTATGTCTGCATTATTTAGAAATATTAAGATGGTTATTATATCATTNATCCCAAATATNATTCCNTTNTTAATAGCTGGTGGCATTATGGGTTTTTTGNCTATTCCNCTGAAACCNAGTTCAGCTCTTGTATTTAGTATTGTATTTGGAATTTCAGTTGATTACTCCATTCACTTTTTAGCAAAGTTTAAAAATGAATTAATACATAACAGTTTAAATGATTCAATACTTAAAACAATTTCTCAGACTGGGAAAAGTATGGTTTTTACATCTTTTATTTTATTTTTTGGATTTATAATTTTTGCTTTTTCTAATTTTGGAGGAACTATTGTTCTTGGGGTATTAACCTCAATTATTTTATTTGTAGCCATGATTACTAATTTGACTTTATTACCGAGTATAATTTTACATTTTTATAAAAAGTAGGATATGGGTAAAAAGAGGTTCAATGAAAGTACAGATTTAAATCTTTATAATGTAAGTAANGACATTATTTCTCTATGGAAAAAAAATGAAATTTTTGAAAGATCAATTAATAATAGAAAAGACTCTGAAGTTTTTTCATTTTATGAGGGGCCACCTTCNGCTAATGGTCTGCCNGGCATTCATCATGTTATGGCAAGAACAGTNAAAGATATATTTTGTAGATATAAAACNATTCAAGGTTATAAAGTTTTTAGAAAAGGTGGTTGGGATACTCACGGATTACCAGTTGAGTTACAGGTAGAGAAATCATTAGGTATTACCAAAGATGACATAGGAGTGAAGATATCTGTAGAAGAGTATAACAGAGAATGNAAGAAGGCTGTAATGAAGTACAAGGAGAAGTGGGAAGAGCTAACTGAAAGTATAGGTTTTTGGTTAGATGTTGATGATGCATATATAACATTTGAAAATAAATATATTGAATCTGTGTGGTGGTCTATTAAGGAACTATATAAAAAAGGNTTCCTTTATAAGGGNTATACTATTCAGCCCTATTCACCTGCTGCGGGAACAGGTTTAAGTTCACATGAATTAAATATGCCCGGGGCATATAAAGAAATTAAAGACACATCATTAACTGCTCAGTTTATGATTAAANCNAATGAGAAGTCGCTCAAATTATTTGGAAAAGAAGAAACATTTATCNTAGCATGGACNACAACNCCATGGACTCTTCCTGCAAANAATGGTCTAGCTGTCGGGAAAAAGATTGATTATGTTCTGATTGAAACTTTTAATAAATACTCTAAAAAAAAGGTCAGAGTTGTATTAGCTAAGAATTGTATTAATAAGTTCTTCTCAGAAGATAATCATGTTGGTGGTCAAATAAAATTCAAAGAGAATCATCTAGAATATAAAGTAATTAAGCAAATTAAAGGATCTGAAATGTGTGGTTTAGATTATCATCAATTATTACCATATGTAAAAGTTAATAAACCTGCTCTGTCTATAATTCATGGAGATTTTGTATCTACTGANGAGGGAACTGGAATTGTTCACATATCCTTAACTTTTGGTTCTGATGATTTTATGGTCTCAAGAAAAAATAATATGCCTGGAGTTTTTGTAAAGGATGATAACAATGAAGATGTACCTATCGTTGATAAAAACGGAAAGTTCGTTGATGAAATAACAGATTTTGCTGGTATGGAAGTCAAGAATTTTTCAGATGAACTAAGTGATCAATTGTCTACTGATGAAANGATTTCTATTAAATTAAAGCAAGAAAATAAAGCTTTTGATGTAAAGAAATATATTCATAGTTATCCACACTGTTGGAGGACAGACAAACCAATTCTATACTATCCGCTTGAATCCTGGTTTATAAATACAACTAAATTAAAATCTAAATTTATAGAGCTCAATAAAAAAATAAATTGGCAACCAGAATCAACTGGCTCAGGAAGGTTTGGTAATTGGTTAGAAAACCTGGTTGATTGGAATTTAAGTAGGTCAAGATATTGGGGTACTCCACTTCCTATATGGAGGACAGAGAATGGTAAAGATGAGATATGTGTAGGAAGCATAGAGGAGTTAAGAGAGGAAGTTAAAAAGTCTCATCAAGCCGGATTTATGAAAAAAAAATTATCCGAGAGTTTTGATTTACATAGACCATACGTTGATGAAATTATTTTGGTATCTAAAAATAATGAGCCAATGTACAGAGAAAAAGATATCATTGATGTTTGGTATGATTCAGGTTCGGTTCCATTTGCGCAGTATCATTACCCATTTGAAAATGAAAATTTTTTTAAAGATATGTTCCCTTCTGATTTTATTGCAGAGGGAGTGGATCAGACTAGAGGATGGTTTTTCACTTTACATGCACTATCAATAATGTTATTTGGTGAGTCAAGTTTTAAAAATGTCATATCAAATGGGTTGGTGTTAGATAAAGATGGAAATAAAATGTCAAAGAGACTTGGAAATGCAGTAGACCCATTTGAAATCATTGAGAGGTATGGACCTGATGCTACCAGATGGTACATGATTGCAAACTCAAACCCTTGGGATAATTTAAAATTTAACGAAGACGGAATTGCTGAATTTTCTAGAAAGTTTTTTGGGACATTATCAAATACTTATAACTTTTTTGCTCTATATGCTAATGTGGATGGGTATTCTGGCACTGAAAACTTAATTCCTTATGCTAGAAGAACTTTTGATGATAGATGGATAATAAGCAAGCTTAATTCATTAGTAAAAGAAGTAGAATTATCTATGAATTCCTATAATCCAACTAAAGCGGCAAGATTAATAAATGATTTTATTAATGAAGATTTAAGCAACTGGTATGTAAGGTTGAATAGAAAAAGATTTTGGGTAGGCGACTTGACGGAAGATAAATTAATGGCATACCAGACTCTTCAAGAATGTTTAAAAATAATTTCTATAATTTCTTCTCCTTTTATTCCATTTTATTCTGAAAAGCTTTTTAATGATTTAGCATTTAGTCCAGATAAATTTGATTCTGTTCATCTCACTGATTTTCCTAAATATAAATCCAGTCTAATATCAAATGAACTTGAAAGAAAGATGTTCTATGCTCAAAAAATATCTTCGCTGATTCACTCTGTCAGAAAGAGGGAGAGAATAAGAGTGAGGCAACCTTTAGCGGCTGTAATAATACCTGTTGATACAAAAGAAAAAGAAAAAGAAATACTGTCAGTTTCAGATATTATTTTATCTGAAGTTAATGTTAAGTGTTTAAAAGTAGTAAGAGATAACTCAAATGAAATTTTTGTAAAAAAAGTAAAGCCAAACTTTAAACTATTAGGNTCTATACATGGTTCAAATATGAATATGGTATCAAAGAAAATATTTGAAATGTCTGGTGAAGGTATAAAAGATTTAGAGGTTAAAGGCTCTTGTAAATTTGTTCTTGAAAATGGTGAAAAAATCGAAATATTATTAGAACAAGTTGAAATATCTTTTGGTGAAATAAAAGGTAAGGCAGTTGCTACTAATGAATTTTTTACGATAGCTCTTGAGACAGGTCTTGATGAAGAATTGCTTAGTGAAGGAGTATCTAGAGAATTTATAAATAAAATTCAAAATGAAAGAAAAAATATTGATTTGAATATAACTGATAAAATTAAAATTGAAATCAAAAAATCATCGTCATTTGTTTTTGATTCATTAGTTAAACACNAAGATTTTATATGTAATGAGACTCAGGCATTGGAATATGTTATTAAAGATGAAATAAATTCATCGAATAAAATTGATTTCGAATTAGATAGAAATATGGAAAGAGAATCNATATATTTTAAGATAGTTAAGGAATAAAAAAATGAGAAAAAATATTATATTTTTAATTTTATCATTAATCTTTTTAGATCAATTAACTAAAGTTCTGGTTTATTATAACATGCCTCTTTACTCAGAAATACCTATAATCTCCGATTTCATTAAGCTTTATCATATTCAAAATCCAGGTATGGCTTTTGGAATTAATTTTGACTTTAAATACACTAAATTAATTCTATCATTATTTAGATTAATTGCTTCATTTTTCATTGGATTTTATCTTTTTAAAATCATTGATCAAGAACATGATAAACTTATCCTTGTGTGTATCTCTCTTATATTTTCTGGAGCAATAGGGAATGTTATTGATAGTGTTTTTTATGGAATAATATTTAATAATGCACCAGAAGCCTCACCATTCAATCTGTTTTATGGTCAGGTAATTGATATGATTTATATTGATATATGGGAGGGATATGTTTCATCTTGGATACCTATTTTAGGTGATTCATATCTTTCTTTGTGGCCTGTCTTTAATCTTGCAGATTCTTATATTTTTATTGGAGTCTCAATTATGCTTATCTTCAAGAAAGATTTTCTAATTCAGAATTAGGTAAAAAAAATCTCTTCAATGCTGTTGTGTCTCTTCTGGAGTTCTTTTAATAACTTCTTCTTATTATTTTCTAATTCATTCCTGAGAGGTGCTGAGCTAACTTTTATAAATACTTTTCTTTTTTCTGATACATAAACTTTTTCTGTTCTATCCTGTATCAATTTATTCGTTATTTGATTCCAAGAATTNAATATCTCNATACTATCTATTTTTCTACTAATTTTTTCTGATTTATATATTTCAGAAGTTAAATCACTTATAGAAATAGGTTTTGATTTTCTAGACTTCCTCCTCATTTGATAACTCTATAATATTTATATTTTTTAATCTTTTAATTTTTTTTAACCTTTCATAGACTGAGTCTGTTATGAATACTTGTTTGAAANTTTTTTTTTCNATGTATTTGTTTAAAAGCTCTATCCTTTTATTATCAAGTTTGTGATAGACATCATCCAATAAAATTATAGGATTTTTTTCCGTTTTTCTCTTTAATATAAGGTATTCACATATTTTTAGAGATATTATAAATATTTTTTGCTGTCCTTGTGAGCCATATCTTTTAATTAACCTGTCATCCAAGTAAAAAACATAATCGTCGTTATGTATACCTAAAGAAGTTTTCTTAGTGTAAAAATCATGTTCTAATTTCTTATCGAAATCTTCATGGCTTAACCCTTCTTTAACTTCTGTAGAATATATAATATTAAAATTTTCTTTTGTTAAATTTTCAGACACATCATTAAATTCTTTATTTAAATTTTCGGATGTTTCCTTTCTTATCTTACTTAGAAATAAATTAAGCTCTACAAGTTTTTCATTGTATGTTCTAATGATATCTGACTCAATACTCTTTAAGGTATTGGCGTTTTTTANGTAGCTGTTTCTCTGTTTTATGAGTCTATTGTAATCAACTAATTTATTTAAATAATCTTCATCAGTCTGCGAAATTAAAGTATCAAAAAACTTTCTTCTTGACTGACTGTAACCCCTTAATAGGTTGATGTCAAGTGGCTTAACAAATACGATAGGAATCTTCCCTATATGTTTTCTTAGGGATTTATATATGTTGTCATTTTCAAATAATTTTTTTCCAGATTTATTTTCATANTAACATTTGTAAGTGTTATTGTTTGAATAATGAGCTTCTATTCTAAAATAAAACTCTCTTTTTCTAATATTTTCATCGTCGTTAGTATTAATTGCACTTTTGCCTAAGGATAAATAATAAATTGCATCCAAGAGATTTGTTTTACCAGCACCATTCTCTCCAAATATATAGTTGATTTTACTAGAGAAGTCTATTTTGAAAGCTCTATAATTTTTAAAATTATTAATCAGTATTTTGTCAATATGCATTTATATTTGTGCTGAATTAAAATATNAGCATAAAGCTAATTNAATTTTTTTTTGAAAAATAAGTTATGGCAGTAGTAAAAGAAAAAAAAACAAATAAGGTCGATGTAAGANAGGAGTTTGAATCTTCAACTTATTTGTATTGGTTAAAATCTATGTTGTTAATGAGAAGATTTGAGGAGATGGCTGGTAGACTCTATGGACAGCAGAAAATTAGAGGATTTTGTCATCTTTATATAGGTCAAGAGGCATGCGTTTCAGGCTGNGTTTCTGCACTAAAAGAAGGTGATAAATATATTACCTCCTACCGTGATCATGCCCATCCTTTAGCACTAGGAACAAATCCNGATAAGATCATGGCAGAGTTATTTGGTAAAGTAACCGGTGTTTCAAGAGGAAAGGGTGGTTCAATGCATATGTTTGACAAAGAGAAACATTTTTTTGGTGGTCATGGTATAGTAGGAAATCAAATACCTATAGGTGCTGGAATTGCTTTTGCAGATAAATATAAAAAAACNGATAACTTATGNCTGACATACCTTGGAGATGGTGCTCTNAGGATTGGAGCTTTTCATGAGGCTGTTAATATAGCAATGTTTTTAAAGCTCCCTGTTATATTTATTATTGAGAATAATGGCTATGCTATGGGAACNTCAGTAAGCAGAACATCAAATGTAACTGAGTTATATAAATCTGGATTATCCTATGATATACCTTCGGAGCCTGTTGATGCAATGAGCGTAATAAAGGTTCATAGAGCTATTTCAAAGGCCGCTAAAAGAGCAAGGAATGGTGACGGTCCTTCTTTGCTAGAATTTAGAACATATAGATTTAAAGGTCATTCGATGTCTGATCCCGCAAAGTACAGAACAAAAGAAGAGTTAGAACATTACAAGGATAAAGACCCAATAGAGCAGGTTAAAAATATGATTCTAAAGAAGAAAATACTAACAGAAGAACAGATAAATGAAATTGATAAAGGTATTAAAGATCAAGTTAAGAAATCTGTAGAATTTTCAGAAAAGTCTCCTTANCCNGAGAAAGATGACGCTTTTTCGGATGTATATGTACAAACTGATTACCCTTTCCTTAAAGAATAACTAACTATGGTAAAAATTAGAAAACCAAAAAAAGATAATAAAGAAANCATTCCTTTAGAAAATCCAGAGATTATTGGTGAAAGTATTTCCAAAACGGAGGATTTTTTAAACAAAAATAAAAACTTAATATATATTGTTTCTGGGACCCTGTTAGCAGTATTTGTTTTTTTCTCTGCCTATAATTTTATTAAAGACAATCAGAATACTGANGCCCAAGAAGAAATGTTTCAGGCAGTATACTATTTTGAGCAGGACAGCCTTGTAAAGGCATTAAATGGAGATGGAAATAATTACGGTTTTCTNGAAATTATTGATGAGTATAGTTTATCTGNTGCCGCTAATTTNTCTCATTATTATGCCGGAGTATCATACCTCAAACTTGGTAATTATGATAATGCTATTTCGTACCTACTACAATTCTCCTCTTCNGATTTGTTACTGCAGGCAAGAGCTTATTCACTAGTAGGAGATGCGTATGTTGAGTTGGAGGAATATAGTGACGCAATAAAATATTTTAAGCTAGCAAAATCTAATAACCCTAACGAATACTTTACTCCAAAATATATCTTAAAGTTAGCACTGGTTTATGAAAAAACAGATGACNTTAACTCTGCTATTAAATCCTANAAAGAGATTATAAATGAGTATAAGGATTCACCTGAATTTCAAATTTCATTAAAGAATAAATCTAGATTGGAAGGTTTAATATAATGGGTAACAGTCTCATCATTGATAGCAATTTTGAAAACATTAAAATGGATTCCTTAAGAATTGGAATAGTTCATTCTGAATGGAACTCTAACATCACTGATATGCTAATGTCTTCNTGTACCAATTATTTTTTAGAATTAGGTATTNAAAAAAATAATTTAATAACAAGAAGTGTCCCAGGTAGTATGGAGTTAGTTTACGGATCAAACCATATGTTCCTTAATCANAAAGTTGATGGTNTTGTGGCACTTGGTTGTATTATTAAGGGGGAGACCGATCATGATAAATATATTGCAGAGGCAGTATGTAATGGAATNCTTTCTGTATCCTTGAGNCANAATAAACCAATATCATTTGGTGTACTTACTACTAACAACATTAAACAAGCAATAGCACGNTCNGGTGGAAACAAAGGAGATAAGGGAAAAGAGTCAGCNTACACCTTATTGAAGATGCTTAANATAATTTGAAAGTTAATTTAGCTTATCAAGTTTGATTGGANAANATAGGTGANAGCACCGCAGAAATAACCAACAATAGCNTAGAACGAAATCCTTTTCAAGTACCAAAAAAACGGNATANTTTCNAGACCCATTATAGCAACCCCGGCTGCAGAGCCNATAATTAATGCGCTTCCTCCTGTTCCAGCACAATATGCTAAGAATTGCCAAAAAAGTCCATCCTGGGCAAAGAATCCATCTCCACCAATTTCCAAAGGATACATTCCAATTGCGGCAGCAACTAAAGGAACATTATCTACAATTGCAGATAATAAACCAATTATTAAACCAATGGTATAAACTCCATTTTCAGTGCCAGTACCTATCTCGTTATCAAGAAAAGTTGCCATTTGACCAAGCTGACCAGCTGCTTGAAGACTCCCAACTGCTAATAAAATTCCTAAGAAAAAAAGTAAAGTTGGCACATCCATTTTCTCTAATGCATGGTAAGCTGAGAAATATCTTTTATCCTCTTTATTATCTTTTCTATGAAGAATATCAGTCAAAAGCCATAGGAACCCTAAACTTAACATCATTCCCATAAAAGGGGGATAATGTGTTACAGACTTAAAAACTGGAACAAATAGTAGACCAGCTACGCCACTATAAAAGACTATATTCCTCGTCTTATCCGTAGTGTGATGTGATACTTCCATTTTATCCGTATCGGGTCTATTAAATGTGCCTTTTACCTTTGGTGACATAATTATTAGGGGAACAATTAGGCAGACAAGACTTGGTATAATTAACTTAGTTATTACTTCATATGTAGTTATCTGATCTCCAATCCAAAGCATTGTGGTAGTGACATCGCCAATAGGTGACCATGCACCTCCTGCGTTTGCTGAAATGATTATCATACCAAGAAAAAACCACCTGTCTTTTTGATCAGCTATAAATTTTCTAGTTAGAGAAACCATTATGATAGATGCGGTAAGGTTGTCTAATAATGCTGAAAAGAAAAATGCTACAAACCCAAGTATCCAAAATAGTTTGAGCTTACTTGTTGTTTTAATCCGATCTGTAACAACTCTAAATCCACCATGTATATCAATAATTTCAACAATTGTCATAGCTCCCATAAGAAAGAAGAGTATACTAGATATTTCAGAGAGGATTTCAAAAAGTTGCACCTCAGTAACGTAGTGTTGTATTATTTCTTTAGTGGATTTTCCAATTGTCTCAGATGTCTCAATAATTTCATCGGGATAGATATTTGAAAACTCTGTTTCAGCATAATCCTTAATTCCTTCAAGTTTGACTATATCTTCTTTTCCAAAGACATAAATAGTCCAGCAGAGTATACCAGTTATAAGCGCAATTGCAGCTTTATCTACTTTTAGTTGATGCTCGATAGTTATACAAGCGTAACCNATAACAAAAACAACAATCATTAATTCGTACATATTAAAATAATTTACTTTCTATTATAGTTCCTGATGAAGATGANTTTTTTGANCCAGTAACTGTTTTACTTATATTTTCANAATTTAAATACCTCAGTAAACCCAAATATCCAAAAATAATTGCTTCTTTGAAAGAAACTATGTCACTATTTGGAACGATAAAATTATTATTTAGTTTATTATATGATTTAATTTTTTTTAAGAGAAATGTGTTAAAAACCCCTCCACCAGTTAATAAAACGTTATTNTTTTTTGANTCTAAACTTTTATTAATTTGGTAGGCTATATGGTGAATAGTTGTGCAGAGAATATCTTCATGAGCATANCCTTTTAATAAAGGCAAGAATTCTTTTTCTATTAAATCAATATCTAAACTNTTTGGACCATCTATATTATAATAGCCNAGATTATTTAGTTTATTAAATAATGAATTTATTTTTTTTGCCTCAGATGCAATAGATCCGTTCTTATCGTATTCTAATCCCATAGCTCTTGAATATTTATTCAAAATGATATTTGCTGGACACACATCGTATGCTGTAATTATTTTTGATTTAAGGTTAGATATATTTACAATTCCTCCAATATTAATGCAGTAGTCATTTTCACTAAAAAGATGTTTGTCTCCATATGGGACAAGTGGAGCTCCTTGTCCTCCAGTTAATACATCTAATTCTCTAAAATTAGTAATTACTTTTATTTTTGTTTTATTCGATATAATTAAAGGATTTCCAATTTGGAGTGTTATTTTTTCAGCAGGATTATGTAATACAGTATGACCATGTGAAGAGATAAGAAATGGTTTTATTGAATGATTTTTTATTAAGCTTAAAATATTTGTAGAAATTAATTCACCTAGCTCTATATCTAATTTTTTTAAATCATAAGATGAAAGTTTAGAAGATTTTAAAAGTTTTTCACTCATGACGGGGTCGTATGGTGTGAAAGATTTATTTATTAATTCATAATGCCACTTTCTGTTATCCATCCAATATGAACAATAAGCAATATCTAAACCATCACAAGATGTTCCAGACATAATGCCAATAACATTGAATTTTTTAATTTTCATGTCTTTATTTTAATTTTTTATTTATGAATTAAAGAATGCATCTTTGCTTCTGTTAAAATCTAATGATAAGCCACATGCGTATCAAATTTTTATGTTTTTTTCTAATTTACTTTTTTTTTGGATCTAAAGTATCATTTTCCCAGGTAACAACCCCATTCAGTTCATTAATTCCTGTAGGTGAGATTTCTGATAACTCCTTTGCTCATAATTTATCAATGGGGGGATTAGGCATTAGCAATGGATCGTATTGGCACTTGAATAACCAAAATCCAGCTGCCTTAGTGTATAATAGGTTTACTACATTTGAGATGGGAGTGGCTTCAGACGTTAGACAAATTGTTAATAATGAGTCAAAAGATATTATTGGTAACGGAAATATAAATTATATAGGTTTTGGTTTTCCTGTTTTAAAGTCAGGAAAATGGACGGCCTCATTTGGTTTTAATCCTTTCAGTAATATGAATTATAAATTATTTTCTGAGGATGTGGTATATAATGTTGACGGAACACCAACATCGTCACTTGTAACCTATGATTATGATGGTTCTGGAGGACTTACCGAAATATATTTATCCAATGGTTTTAAGGTTAATAAAGAATTATCTCTTGGGGTTAAGGCCACATATATTTTTGGTAGAGTTTCTAGCAATATATCTTCAACTATATCAAATGAACCTCAGTTCTTTTCTAATTATTTTGAGGAATCTAGTTACAATGATTATTCTTTTACGACAGGGTTGTTCTATAGAAAAGAAATAAATGAAGATAAGTTTTTAAAAATTGGGTTTGTNTATGATTTAAAGACGTCTCTTNAGTCTTCAACCTTTTCACAATTAGAAAGAAAAATTCCTAATTCTCTTAATGTACTAGTAATAGATACTATTTTAAATGATGTTATAAGAGACTATATTATTCCTAAAAATTATGGTTTCGGAGTTTCTTATGAGATTCTAGATAAGCTTTCTTTTGGAATTGATTTTAGGTTTCAACCGTGGAAGAAGAATTCAGGCTTTGAAAATCAACAAAATAATTACAAGAATTACTTTCAGGTCTCAACAGGTATTGAAATTATTCCTGATGCTGAAGATGTTAATACTTACTTTAATAGAGTAACCTATAGGGGTGGGCTTTTATTCAAAAGATACCCCTATTTNATAAATAGCGAGGAAACAAATAATATAGCNGCTACTTTTGGATTATCATTACCNATAGGCTCCATTTCTAGAATTAATCTAGGTTTAGAGTTAGGTACAAGGGGGAGCCTAAATAAAACTCTTGCCAAAGAAAACTATTTAAAGTTCATCATAGGGAGTTCAATTAATAACATTTGGTTTATTAAGAGAAAATTTGATTAAATTTAAATATGAAAAACTTACTAATTTTATTTATAATAATTTCATCTAATACCTATGTTATATCTCAACCAGGATGGAATTGGCCAGAGGATAAGGCTAGTGCTGAAGAAANAAANGTCCTTTATACAGANTACCTAAAGCAGGGCAATTGCGATATGGCNATTGAATCAAACAGATGGTTAGTTCAAAATGTTCCNGGGTTACACGTCTCAATATATCAAAATGCTGTAAAAATTTTAAGGTGTTTAATTGATAAAGAAGAAGACCCAGATAAAAAAAATTCATTAATACAAGAAGCAATATCAATTTTTGATAAAAGAATTGAAAATTTTGGTAGGGAGGCCTATGTAAAGAATAGAAAGTCAACTTTTGCATACACTTTTTATAGGTCTGATAAGACACAGTATGAGAATCTTTACAATATGTTTAGTGAAGCTTTGGAGTTAAATGGCAACAAATTAGGAAATAGTAATATTGTTGGTTTTATGGATATTGTTAGAAAACATAAACTAACCTCAAAGACTATATCTGATGATCAAGTTCTTGATATATATGACAAGCTATCAAATGTAGTTTCCTTTAAAAGGTCTGATGACCCAAAAAATATTGATAGGTTAAAAAGGTATCAGGACAATCTTGATAAGCTTCTAACGGCTACGATAACCGTGGACTGTAACTTTGTTGAGAACACTTTAGGTCCAAAGTTAAACCTGTTAGTTGAATCCCCATCCGATGAAATAATTGAGACAGATTATGAGAACTTAGATCCTGTCGAAGGAATTTTGTATTCGGACGAAGTTTTAAATCTTGCCAAAAAAATATTCCAGCTTAGTATAACTGGAAAGTGTACTTCTTCAGATATTGCATTATCTGCCGCTAAAATAATGTTTACTAATGAGAAAGATTTTGCTATAGCTAAATTTATTGCTGGCAGAGAATTGTCTTCTAAAAATTATGAGGCTTCTCTCGAATATTATGATGGAGCTCTTTTNTCTACTGATGACACAAAACAAAAATCAGAGATTTATNTAAATAAAGCACAGTTATATGCTCTTGTTGGAAATAAGATAAAATCTAGAGATAATGCAAGAATGTCTATATCATCTGAAAATAATTCTGAGGCATATAAACTTATTGGAAATCTTTACATGGCATCTTATGAAGAGTGTAAAGGTGGTAAGAGTAGAGTCAATGACAGACTTGTTTTTATTGCGGCATATAATATGTTTAAAAGGGCTGGTTTAAATATTAAAGCTGCTCAAGCTAAGGCACAGTTTCCTTCTATGGAAGAAATTTTTAATGAAAACCTTGAGGTTGGGGAGTCCCTAAATACAGGATGTTGGATAAATGAGAAAGTAACACTAAGTAAAAGAGAATGAAATTCAATATTGAGGGNTTTATTNCAAGTGTTCCGGTNCTTAGATTATTNGCTAAAAANTTAGCACTTAACGCTGGTATAGCTTTTGTTATTCAAGATTTTCTGATTCCTCTATATTCTAACTACATCTTTGATATAGTATTAGCTCTTGCTATTTTCGGTGTTCTTGCCTTCTCTTACTGGATATATATCTTTAAAAAGAAAAGTAAAAATTATTCACACTTCTCTTTACAGTTATCTTTGGTCTGTGCAATATTTGCAATTATGGTAGGCGCATTGAGTTCTGTGTCTAAGGCTTTTTCCTCAGATGACAGAGGAATTTTAGCATCAAATGTTGACTTTGTGGCTGAGCTCCAGGATAATACTAATGTTTATGATGAGAATCTTGTGTCTCTAGGTAGGGATATATCTAGAGTATCAGATCAGTTTTCAGAGCTTCAGTCTGACCTTTCTTCTCTNTCAGATCAGATTGCCTCTCAAATATCAGAAGACGGCACATTTTTAGATAATGAAGAATTCCTTAATAAAATATCTACCTTAATAGATGAAAAAAATTTGAGTGCAAATTCAGATACTGATCAGAGTGAATCAGAAGAAGTTATTCAATTAAGAAAAAATTTAGATATAGCTACAGAGTTACTTAGACAAGTTACATTAGCTAATGTTAATCTACAGAAAAAAAATAATGAAAAAGTCTCANCTCTAGATGAGTTGAGTGCAGATAGTATTGTCTTNTATATTGGAGAGTTGAAAAATGATGTTAATGATCTTAGAAACTTTTCTCTTCAACTACTGGCCAATACCGCCCTTGCCGATTCTAGGTCAGAGTTAAATAATTTTAAAAACGAAACTAAAAGAGATTTACAAGAATTAAAAGACTTCACTTCTTTGGAGATTGATGAGATAAAAAAAATTGCAGAAGAAATACTTAATAGTGACAGAAAGGGGGATAATAANAGAGGAAATAATAATATTTCAAAGGAGCTTAAGGACCTTTCAAAAGCCATTGAGAAAGGTAATAATTACCAATCATATTCTATTGATGATGACTACCTAGAAGAAATTGTTGAGACGTATCAGCAAATTGTTGATAAAATTGATAACAACCCAATACAAGAGGATATAAGAGAAATTAAGAAAGAGATAGCTAACTTATCATCTAATAACTCTGAATTACAGGACTTAGGAACATCTAGCAATCCAGTCTCCTCATCACCAACAGGCTCTACTCAGTCGTTAAATAACTCCTCAGGTTTATCAGAGCTCAAATACTATATTGTTGAGCTTATGAAAGATCAGAATGAGATAAGACAGATAGTAAAAGATTTAAGAGAGATCCTGGAAGAAAAATCCGATGACTAACCCTAGATATCTAATAATTCTAATAAGTATATTTTTAATTTCTTGTAACCTGTCTAACACAAAATTATCTCAAGAGAACTTAGATTATTCAGGGCCAGACTTAGAAGTTATTGATCTTAAAACTTCATTCTCAGATTCTGCTCGTACACGCTTTTTTTTACAAGCAGAACTATATCAGGTTTTTAATGACGGAAAAGAACTTTATCCGGAGGGCATAAATGTGGATATTTATTCTAAAGAAGATAAAAATATAACAGCGAAGTTTTCTGCTAATTATGTTACAAGAAATTCAGAAGAAAATTTTTATCGTGCCGAGGGTAATGTAATATTATATAATATTGATACAGAGAATGAGTTAAGGACGGAGGAGTTATTTTGGTACCCAAATGAGGAAAAGTTTTCTACCAATAAATTTGTTACAATCAAGTCTGAAAATGAAATTCACTCTGGCGAGGGTATGGTTTCAAATCAAGATTTTACAGATTATGAGATACTGAAACCATCAGGTATAATTGAAATTGATGAAAATTAATTAATTAAATTTTCTCTTACTTTCCTTTTTAATATTTAAGGTTTGTGTACATTTTAAAAATAAATTATTTAAAATAAATGCTAGATTATCAATCACAATTTTTACTTATCATAGTATGTATCTTATTCTCGGGATTATTTTCAGGGCTAGAGATTGCATATATCTCACGAGATAAATTAAACTTTGAAATAAAATCAACTCCAAAAAGTTTTTTTGGAAGGGTATTTAATATACTTAACACTAACAGTTCAGAAATTATAGCCGCACTACAAATTGGNATAAATCTATCTCTTGTTATNTATGGGATAGCAATGGCAGATTTTTTAGAACCNATTTTAATTTATTATCTACCTGAAATTATTAAAAATGACTTCTCTGTTTTAATAATTCAGACTTTTATATCAACCCTAATAGTTTTGGTAACTGCTGAGTATATTCCAAAAAGTATATTTATGATTAACCCAGACCGACTGATTTCATCGTTCTCAATTTTATTAGTGTTTATATACTTTATTTTTTGGCCAGTTGTTAAGGTCGTAATATTTTCTTTAAAATTTATAATTGAAGATATTTTAAAACAAAGTTATTCNGATGAAAAACCTGTGTTTAAAATAACAGACCTTAATGAGTATATTAAAAAAGTTGTTGTTTCTGATAAAGAAATTCAGACAAAAAATGTATCAGAGTTCTTTAATAATGCTTTAAATCTTAAAGCAGTGAAAGTTAGAGATTTTATGATACCTAGGACAGAAATTATCGCTGTTGATGAAGAGGATTCAATAAGTGATTTAAAAGAAACAATTAATAAAACAGGCTACACTAAAATTATTATTTATAAATCATCTATTGATAATGTTATTGGATACTGTCACGGNCTTTCATTATTTACTAATCCAAAAGAAATTAATGGTATATTAAAGCCAATTCATTATGTAAATGAGACGAANCTGGCTAGCGACTTGCTCCTTAAATTTATATCAGATCAGATTAATATAGCTGTTGTAATTGATGAGTACGGAGGAACGTCAGGNATAATAACGTTAGAAGATATTATTGAGGAGATATTTGGTGAGATTATTGATGAGTTTGATGAACTTAATTTACTAGAAGATAAGGTAGATAAAAACTCTTTTAATTTTAGTGCTAGGTTAGAGATTGATTNTCTTAATGATAAGTATGATTTGAAAATNCCAGAGGGAGATTATGATACCCTTGGCGGATTTATNCTTAATTTTACAAAGGAAATACCTAAAAAAAATGAAAATATTGATTANAANAATTTTACAATTAAAATTTTATCAATAAATAACAATAGGATTGATAACGTATTTTTTAGAAAGAATTAAAATAATTAATAATTAAAATTTAATTTTGCATTCCTAATATAATATTATGGCTATAATAAGTACTTTAAGAGATAAGATGGGAAAGTTCCTAGTTTTCGTAGTAGGCTTCTCTATTGTTGCATTTGTCCTTGGAGACATTTTAGGACCTAATAGCTCATTTATTGGACAGAATAGAAATATTGTTGGTTATATTAATGACGAAGAAATTGATTTGTTAAGATTTAATACTGTATACGAGGAACTCTCTTATAATTTTTCTCTTAATAATGGAAGATCACCTAGCCAACAAGAAATTTCCGATATAAGAGATCAGGCGTGGGAGAGGCTAATAAATGACATAAGTTATGTAGATGAATTCGAAAAGATTGGACTTACAGTTACAGATAAAGAGTCTGTAGATATGGTACAGGGTACTAATATACACCCAATGATCATTCAAGCATTCTCTGATCCATCCACTGGAAGTTTTAATCGGGATAATGTAATTGGTTATCTCCAAAACTTATCTTCACAACCCACAAATCAGCAGCAGGCTTGGTATTCTTTTGAATCAAACCTTAAACCAATGAGGTTAAGGTCAAAATACGATAATTTAATTACTCAGTCAACATTTTATAATTCACTAGATGCAGAGGCAGAATATTTTAACTCATCATCTCAAATCGATCTTGCATATTTTTATGTTCCTTTTTATTTAATTAGCGATACAATTTTTGATGTATCAACTAGTGAGATGAGGAGTTACCTTAATAAAAATAAATCAGATTATAATCAAGAGGAGACAAGATCTATAGATTATGCTTTCTTTCCCGTCCTTCCTTCAGCAGAAGATTCTAGTTTTTTTGAAAATGATATAGAGAGTATAAGTGAAAATCTACTTTCTGGAAATATTATAGATGACTCAACATATGCTGTAATTAATTCTGATAGTTTTAATCCGTTCACTAAATATAACCCTGACGAATTACCGGATGACTTAGTTGGTATGGCTGTAGGCTATGTAACCGCACCATCTTATTCTAATGGTACTATAACTGTAAAAAAACTTTCTAAAATTACTCAGGACGAAAAAGAAAAGGCCAGAGCAAAGCATATTCTTCTAAGGTTTGATGACACCAATAAGACATCTGTTAGATCTGAGGCAAATAGAATATTAAACCTTATCAGGTCAGGAAGTGATTTTGATGAAACTGCTAGAACTTATAGCCAAGATGGATCTGCTTCAAATGGAGGGGATCTAGGCTGGTTTTCCGATGGCGTAATGGTAAAACCATTTCAAGATGCTGTTTTTTCAAGAAATAGGGCTGGCTTAATACCGAGAATTATAGAGTCAGATTTTGGATTTCATATTATTTACGTAACATATCCAAAAACTAAAACATCGTATCATGTGGCTACTATCTCCAAGGATATTCTCCCTAGTGATAATACTAGAAATAATATTTATAGATCTGCTGAGTTATTTAAGCTAGATATAAAATCAGATGAGACTGATTTTTCAGAGTATATAAAACTGAAAAATATCACCGGAGGAAAAGTTATCGATTTAGATAAAAATTCATCAGATTTAGGATCTGTTCAAGATGCACGTAATGTTGTTATATGGGCTTATGCTGACGATAGGTATGTGGAGGATATCTCTGATGTCATTGAAACNGATGAAGGATATATTGTCGCTCAGGTAAATGTGATNACTTATGAGGGTACAAAGGATCTTGANGAAGTTGAAAATTCAATAAAAAGAAGGATTATCGATGAGAAAAAGTTTACTTATTTAAATGAAAAGCTTTCTGAGTATAACTCCTTGCAAGACCTAAAAGATAACTTAGGACTTGGAGAGATCTACAGGTCCTCTGGACTCAGTCTATCAGAAAACTCTCTATCAAATGTAGGCTACTCTCCAGAATCTGTAGGTACTGCATTTTCTATGGAAGAGGGAGAACTGACACGTCCTTTCAAAATTGATGGTGGTATTATAGTTTTAGGATTAGAGTCAAAAGTGCTTCCAGATACGCTATCTACTTATGATGACTTTAGGAACACATTAATACAAACAAGTAGATTTAGTATACCATCAAAGATTGATGAAGCCATCAAATTCTTTTCTGACATAGAGGATAATCGATACAAATTTTTTTAGTTTATGTCTGATCTAGACAGTTTTAAAAGTACCCTTGAGGAAGAGTATGATTTTCCTGCAGAATACTCTTTCAAATTTATAATTAAATCAGAATCTATTGCTAAGGTATTAGATCTTTTGCCGGGTTCAGATTACTCTAAAAGAGAATCAAAAAATAAAAAATATACATCACTTACAATATCCAAAATGATGAAAAATGCTGATGAAATCCTTTATATTTACGAGAAAGCATCTAAAATAGATGACATAATATCTCTTTAAAATGTGGAAAGAAAAAGAAAATAAATTAGAAAAAGATTTCGTATTTGACGACTTTAATAGTGCCATTGATTTTATTAATAAAGTTGCAGNTATTTCAGAAAAACAAGATCATCACCCAGAGATTTATAATATTTATAATAGGGTTAGTATAAAATTATCCACCCACGACATGGGTGATATAGTCACAGAGAAAGATCATAATCTCGCATCAGAAATTGATAAAATAAAATGAGTTTGGAATTTTATCTTTCTGTGGTCCCTACTCCAATCGGAAACCTTAATGACATAACCCTAAGGGCCGTTGAGACACTAAAAGAATCAGACCTTATTTTATGTGAGGATACCAGAACTTCAAAAAGGCTTTTAGATAAATATGATATCAATAAACCACTTCACTCTTATCATATNNATAATGAGCATAAGGTTGTGAATAGGTTTATAAATAAAATATTATCTGGTGTTCAGGTATCTCTTATAAGTGATGCGGGTACTCCTTCAATTTCTGATCCAGGNTATTTGATAGTTAGGGAGGCAATTAAAAATAATATTGAAGTAGATTGTCTGCCTGGTCCTACTGCTTTTGTTCCTGCTCTCGTGAACTCAGGTATATCTTCAGACAAATTTGTATTTGAAGGATTTCTTCCAAAGAAGAAAGGCAGAGCTACTAGGATTAAATTTTTAAAAGAAGAGAAGAGATCTATCATAATCTATGAGTCTCCTTACAGGATAAAAAAATTGTTATTAGAACTCATTGATATATTTGGTGAGGAGAGGAAGGTGAGTATATCTAGAGAGCTGACTAAGATTCATCAAGAAAATATTAGAGGCACATTAGGTGATGTTAGCCAAAGGTTAAATGAAAAAAACATTAAAGGTGAAATCGTTATAATTATTGAAGGTGCATAAAATCTATTTATCTATATTATTTTGTTTTACTTCTCTCTTATCCTTCTCAAATGATAATGGGCAAAGTGGTTTTTCTGTCATAACAATAGGTCCCTACGAGAACGAATTATATAGTGCTTTTGGTCATAGTGGTATTAGGTATTACAATAAAAATACTGGAGAAGATTACTTCTACAATTACGGGATATTCGACTTTGAACAGCCAAATTTTTATTTAAATTTTTTAAATGGAAGGTTGCTATACAAGGTTGGAAAGTATAGTTACCCAGCGGCAAAAAACTACTACATAGACCAAAATAGGTTTGTGAAAGAACAGTTTCTAAATCTCGATCAATCAGAAGAAATACTACTTTATAATTATCTGGAACAAAACATTCAACCCGAGAACGCTAATTATTTATATAATTACGTTTACGATAATTGTGCCACAAAAATCAGAGATATATTATCCGAGGTAATTGGGGATCAGCTATATTTCTCTGAGGTTCCTGGTGATGTATCTTTCCGTAACTTAATGGATATATATCTAAATAATAACCTTTGGGGTGATTTAGGAATTGATATATGCTTAGGCCCTGAAATTGATAGAGTTATTTCTTATGAGGATAAAATGTTTATTCCTGATTTCCTTTTTGAATCTTTGGAAAAGGCTAATATAGGTAAGAGTAATGAATTGGTTAAAGAAACTGTTATACTTAATCCGAGTATTACACAAGAGTTTAGAGGAAACATTCTCACACCCAATATGATTTTTTTTATTTTTTTTATTTTTATTCTTACTATATCTTTTAGGCAGATTAAGTATGACATATCATATAATCTAATCGATTTTTTTATTTTCCTATCTACAGGCATAATTGGGCTGCTTTTATCTTACTTGTGGCTATTCACCGATCACCTTTCTGGTAACAATTTTAACTTGGTGTGGGCCCTGCCCTCAAATATTTTAATCTGTTTTCAATTTATTAAAATATTCTCTAGGAAGGTCCTTGTCAACTATCTGATTTTGTATTCTTCATTTCTGATAGCCCTCTTTCTGATGTGGAATATTATACCTCAGAATTTAAATGAGAGCTTAATCCTTCTTATTCTTGGAATTCTTGTTAGGGCACTGACAAATATTTTATGTATTTCTAGGTCTGCTGTTCAATAGTTTTGAAAATTTCATCGGAAGAGAAACCCTTATAAAGTAGGTGCGCTATAAGTTTATTTTTTTCTGGATTAATATGCTTCCTGGTGTAAACCTCTATATTCTTTCTAAGAACCTCGTAGTATGTTTTCTTATCAATACTGTTTATCCCCTCTTCTATCTCTGAACTATCTAATCCTTTTTCGAATAGATGATTTCTTATTTTAATTTTTCCCCACCTGTTGCTTTTATTTTTTCCTCTTGAGAATGCTCTGGCAAAACGCAAATTATCTACTGCACCTATCTCTTCCAATCGTTTTATAACCTTTTCTATAAGCTCTGGAGAGTAATTTTTTGAAAGGAGTTTGGTATTTATTTCTTTTTTAGATCTTTCCCTGTAGCCACAGAACCTAAGGCTTAGTTCTACAGCTTCTCTGTATTTTACATCCTCANTGCTTGACATAACCTTTCCTGCTAAGAATACTTTTAATAAACCTTATCTCATTTTCATTATTAAAAACTTTAAAAGGAAAAATAATGTATTGGACTACATTAAGTTTAAANAGGAAACAGTCACTTAAAATTTTTACACTCTTTATTGTCTCCCATTTAATTGGCATCCCTTGTTTATTATTAATTTTCATCATGAGCTGACCACTTGAGATTTCATAGGATAATCTGTCAAACATATAACTACTCTGTTCGACTTGTGTTACTCCAAAAAATTGAATTAGCCAGAATAATATATAAAGAAAGAGTGCTATACTGNCACCTATTATCCACCATATTGAGGGGATGAAAAAATTTACTGAGCAGANAGAAAGGTAGATTAAAAATACCCACCACTGTTCCTTGAGTAGATTGAAAAAGCCTCTTTTTATGTAAAGACTTTTATCCATTTTAAATTTTTTTGTTCTTACAATCATTGTNTCNGGTCTATTTTAATTTCTTTTATTTTTAANTCTTTATCACTTNCTTCCACGAATATAAGAATTTTATAAATTTTATCACTAGATAAGTATTCACCTAATAGATAAATCAATTTATCTTCAGAATCTCCCTTATGGATGATATTAAATGAAGATATGTCGTTATCGTTAAAGAAATTATCAAGTATCAATGAGCTCTTATAATTATTTTCTTGGTATAAGTTCCCTTCTATATTTAACTGAGTTTTGTTATCAAAAAAATTAACAATTTTATCGGAATTCATAATNTCAAATGATTCTATTATGCTCTCTAAGTCATTGATTTGTTTGCAGAAAAGTATGAAAAATAAAATCAGTAAATGTTTTAGCATTTATAAATCTTTTANCTGTAAATATAAATACTTAAAAACAATAATTAATTTTACATGATATGTCTAAAAAAGTAATNCTTCTAATTATGGACGGTTGGGGTCTTGGNAAGAACCCTGATGTTTCTGCAATCCATAAATCNGANACGCCATTTTANGACNATCTNATNGACAATTACCCTTCAGCCTCTCTCTCCGCTTCTGGGNTTGATGTGGGATTGCCCGATGGCCANATGGGAAACTCAGANGTTGGACATATGAATATAGGTGCTGGCAGAATAGTAGATCANGATCTCATCAGGTTGAATAAGTCTCTNGNAGATAAAGGAATTGGGGAGATAAGTGAGTTTTTATCTTCTGTAGAATATGCCATANAAAATAATAAAGTTTTTCACGTNATGGGNCTTTTGTCGAGGGGAGGGGTCCACTCGCATTCAGATCACCTCTATCTCGTACTAGATTTTCTGAGAGAGTTTAATNAATTGAAGGTTAATCTGCATCTATTTACAGACGGAAGAGACTCAGGGCCTTTAGAGTCANTAGGAGAGTTTAATAAGTTGCTAGATTATATCTCTGGAACAAATATTANCNTATCTACAGTAAGTGGGAGGTATTATGCAATGGATAGAGATAAGAGGTGGGATCGGGTTAAGTTAACATTTGACTCCATGACAAAGGGAATAGGTATAGCTAGTGAAGANATAATAAAATCTATAGAGACATCCCATAGNGAAAATATCACAGACGAGTTTATCAAGCCAATNGTATGCCACAAAGANAACAAACCNGTCGGCGTGTTAAGAGAAGGCGATGTGCTTTTTTCATTCAATTACAGATCTGATAGGATGAGAGAACTCTCGGAGGCTCTAACTCAAAATGATGTCTCTACTCATGGAATGAAAAAAATGAATTTGAGGTATATGACGATGACAAACTATAATGATGAGTTTAAAAACATCTCCGTACTTTACGATAAAGAAAACCTATCTAATACTTTGGGTGAAGTCCTATCTAAAAACAATAAACATCAGTTAAGAATTGCAGAGACCGAGAAATACCCTCATGTTACTTTTTTCTTTTCTGGGGGTAGGGAGAAGCCTTTCAGGTATGAGTCTAGAATTCTTTGTGACTCCCCTAAAGTTGCGACTTATGATCTAGAGCCAGAGATGAGTGCTGAAAAAATTTCTCAAAAATTTATAGAGGAAATAAATAAAAAATCATTTGATTTTGCTTGTTTAAATTTTGCTAATCCAGATATGGTAGGGCACACAGGAAGTCTAGATGCTACTGTAAGAGCCTGCGAGGTAGTTGATAGAGAGGTATCTAAAATAGTTTCTTCTGCTACTAGAAATGATTACGAGGTCCTAGTAACCTCTGATCACGGTAACGCAGATATTATGATAAATAAAGACGGGTCTCCTCACACCTACCACACAACTAACCTAGTTCCAATAATTTATGTATCAGATAACAAGAGAACTTTAAATGATGGAAAGTTAGGTGACATTGCACCTACTATATTAGATATTATGGGTATCGATTTGCCCGAGGAGATGACAGGAAAAAGTCTCATAAAATAATTTTTATTTAATTCGTTTAAATAGTATGAGAAAAATTTATTTTACTTTTTTAGTTCTTTTCATTCTTGGCTGTAAGGATGAGGATCCTTCCTCACCATGTAAAGGTGATGGGCTTGATGGTGGAGTTTGTATTGAGATTTATCAACCGGTATGTGGTTGTGATAATGTAACGTATTCAAACACTTGTTATGCTGAGATAGGAGGTGTAACGTCATGGGTAGATGGCGAATGTTCAGGTTAAATTATTTAAATCTACTTTTTTTTCTTTCTTAAAATTTATCTTAAATTGAATCTTATATATTTAATTTATAAACAATTTGAAATGAAAAATTTTTATTTAATGTTAGCTACTGTTTTTATAGTAGCAGCATGCTCTGCACCATCAAACAATTCTGAAATGGGAATGAGCATGAGTATGGATGGTGAACCAGAAGGTTCGCACACAAGTGTAGAATGGCAGATATGGGCATATTCTACGGCTGCACCTGAGTTTATTGCAGAAGATGCAGCAGTATACGATGGACCCCCTGACATGGGAGGAAAATTATTGAGAGAGGGAACTAATGGTTGGACTTGTTTACCTGCAAACCCAAGAGGAATGTCAGATCCTGAGAATGGGTGGATTGACCCACACGAGGCTATGCCTGCATGTGGTGACGCGGAGTTCTTTAAATGGGTTACTGCTTATTTTGCAGGTGGTGTACCAGAAGAGGTTATGGAGAAAGATGGTTATGCCTGGATGTTACATGGAGATATGGGTGAGGATAATACGAAGCCTATGGTTCTAAATAAAGAAGATGCAGCTGAAGGACACTGGATAGAGTCTGGACCTCATCTGATGAGGATGCCAAAAGATCCTGCTTCTCTAGATGGTATGACTACGGACTTTAATTCTGGAGAGCCTTATGTGATGTTTGCAGGCTCACCTTATGCACACGTAATGTATCCAGTAGGTGATTACTACCAGTACCAGGATATGGTAAAAGAATAAATAGTTTTTTTATAATATTTATAAAGGGGCATTAATGTAATGCCCTTTTTTATTGGTTTTCACTCATTGCAATAAGTAATTCAATAAATAGGTTAATTATGTCAAGGTATATGTTAACAGCTATATCAACTGCAGTACCCCACGAGTTATCACCTGCTGCATTAGCTTGTTTTAGTCTGTCAAAATCATACACTAGATATAGTGTAAAAATTACAATACCAGCATAACTCTGGTAAAGCATCTGCTTGGCAGATTTAAATATTAAAGCATTCAAGATTCTCATTACTATTAATGCAATTAGAGAAACCAAAAGGATTACCCCTAAAAAATTAAAATTGTATGGAGATATATAAACAACCAGCATCGTTGTAAAAACTGCAATACAAGTTGATAACATTGCCTGGAATACAACATTCTGCCACACTTGGTTGTATGGGTCACTATCAACAGACAAAACATTCTTATTGAAATCGTCCTCAAGTGCGCGCATCTTTTTTGATCTTGGTCCAAAATAATTTTTCTCATCACCTTCAAAATAATAGACGAAATGCGTATTATTATTTAACCCCCAAAAGCCTGATTTATTACTTATCTGTTTACTTTTCACTCCTTTATCTTTTAAAAACTTGTTCAATTTAAACTTTTGACCGATGTATCCAATGGTAGGGCCTAAAGACCAACCTACAAACCCAGAAAGAAATGCGCATGCAACTATATTATGAGGATACATATCTCCAAAAACCCATACCATAATTATTGAAGCAAAGGCTCCTAAAATTGTTAATAGCTTCTCGGTAAATGTTTCGTAAGTTTTATTTACCCTTGCTGTTATCGTAGATATTATTAGCATGCAGCCCACTATTCCAAAAGTTCTAACCATTAATAAATCTTCCATGTTCTCTATATTTTAAATTTAAATAATCTTGGTAACCCCGTTCCCTCGTCTTCAGATGTAAGCCAGAAAGATGAATCGTCGATTATCTTTACTGCCTCTATCTGAGCTTTTCCTACCGGGATTTTATATTTTTTAACTCTGGATTGACTTAAATTATCAATGTCAAAGTTACTTATTGTATAAAGGTATTGATTTTCTGACTCGTTACCATCTTCAACAAAATCATATCCTACGAGTGAGACCAATTTTAGGAATTCATTATAATCTGCGCCGGTGATTAATGAATTTACTTTATAGGAATAAAAAGGTTCAATTTCATATGATCCTGGTTTTTTCGGAATTACGTATAATTCTGTTATTAAATTTTTTCTGTCTTTAGAGAAGATAATTAATTTGTTGCCCACAGATATTAATCCCTCTGAATCATACGGATGTTTACTTTTACTCTCGAAATTTATTTGATTTTTATAATTAAATTTAATTTTCCCATTACATCTAAATTTATTTTTTTTATCAAGAATTAGTATGGATAGATCTTTTCTTTCTCCATAATTGTTACCAGAGTTAGCAACATAAAAATTTTCATTGTCCGATGTTAGGTCTTCCCAGTCATCATTCATTCCACAATTATCTATTTTGTATTTACTAATAATTTTACCATTCTTGTTAAATTCATATAATACTGGTTCACCACCCGAATCGTTATGTGTAATAAAATTTTCGTTATAATATTCTAAGCCTGATGTCTCATTTATTTCTAATGGAAGAAATTGTGTTTCAATTGTATTTTCCTTTTTTTTACAAGTGAAAAAAAATAAGGTAAGAAATATGTTTAGTATTGTTTTATTCACAATTATTTATTTTTATAAAATTAATTTTCAATAAAGTAAAAAATTATTAATTAAATACATTTATGTTATTATGAAAAAATTAATTCTAGAATATCAAAATAAGTGGGCTAGTGGTATAGTTGAAATTGGAAAGACTAAAAATAATTTTAAAGAATCAGTATCAGTTACTACGAAATTTATAAATGAGCTATATGACTTTGAAAATGGTGATGTTCAGTTTAAACCAACAAAAGCATCTGAAAAGCAATTTAGAAACGATTTCGAATCTGCTCTTTCATATTTTATAGGTAATAATACAGATTTTTCTGAGGATTCTGGTTTTGCTTTGAATCCTTGGGTAAGTGTTGAATTTGAAAATGATAGTATAAATGTTGTTGGTGATGTAGTTATAGCTATGGGAAATTATTTCTTTACTGACCAAAATGGAGATCAAACTAAAGTAGAATACTCTTTTGTCTACAAAAAGGTAGGAGACTCTCTTAAAATCATATTGCACCATTCATCACTACCATTTGGTGTATAAAAAAAGTGACCAAAAACTTTGATCACTTTTAATTTTTAAATATGAGTAATATATTATTCTTGGAATGAAGCCATAAATCCTCCAAAATCAAAAAAATCGCCACCTCCGATAATTTTTCCATCTTTAAAACTCATTGCATGGTATGAACTTAGACTAAATTCTTTTCCTGTTTCAGTGTGAACACCAGTCCATGTTCCGTATGTCCTTACTGCTCCGTCTCTCATTCCTGTTTCAGGATCTACTCCCGGTAACCAATAATCTGCTTCAAATTTGATATTATCAAACATACTTTGATACATTTTCATTGCTTCAATATGTCCTTCTTTTCCATAATTCTCAGAGCCGTAAACCGGTTGAGACCAACTCAGATCATCGTGTATAAGTTCTGCTTGAGCCTCCCAATCTTCAGAAGAGTGAAGACTGATAAACTTTTTAGCAATTTCTAAATTTTTCTCATAATCAGCATGATTTTCACTGCTAGAACATGAAATCAATACAAATGAAATCAGTATAATTAAAGTTTTTTTCATAGTAAATAAATTTTGTTAAAAATTTAAATTACAAAATTTAAAATTGAAATGTAAGAATTATAATTTAATTGTGGGTGATACTGGATTCGAACCAGTGACCCCTGCCCTGTCAAGGCAGTGCTCTGAACCAACTGAGCTAATCACCCATATGTTAAAATTACTTAAAATTTATCATGATTTAATATCAAAAATTTTCTTTCAGTAGATTTGTGTGATGGATAAAAATAAATTCTTATTGATTGTTATATTAACCGCAACCTCGTTGATATCAATTCTACTAGTGCAATTTAGTTGGATTTCTCAGATTGATGAGTTAAATGATGAGAGATTTGATAAAGATATAAATGATGTCCTATTTATAATTAATCAAAAATTAGAGGAGCGTGAAATAATCAACTTGACAAGAGATAACCTCCAAGCAACATTTAAGATTAGTCGAAGCAATGAGACAGGTGGTGTAGAACTTATAGAAAGTATTTTTAATAAAACAACATTAGATCAAGGTGGTATAGAATCAACACAAAATTCATTGCAGTTTGATCTGGAATCAGGCAGTGCTGAGGGTACTGATTCAGAGGATAATATAAATGCATCCATATTAGTTGAAGATTTTAATGAGATTACTATTGATACTGCTATACAAAAACAAATAAATAAGGTACTTGACAGATCTGAGATGATTCAGATTATATTAAATAAGTTACTAACTGGAGATAGAAATATTAAAACTGAACTGAATAAAACTTCCATAAATAAACTTATTCTAGCTGCCCTGAAACAAAAAAATATTGAGATTGAATATGACTATTTACTGCTTGATAAAGAAAAAAATAGTATTGTAGTATCTAACACAGATGATAATAAAATACTTAAATCTAAGTTCTCGATTAGCCTATTCCAGAATGATATGATTGACTCAGGTCTAGTTTTATATTTAGATTTTCCCTCAAGAGAAAGCTACCTTAGAGATAATAATATTTACGGTCTAACTTTTTCTTTCTTATTTATAATTCTGATCGCATTATCTTTCTATTACGTTATCATAAAGGCATTTAAGCTTAAAAAACTTTCTGATATAAAAAATGATTTTATTGATAATATGACTCACGAGTTAAAGACACCTATCTCAACAATATCCCTTGCATGTGAAGCAATGATTGATAGTAAAGATAAAAAAGTTGATTATGTGAACATTATAGACGAGGAGAATAAAAGGTTGGGAAGTCAGGTTGAGAGAGTCCTTAATATTGCTCGAACTGAAAAAGAAACTTATAAATTAGATAGATATCCAGTTAATATTCATGATATAATTCATGAGTCAGTCAATATATTCAAATTCAAAGTTGAAAAAAAAGATGGTAAGATAATTAAAAAACTAAATGCAAATAGCCCAATTATTAAAGGTAATAAAGATCACTTAATTAATGTTTTTAATAATTTGATCGAGAATGCTTACAAATACTCAGATGAGAAACCTATAATAATTATCGAATCTAGTAATAATTCTTCTTCATTAGAGATATCAATTAAAGACAATGGTATCGGAATTAAAAAAAGTAATATAGATAAGATTTTTGATAAATTTTATAGGGAACCTCAGGGAAATATTCATAATGTAAAAGGTTTTGGGTTAGGACTCTCTTACGTAAAAAATATAGTTAATAAATTGGGAGCTAGTATATTAGTAAAAAGTAAATATGGTAGTGGATCTACCTTCACCTTAAGATTTAATTATGAATAATAGAGTATTAGTTGTAGAGGATGACAAAAATTTAGGAAAAGTTTTGACAGATTATCTTTCCTCAAAAAATTTTTTAGTGGAACTAGCTGAGGATGGAGAGAGGGGATTGGAGCTTTTTATAAATAACAGTTATGACATAGTTATTTTAGATATAATGATGCCAAAAAAAGATGGTTTCTCTCTAGCTAAAGACATAAGAAAAATAAATAAAGATATTCCTTTAATTTTTCTAACAGCAAAATCTCAGAGGGATAGTATAGTGAAAGCTTTTAATATAGGAGCTGATGATTATTTGACTAAACCATTTAGTATTGAAGAGCTTCTTTTGAGAATGGATGCTGTACTTAAGAGGTCAGTTAAGGTTGAGAACAAGGATCTAGATGAAGAATTTATTCTTGGTTCATATACTTTTTTACATAATCAAAACATTCTTAAAACTAACTCTGGAAACAAGTTTAAATTAACTACTAAAGAAAATGAGTTATTAAAACTCTTTTGTGAAAATATTAACTCAAAAGTTGACAGGAGTCTTGCTCTTATGAAAATCTGGGGAGATGATTCATATTATAATGCTAGAAGTATGGATGTTTATATAGCTAAACTGAGAAAATACCTTAGTCAGGATAAAAAAATAGAATTAAAGACTATCCATGGATTTGGGTTTAAGTTGTTAATTTTAGAATAAATATTTGCATCTCTATAATTTTTTAATTAATAATAAGTGTGAACTTAATTGCATCCATTTACATAAAAGATAATAAAGTAGTTAAAGTTAAATCTGGAGATTTCAGAACTTTAAAATTCTATCATGAGAGCCCTATAGATCTTGTTAAAAGGTTTGAAGAAATTGGCATAAGTGATGTTTATTTTGTTGATCTAGGGTCAGCCAAGATGCATGAGAAAAATAATTATTTATTGCTCGAGATGATTTCACAGTTTTCAGATATTAAAATTAATTATTCTGGAGGATTGCGTACAAGTGAAGACGTAAGTAATTCCTTTATAAATGGAGCCAATATGGTTACTTTGGGAAGTATGCCTGTATACAATAAAAATGTATTTATGAACTGTCTAACAACTTGGGGCTTTAAAAAAATAGTAATGGCAGTTGATATTTGGAAAAATAATTTAAGGATTAATGGATGGAAATATCAGACTAAAATTGATCCACTGGATCACATAAAATATTTTTATAATAAAGGCCTTAAAAATATAAAAGTTACTGATATCTCAAAAGATGGTTCACTTGATGGCCCACCTTTTGCACTTTACAAGAAGATTCTTAAAAAATACCCACATGTGAATATGATTACTGGTGGAGGTATTAGAAATATAAATGATATAGAGAAGCTCGAGAAGGTTGGGGTTAAAAATATAATATTTGGAAGAGCTTTTTATGATGGAAATATATCATTAGATGATCTGAAAAATTTTAACAAAAGATAACCACATATTCATTTTATTATATCTAAAATTCTGTCGAATGTTAATTCTTATTTTAAGTAGAATTTGATGTATTTTTGCGGTAATGAGCGCAAAATTAGAAAATAAAAAACTCGGTATTATTGGAGGTGGGCAATTGGGAAAGATGCTTTTAGCAGAATGTAATAAAATGGATATCTACACATCTGTAATTGATCCAAACAAGGACTCACCATGTAAAAAACAATGTGATAATTTTATTTTAGGAGATATAAATGACTACAAAACAATTCTAGATTTTGGAAAGAAGAATGATATCATAACTTTTGAAATTGAACATATTAATGTCGATGCGCTAGAGGAGTTAGAGAATATTGGAAAAGAGGTCTACCCAAAATCAAAAACACTCAGAGTTATTCAGGATAAAAATCTACAAAAAACTTTCTTTCAGGAAAATAACGTCCCAACTGCCCCTTTTAAATTTTTCCATTCCTTAAAAGATTTTGTAGAATCTGTAGATAATAATGAAATAGAATTTCCTTGTGTATGGAAAAAGACTAAATTTGGATATGATGGTTTTGGTGTTAAGGTTTTAAATACTCCCTCTGATATTAAAAATCTTCCAGATGCAGAAATGATTATTGAGGACTATATTCCTTTCGATAAGGAAATNAGTGTTATNGTGTCAAGAAATGTAAGNGGAGATNTTGAATGTTTTAATACTGTGGAGATGGAATTTAATAAGGTATCTAATCAGGTTGAATTTGTTATTAGTCCTGCCAATATTCGTGAAGATATTGACCTTGAAGTTCAAGAATTAGCAGTTAAGCTATCNGAGGGATTAGATTGCGTGGGAGTGTTAGCAGTGGAAATGTTTTTAAAGGGCAGTAAAGTTTTAGTTAATGAGTTAGCACCAAGACCACATAATAGCGGTCACTACTCTATTGAGGCATGTNTAACCTCACAATTTCAGCAACATATAAGGTCTATCTTCAATTTATCACTNGGAGANACAAGACACTCCGGTTCTGCAATTATGCTTAATATNGTTGGAGATAGTGGTTACGAGGGTAAGGTTAGTTATGAAAATCTNGATATGGTCTTCAAATCAAAAAATGCTAGTCTTCATATCTATGGNAAAGAACACACAAGACCTAACAGGAAAATGGGGCATGTAACAATAATTTGTGATAAATTTGAGGAAGCGTATGATACTGCAAAGTTTTTAAAAGATAGTATTAAAGTTAAATCTGAATAAAAATGAATAAGGTNGGAGTTATAATGGGAAGTAAATCTGATTTTTCTGTAATGGAAAAGGCNGTTAATATTTTAAAAGAATTAGAGGTAGCTTATGAGGTTCATGTTGTATCAGCTCACAGGACACCTGATAAGATGATGGATTACTCAAAAAATGCTTCTGCAAATGGGATAGGTGTNATTATTGCTGGTGCTGGTGGAGCTGCTCATTTACCTGGTATGGTTGCTTCTAATACTAACCTCCCAGTGATTGGAGTTCCAATAAAATCCAGAAACTCGATAGATGGGTGGGATTCAATATTATCAATTTTACAGATGCCTTCGGGAGTTCCTGTTGCTACTGTTGCCTTAGATGGAGCAAAAAATGCAGGTATTCTTGCAGCTCAAATACTAGGTGTGAATAATAGTAAAATAGCAGAAAATTTAAAAAAATTCAAAATTAGCCTTTCAGAGAAGGTTATAAAAGATGATAGTACTTTATAATTTCNGTTGATGAATGGTATTGAATCATTAGGAAAAAGCGAAAACTTCCTAGATCAGATAATAAGAAGTGAGTTAAGTGAAGGTTTTGANNANAAAAANCTNAGGTTTAGGTTTCCTCCTGAACCAAATGGNTATNTNCATATTGGGCATGCCAAATCTATTTGTATAAACTTTGGTTTTGGNAAAGAATTTTCTTCTCCNGTTAATTTAAGNTTTGATGACACAAANCCTGAGAAAGAAAGTATAGAGTTTATTGATTCTATTAAAAAAGATATAAAATGGTTAGGCTTCGANTGGGATGAGGAGTGTTATGCTTCTAACTATTTCGACCAGTTATATGAATGGGCGGTTCATCTTATAAGAGAAGGTAAAGCTTACGTGGATGAACAAGATCAAGTTTTAATAGCTGAGCAGAGAGGTGTTCCATCCTCACCAGGTACAGATAGTCCCTACAGAGATAGAGAAGTGCAAAAAAATTTAGATTTATTTCAAAAAATGAAAAACAATAAATTTAAACCGGGTGAATGTGTACTGCGAGCTAAGATAGATATGAAATCGCCAAATATGCATATGAGAGATCCGGTAATGTATAGAATTATTAACCATGATCACCACAGGACAAAAAATCAGTGGGTTATATACCCAACCTATGACTGGGCACACGGTCAATCTGACTACATTGAAAACATATCTCACTCATTTTGTACATTAGAGTTTGAAGTACATAGAGAATTGTACGACTGGTATATAGATAATATTCCAAAGAAAAAAAAGTTACTTCCAAAACAAAGAGAATTTGCCAGGTTAAACATCTCTTACACAATCATGAGTAAAAGAAAGTTATTAGAATTAGTAGAGTCTAATGAAGTTAATGGATGGGATGACCCAAGAATGCCTACAATATCAGGAATGAGACGAAGAGGGATTCCACCAGATGCAATAAGAAAATTTTGTGAAAAAGTTGGTGTGTCAAAAAGAGAAAATATTATTGATTTTGCTCTTCTTGATTTTTGCACAAGAGAGGTATTAAATAAGACAGCTTACAGGCTTATGGTTGTATTAGATCCAGTGGAACTGGAGATAACAAATTACCCTGAAGGAAAAAACGAAATATTGACTGCCGAAAATAATCAAGAGGATAGCTCTTACGGAACCAGAGAGGTTTCCTTTTCAAAAAATTTATTTATAGAGAGAGAGGATTTCAAAGAAGAGTTTAACAGGAAGTATTTTAGACTTTCTATAGGTAAAGAGGTAAGGTTGAAAAATGGATATATAATAATGGGTGATAGTGTTGAAAAAGATAAAAACGGCAAAATCACTAAAATACTTTGCACCTATGATCCAAAGTCTAGGAGTGGTTCAGGTACGGAAGAGAGTTTAAGGAAAGTAAAGGGAACCATTCACTGGGTAGATAAGAATAATCATGAAATGATTGATATAAACTTATACGACAGATTATTCAAAATTGAATCACCTGATGAAAATAAGGAGGTTGACTTTAAAACATATATTAATGAAAATTCATTAATAAAAGTTAAAAATGTTTGTGCTGAATCTAGCATTAAAAAGGTTAGCTTTGATAATTATTATCAATTTCAGAGGAAAGGATATTTTAAGTTAGATTCTAAAAATGAGAAATTAACTTTCAATAGGACTGTAACATTAAGAGATACTTGGAGAAGTTAAATATAAGTATTAGTAACATTTTCCTCTTTTTGAAGTATAAATGATGTATAAATAATTTAATATGGACACAAAAAAAATAGAATTAATCGGTGATAACCACGAGTTTTTCTCTTTAAATACACCTCTTAGAAAAGATGCATTTGATAAATCTGATGATGTAAAAATTAAGAATATTCAAAAACATTTTAGAAAAATAGTTGATGAGCTTGGTTTGGATCTCAAAGATGATAGTATCAGCGGTACGCCATATAGAGTTGCTAAGATGTTTGTAAAAGAAATATTTAGTGGCTTAAATCCTCAAAATAAACCTAAAATATCTCTTTTTGATAATAAGTATAATTATAATAAGATGCTTATTGAGAAAAATATTAATTTAAACTCAACATGTGAGCACCATTTTCTACCTATAACAGGAAAGGCACATGTCTCTTACATATCAAGTGGTAAGGTGATTGGGCTTTCCAAGTTGAATAGAATTGTTAAGTATTATTCACAAAGACCTCAGGTTCAGGAAAGATTAACCACCCAGATATATAATGAGTTAAAGGATATTTTAGATACTGATAGTGTAATGGTGGTATTGGAGGCTAAACACTTGTGCGTTTCTTCTAGAGGGATTAAGGATTATTCCAGTTCAACAATTACAGAAATGTACGGAGGAGATTTTAACATATACAATAAAAGAGATGAATTTTATAAGTTGTTAAATTCTGTAAATATTTAGCTTATATAATCTCTCAAATATTCAAATCTCTCTGTAAGGTTACCTTTTTCAGCTACAGTAGCTCTTTTTATAATATCATTGTTTTTTTCTCTCAAGAATGGAATTAAATATCTCATGAGAACTTTGCCAAAGTAGTTAGATGAATCCCTTGGTAACTCTGAAGGTAAATTGTCAATAGTCATCATTGTTACTGTCTTATCTTTACTAAATGGTTTGATAACTTTTCTAGACTTAATACAATAATCGAAAAATGGTTTTTTTATAGTTGAGGCAAATTTTGTGAGAGGTATTGATCCATTTATATCACAGGTTATATCACCTATTACTTTTATAGAGAAGTTATTNTCGACATCTTTTTCTTCAAATATNCGGGGGTATCTTGGGTCCCAATACGATGCGTTTAATAATATGTCTGTTTTNTCTTTTAGTTTTAAAAAATTTGATCTGTATTTTTCAGGGTATTTATAGTAGTCAACNTTTGAAAANCTATCTCCTGAAATATTTTCTAAATAATCTCTGGTCTTTAATATGCAGTAAACTGGCCTCTTGTTAAAACCTTTTTTGTATTCTTCAATTGTTACATTTTTAAATCCAAAATAATTTAAAAGTTCTACAGCTCCTTTTGCAACCCTCCCATTCCCTATAATTAATGTCTTAACTTTTTTAATTATTGGATTATCTTTTGAGAATAGGTAGAGCTCTTTTTTATTTTTAAATTCTGATAAACGTCTAAGTTTAAATAATTTAAATTTTTTTCCGTATGCCATTAAACTATTATAAGCACCAGCTATGCCTGCATATTTGCCAAAAGCAACTATTCTTTTTCCCTCTTTTTTTAGACATTCATAATCAATAAGTCTGATTTTTTTTCTTAAAATTTTTAATAAAAGGTCTCTATTATGTGGTTGNTTTTTTATTGTATGNGAAAACATAAAATATGTCTTATTCTTTTTCANCTTTTTTTCNTCCGCTTCCTTAATTCCAAATATGAATTCAGAGTTATTTAAATTTTTTACAATTTTAATTCCNTCCNTCACATATTCTTCATCGCTAAAGCANCTTATCGTACTGCTTTGAACTTCAACATTAAACCCAGGCTTTTTTTTAACCTCTTTAGATTGTTTGGGGCTAAGTGGAGNCCTNNCATCCCTTATTTTATCGTTTTCTTNAGTAATTCCTATCCTAATCATTTATNATTTTTATGCTTTTTTCTAACCTAGTTATTACAATATCTNTTCTAATNATTTCTAATATAGTAAATAGGTCAGGCCCTGAAATTTTACCTGTTGCCATTANCCTCAGCGNNTTCATACCATCCCCAATCTTAATTCNTNTCNTTTTTAATTGATTGAAATAAATTTCTTTTAGCTCAAAAGAATTTATGTTTTTTAGTTCTTTAAAANTNTTAATAAAANCCTTTATAGTTTCTAATANATCTTCTGTAATATTAATTTTTTTNATGTTTTCTAGTAGGTCNTCGCCTGCNTAATATGTAATATTAATACANTCATTAANAATNTCTTTTTTAAACCTNACCCTCTCCTTGGCTAGAGATATTAAAGAAATTATTTTATTTTCATTTACTAATTTTTTATNATCTATTTCTTTTTCTATTCCNTTNTATATATCACNTGATGTTATTTTTTTTAGATGTTCTTGATTAAACCATATTGCTTTATCATAGTCATACTTTGCCCCTCCTTTAATAATTCTCTTAATGTCAAATGCTTTGATTAATTCATCTAAAGAAAAAATTTCTTTTTCGTCTCCTGGATTCCATCCTATTAAGCTTATAAAATTTATTAATGAATTACTTTCAAATCCAATTTCTCTAAAACCTTCAAATTTTTTAGATGAATCTTTCCAGGTTATCGGGTATACTGGTATCCCGTATTTCTCACCATCTCTTTTACTTAGCTTTCCTTTTCCAGTCGGTTTTAGTATTAATGGTAAATGAGCAAACTTTGGAGGAATCCAGTCAAATGATTTGTAAAGAAGAAAATGTAGAGGTAGAGATGGTAACCACTCCTCACCTCTAACAACATGTGAAATTTTCATTTCATAATCGTCAACAACATTTGCAAAATGGTATGTTGGCATGCCATCATTTTTAAATATTATTTTATCATCTAATAATTTTAAATTTACCTTAATATCACCTCTTATCTCATCTGAAACGCTAATTTCATTTTCATCTCCTTCGTTGTAGATTTTATATCTTACAACATAATCACCTTTCTTAATCAAATTTTCAGTAACCTCTTGATTAAGGGTTAATGAATTTTTAAAGTTTGTTCGATTAGCCCAGTTATATATAAAAGTTTCTCCTTTTTTCTCACTTTCTTTTCTTAGCTCATCTAACTCATTTGTCTTATCGAAAGCATAGTATGCATCTCCATTTTGAATTAATTCATCTATTCTTTTCTGGTAATGTTCCTTCCTCTCAGACTGTCTATATGGTCCATAATTCCCTCCATTTAATGGTCCTTCATCAGGAATAATACCGCACCAATCTAGTGAGTCTAGAATATGTTTCTCGGCTTGTGGATTAAATCTATTTCTGTCTGTATCCTCAATTCTAATTATAAACTTTCCACCTAGGCTTCTTGAAATTAGGAAATTATATAGGGCAGTTCTTAACCCTCCGATATGTAATGGACCTGTTGGACTTGGTGCGAACCGTAATCTAATATTATTAGACATCTATTTACGAATTGCTATACATGAAATCTCTACATTAACGTCAAGTGGGAGTTTGGAGACCTGAACAGTTTCTCTTGCAGGTGGAATAATATTTTTAAAGTAATTTCCATACATTTCATTTACTATTTTGAAATTATCCATATCTTTTAAAAAAATTGATGTTTTAACGATATCATCAAAACTCATACCAGCTTCTGTCAAAATTGCTTGAATATTTTTCATAACCTGATTTGTTTCATCTTCTATCCCAGTATTTACAAGTTCATTACTATCTGGGTCAAGTGGTATCTGACCTGAAACAAATAACATATTCTCATAGTTTATTGCTTGGTTATAGGGTCCAATTGGTAGTGGTGCTTTATTGGTTAGTATTGCTTTTTTCATATGTTTATCTTATTTCTTACAATTTACAATATTATTTTTTTTGTAGAAAATTTTCAGCAATCATACACCTTGCGCTGCCGCCACCTAACTTTTCAATTAATGACAAATCGCTGTGTATTATCTTGTTGTATTTTAATAATTTAATTCTTTGTTCTTTTTCTAATGAGTTATATGCGGAGCTGCTCATAATTAAGAACTTTTCATTTATTTTATTAGTCACTTGAAGCATATTTCCTGCGAAGGAATTACACTGTTTTTCGCTAATTTCAATAATTTCTTTCTGGGTATTCTTAATAGTAGATATAATATTATTTTTATCATCCTCACTATGAACAGAATCAAGACAAATTAAAACATACTCTTCTGCCACACACATCATAACATTTGTGTGGTATATAAGGCTTTTATCATCGTTGATTTTTTGGTAAGATTTAAAGATTATTGGTGTGTAGAGAGCTTTTTCACAGAATTTTTTAATTGCTATCTTGTTAGTCCTCTCTGATAAAGACGCGTAACATATTCTGTTTTGTCTGTCAAGAATCATGCTTCCGGTACCTTCAAGAAAAACAGAGTCCATCTCGTACGAAGAAAAGTCTATTATTTTTTTTATCTCATACCCATCATCTAGTTTTTCTAATATATCTTTTCTTTTCTCTTTTCTCCTATTTTCTGAAAACATGGGATATATAAATACTAAACCATTTTGATGGAAGCTTATCCAGTTATTAGGGAATACGCTGTCAGTTGTTACGATTTCTTTTTTATCGTCGAAAACGGTTACATCAATTTTATTTTTTAATAGTTGAAGTACCATTTTATCAAATTCACTAGTAGCTTTTTTTAATATTTTTTCATTTGATAATCTTTCATCTTTTTTTTGAAAATGATTATTTTCGGCTGTTTCTATATTGAAATTAAAGTGTTTCGGCCTTATCATAATCAAATTATTAGTTATTTGTTTTTTTATTTTCTTCATTATTTTATGTCAACTTAAGCAGTATATTCAATGGTTTATAATAATGTATCCTGTAGTGTATCCTATTTATCTGATAGTAATATCCCTTTTTTAAATAAACTTCTACTTTTAAATTTATTATTTATAAAACCTTTATCTCTCAATATATTATTCTTTATTAAATACGATTCCTCTTCCATATAATCATATTTCGATTTTGTAATTTCTATAGATTTGTGCCCAAGGTGTGCCGATATCAAGTAAATATTTTTTGTTTCATTATATAAATTGTATGCAAAAGTATGAATGGCATCAGACATCTTTATTTTTTTATTTAGTCCAGCTTCTTTAATCATTTTATTAAATATTTTAGATCTTGCTGACTCGTTAGTTGGTAGGCTGAAAATTTGTCTTTTGTCCGTCTTTCTCTTACCCATTATATTTCTCACCTCTAGGCTAAGGCGTCTTCTTTTTGTCTTATAAATCAGTGTGTAGTCTCCTTTTTTTTCTTTTTTAATATTTGACCATTTCATATTTGTTAGTTCTCTAACTTTAATTCCACTGACTGCTGAGAAAATAAATGCATTTTTTATATGTTCTAATTTTTTAGATTTTATGTTATTTAGATTAGATAGTTCTTTAGCTGATAGTATTATCTTCTCTCTTTTTTCACCAGAATTTTTTATTGATTTAAGATTTGGATACTCAAATAATTTTTTTTGGTGTAATTTCCTTAACCCTTTTTTGAAATCGCTCCAGTATTTTGATGCCGTCGTACTTTTTATTTTTTTTTCTGATATATTAAATTCTATTTTTTCCTTAATCTTAATTAAATAACTCCTGTTTAACTCTGAGCTGTACCTGTTATCTACATCCTCCTCTTGACTTAATATGAACTTGTAGATAGCCTCTTTATTCTCAATATCTGAATAGCCTATGAAATCCTCCTTAAATGTCTGTTTTCTCTTATTTTCAATATTTATTTTTATTCTATTATTCTCAAGGTCATCCTTTGTTCTTCGTAAAATTTCTTTATAAGCTTTCTTGACACTGATATTGTGTTGGGTTTGTATATTATCTGTAGGATTAATCCACTCCCATAGCTTTAAGGTCTCTACCTTTGCTCTGTTCTGATTAACTCTATATCTTATGTATAAATTATGCTTAGTGTTTTCTTTATTTCTCCTACGCCAAAGCTGAATTTGCATATGTATCCTATAATGTATCCACAAAAATACATTATAACATACTATTTAAGCTATAAATAATAAATAATTTTATTTTCTTTCTAATGGGAGGGTTGAGCACCTAAATAGTCCTCCAAACTTTGATATTTCTCTGTACATAGTTTCTTCTACGCTGTATCCAATCTCTTTTAGTGTTTTATTTAATTTCTTAAATGTTGTGTCTGAAACTATTTTATTACTGTTTATTGAAAAAATATTTGGGAATCCATTAAACATATCATTTGTTGATACTTTAATAAAATTTTTATTAAATATTTCTTTAAGTTTTGAGTAATCGGATTTTCTTTTAAAACCCTCCTCATATATTATAATATCATTATTTCCTATTGGCTGCATTGTACAGTCGAGGTGTAGAACATTTTTAAACGGGTCATAATCATTTTTTATTAACTCAAAACCAATCACATCTTTATTTGGAAATACTTCTTTTAAGAAACTAACTGCTTTCATATTTGTTCTAGATACTTTCAAATCTTCATCTCTCTTATTGGAGTAACCAACAAATATGAAATTGTCATTAACAATTACATCACCCCCTTCTACTTTAATTCCTTTAGGTATTTTTATTTTGTTTACTTCGTTTCTATTTTTTAATATATTCTCAATACCACTTTTTTCTTTAGCTCGTGCGTTTATTGTATTTGCCTCAAAGATTGTATTACCAATTACAAAAGCTATATCTCTTGTGAAGATTTGATTTAAATTTTTGATTGGTTTTGGTCTTATGACTGAAACCCCATTATCAATAAGAATATTACAAAATTTTTCAATTTCCAGTATACAATTATCCTCTAAAGGATACTGATCATTTTCAAGAAAATATTTGGTTTTGGGGTCAATGCATTCATTTGATTCGGGAATGGCTCCAAAACTATTTGCAATTCCAAGGACAACTGTCTTTAATTCGCTTGTTTCATTTGAGACACTGAGATTCATATTAATAAATAATAATATAATTCATTTATCATTAGTTGTTTACCGTAATAAATATATATGTATTATTTTACTATTGAATTATGAGATCATTTTATTTTTTTATAATAATACTTTCATCATGTAATACTTCAAAGTATTTGGTCTCAAATACAGGATTCCCAAAAGCCCCAGATTATAAGTACATGAAAAACTGGATTGCATCGCCTAAAGATGAAATTTCATTACCAGCAAATCACGTTGATACTTTAAACGATTTTAAACCTAAAGTTGATGTCTTTTATCTCTACCCTACCGTATATAACTCTGGATATAACGGAAATTTTTGGAATGCTAATGTAGAAGATCCAGAACACTTAAGAAGGGTAAAAGATCTTGCGTTAGGGAATCAAGCCAGTATCTTTTCAGGCATTACAAATGTTTACGCCCCCCTCTACAGACAGCTTTTTTACGATGGATTAGTCTACCATAACTCAAGTAATATATTAACTGAAATAGCACTTGACCCAAACCTAAGTAAAGACTTTAAAATTTACAGGGATGAAATATTTTCTAATAAAACCTTAGAATATTTTACATATGAAAATAATAAGCTAAGATCATATTCTAAGGAAGCATATGATGTTGCATATTCTGACATTAAAAGAGCTTTCCTTAAATATTTAGAACTTGAAAATAATGGAAAATATTTTATAATTGCTGCACATAGCCAGGGGAGTATGCATGCCTCAAGGTTAATAAAAGATATAATTCTCCCTAATAAAGATCTGAAAGATAAACTTCTTCTGGCCTACCTTGTAGGTGTTCCAGTAGCTGATAATTTTTCTACTCTACCACCATGTAAGGATCCAGATCAAATGAAATGTTTTTTGTCTTGGAACACATTTGGTGATAATATAAATCCGTATGATAATGAATATTACCAAAATATTGTTGCCTCAAATCCTGTCACATTTGATCAGACTATGGAAACAACAGATTTATCTTCTCATAAAGGAATTTTAATGCCCAACATAGTTCAAATGTTCAAGTATCAGGTTATGAAACTGCCTGTTGGAAATTTTAAGTTAAAAAAACCTAATAAGATTTCTGTCAAATCAGAGCGGGGATCTCTCCAACTCAAACAGATAGATATCCCTTGGATGAAACTCTTTAAGATGGATAGTTATCATTCTGCTGACTACAATTTATTTTGGTTGAACGTAAGAGAAAATTTACATTATAGATTAACTAATTATTTCAGTCAATAGCTATTATCTATACTTTCCGTCCGGTAGATAAGTTGGAAATTTAAATTCTGGATTAGTTAATAACCCATATGCCTGAGAGTTATTATTTTTAACTTTTTCTTTTGTATTAAGTTTCCACTCATTTTGTATCTCTTCAAGTCTTCCAGGAAACTCTTGAGCTCCTAGAATAGAAGTCAAAGCCCAATACGTATATTCTGTTATTTGACATGAGTAGTTACAGGTTTTATCATCGTAAGTATACCACGCACTAGATGGATATGAATTTGGAACATTTTTAAAATATCCTCCTCTAGCCTCATCCATAGCTTTTGCTATTTCAGAATTTTTATTTTCACCAAATTTATTAGTATAGACTTCAGCATAGCCGTATTGTGTTATAAGATGTAATATTTCCTCTAGGCTAGCATCAAATCTGGGAGACCCATTAATTATTGAAACCTCTTCTTCGTATAATTCTAAAAAAAATCTATTTCCTATAGGAAACCTAATTGCAGCTCTTGACTCTGATTCATCTTCAGCCATTAAAATCCAAGCTTTTTTTTCAATTAATTTATCAACAATTCTTTGATTATCAATTATACCATCTTCGTCGTTATCCAAGTACTCAGCTAATATAGAGGCTGCATGAAGCATTTTATCATTATCTACATTTTCCGTGGCATAAATTTTAATACCAAATACATTTGTTTTCTTACAGAAATATTTAAAGTAATTCTTATCAGATTCACTTACTCCTGTTATTTTAATGTATTCAGTTCCATATTCTAAATCCAAACAGTTTCGGTAATTATCTTGACATGAGCTAAACATAATCCATGCCAAAAAGAGATAAATTCTATTATCAATTAAATAACCTTTTCTTTTTATTGTATTTGATTTGTGCATTATAATATTGGGACGATGAGTTGTCATTATTAAGTCTTCCTATATCAAACTCCCTTGGGATATGTTTATCATTTATTAGTACATCCTTAACTAATTCTCCTAAACCAGGTCCTAACTTAAACCCGTGACCTGAACTACCTGAAAGAACGAGGACATTATCGTTATCCTCGTGGTAGTTAATTATAAAATTACCATCCATACTGTTTTCATATTGACATACCCTAGTCTCAGAAATAGGTTGATTCTTTAGATGAGGAAATCGTTTGTGAAGATATGATTTTGTCCTTTCAACAAGTTCTGGAATTGGAATTCTTTCAGAGGAGTCTGGATCAAATTGAGTAGATCTCTCATCATAAGATATCTTAAACCCTTTATTTAAATGAAATGGTATACCATAATAAGACGGGTTCTCTGAGTTCAAATCTAACCAGCAAGGCATGGCTTTAGAATTATATTTTGACACACTATCATTTGGAATACTAAAATAATATACCTCTTGCCTTGATATATAAGTTACATCATCTAACATTTTTGGTAACAACTTCCTGTTCCACGGACCACAAGCAACGATATATTTGTCTGCATCTATTCTCTTGCCATCAAATGATATGGCATTTGTTTTAAGCTTACTTTCATCAACAATCACCTCACCCAAAAAAACGCTTCCCCCTTCTTCTTTAAACTTTCTAACAATATTTTTACAGCATCTGCTAGCCATCAGGGCTCCTGCTTTCTTCTCAAAATACACTTCATTGATATCATCAAAATTTATAATGGGATATTTTTTTTGAGCATCACTTTTAGATATCTCTTGGATAGAATGCCCCACACTTTCAATATGTTTCTTTGATTTTTGTATGTAGCTGCTATCATCCTGACTAACTAGCCACAGCATTCCACATTCGTCGTATAGTCTTCTCTCACTATCATAAGATAATTTCTCCCAAAATTTAAATGAATTATTTGTCAATTGGGTATATATGTTATCATCACCGTACGCTAATCTTATTATCCTTGAAGCACCTCCAGATCCTGATCTAGAATTACCTGGCCCCCACATATCATATAATTCTACATCTACTCCTTCTCTATTAAGATAATATGCACAGCTTGCGCCCCAAACACCAGAACCTATTACAGCAACTTTCATATTTGTTTTTACTCTTTGATATTTTTATAAATATAGATTTATTATTTTTATCTATGGAAAAAATAATTATTAAACAGGGATACTTAGGTATATTTCTTTTTATATCATTTAATTTTTTTGCAATATATTTTTATCCTGGAGGTACTATAATTGACCCTACAACACAGGGTTATCTTTTCTTCTATAATTTTTTTAGTAACCTAGGTGAATGGATAGCAAAAAATGGTCAGGACAATAGCTTTTCAGCATATTTATTTAACTCATCACTTATAGTTTTAGCAGTATCTTATGGTTTATTTTACTTTATGTTCTTAAAGATTCAGTTTAGAATTTCTGAGAAATATTTTATTAAAATTGCTTTAATAATTACTATAGGACTTTCTCTACTCTCATTTATATTAATTGCTGTGTTCCCATCTGAGGGTCCTACCTTTAATCTTCATATATTTTTTGTAAAAGCTGCTTTTCGTTTGCTTCTGATTCATTGTTTGATACAGGTCTATAATTTATTTCAGAATTCGGTTTTTGGCTCCTCAATTAAAATAATCTCTGTTATTTTTTCTACTGCCTTATTTATATTTATCCTAGTAATGGAGTTTGGCCCAAATCCATTTGAAAGTAACAGGTCACTGTTAATTCAGGTGACCGCACAAAAATTAGTTGTATTCTCAATAATACTATATTTCTACTTCCAGGTGAGGGAAGCTCTTAAGGTTAGGAATTATTAATTTTTTCAATTAATAGGGTAGCTTCCTTCATAGATAGTTTATCATTTACATAACAAGATGAATGAAAGTCAATTATATTTTTATTTCCTAAGAACTTATCAATGTTAGAAGATCTAAGTTTTAAACCCGGCATTATGGATATCTTACTATTACTATTCTTAACAAGCTCTTCTATAAGTTGAAGTCCATCTTCAACATTCTCTTCTTGACCACTAGTCAAAATCCTATCAAAACCAAGGTCTATTATTTTTTTCATTGATTTGAATGGGTTGACACATTCATCAAATGCCATATGGAACGTTGTGGAAAGACCATTACACTCATCCATTATTTTTTTACATGAAGCCTCATCCACAGAAAAATTTTTATCTAGGACACCAAACACAACACCTTGACACTTTTTTTCTTTACATATTTTAACGGTGTTTATCATTTGATCAATTTCTTTTTTTGAGTAGATAAAATTCCCACCTCTGGGTCTGATTATGGGAAATATAGGGATACCACTAGAAACCGCTGAATCAATTAGTCTTAGATCTGGAGTAATTCCTCCGATACTTTTATTCTCACAAAATTCAATTCTTGCTGGTTTTACAGACGAGACTTTAATAAGATCTTTAATACTAAAAGCACATACCTCAAGGTTTCGAGACAATTTATTGCTGATTGAGTTTTGTATAAAAAACTTTTAGATAAAATTTATTCTTATCAATTATAAGTTTTTCGAAGGAGTTAGAATTTTCAGGATATACAACTAATTTTTTGGCATCAATATTTCCTGATGCAAGTTCCTGGAAGAAAACAGTAGACTCCCCCTTGTAAGAAAAAGTAATATTACTGTCAAAAAGATATTCCCCAGGCTCATTATCATCGGTAAAATATGAGTTGTCCCTCATTATCATATTTTCATTTGGATTGGTAATTATTCCAATGGGATTTATCTTATTGTTAGCGTCAGCTATATAGTACAATGATTTAGTTGGGGTAACTGCATTATAGAATGGGTCAATTGGACCAATTGCAATCTGTGCTTTATTTAAAATAATATTTTGAGCACTATCTAGAAAAGTCTCAAAATTTTTAAGATCAATAACTGGGTAAATACCACTTGATGATTGCCAGTAAATATTATTATTAATTGAAAAATCTTGATTTTTTTTCAAGCTTTCAACTATCGATAATTCACTTGAAGTCCTATCAACTATATAATGGCTGTAATGTTTTACCAGAGGTGAGTTAAACCTGAAAACGAATTGAAGCGAGTCCATTTCTGGGCTATTTACTCCAGGAAATTCTACAGGATTATTAAAGTATAGAACCATTTTTGAGTCTTGGTGGTCTAAGTCAAAAGATACGAGCTGATTATTATTTTCACCAGGAACTAATGCAAGTCCCCTCATATAATCGAGAAGTTTATAATTTTCTTTTCCACTAATTATTTGATNAAGTATAAAATTTCCATACTTATCNNTTACNGGTATGGAGAGAACATTATCATCTAAGTTNATCGTTTTAAATCTTTGAAAACCAATTATTCCTNTATCCTCAANNGATATTGGTGTATACTTACTTGAAGTATAAAGAGCTGAAGAAAATAAAGTATCAGTTATTTGATTAACTGAAATTTCTTGCTCAAAATTTTCATTTTCACCAAATACTTTTGATAACCTAAGATAGATAACTGCTGAGTCTAAAATTGATGAATCATTCGGAACATAATAATTTTCAGAATACTCTCCAGGAATAGGAGTTACGTCAGGGCCTTCCTGATATAATGTTTGAGCATATCCGGTTGATTTGGTGTTTCCAAATATGGGGTCATTAATTTGCCCAAAATATAANTCTCCGTCGTCTGTCCTTACACTGTCATAGTAGATATTATTTACCTCAAGAGGGATCTCNATGTAGTGAACTTTTACTTTCTCTTTTTGATTACTAAGGAGCTCNTCTATACCTATCTCACTAGTTTCATCACAGCTGTAAATAAGAAAAGATAATACTATGGATAATCTACTTAAGAATTTCATTATATAATTTATAATGGGANTCAACNGATTTTTCACCTTCAGAAAGTTTGTGAACCTTATTNTTTGGTGAGATATTAGATATAGAATCTTCNGTAGCTTTATTCAGACTTTTCTCAGGNCTAATAATNGCATCAGAATATTCTGATGCGATATTAATTAATCCTTGGTAGTCATTTGATTTAAGAGAAGTTAACATATTNGAATCAATATCTTCNTCANTAATTTTATCAATCATTTTCTTATCTAGTTTCTCTTTNAAACTATTNTCATAGATTGAGAATATGCATTTACTTTTTTCAAAAATATGCCTATCNCTGTAAGANGTTTTTATTAGTAGGGGTATAAGCGAACTCATCCAGTCGTTACAGTGNATTATATCCGGAGCCCAACCTAATTTTATTACTGTNTCCAAGACACCTTTGCAAAAGAATAGACACCTCTCATCATTATCTTTGTGGAATTGCCCTTTTTTATNATTNAAAACAGTTTTTCTCTTAAAATAGTCTTCGTTATCTATAAAGTATACTTGAAGCTTAGCAGTNGGTATAGANGCTACTTTAATTATTAGGGGCCTGTCCTCATCTCCAATAGGAATATTCATTCCTGATAATCTTACAACTTCGTGNAGCCTATTTTTCCTTTCGTTNATAAGTCCAAATTTTGGAACTAAAATTCTAATCTCTACTCCTTTTTCNTGCATNCCTTGGGGGAGTTTTCTGACTATCTCAGAAACATAGGTATCATTTAGAAACGGTTTTATTTCTGTTGCAACGTAAAGAACTCTGAAGCTTTTTGCCATATCTGAGTTAGATTNTTTTATAAGACTGAAGCACAAATTTACATAAAATAAGTCATTTTTCAATCTTAAAATTTATTCAATGTCAATGTTTAGATCCATGTCATATAAACATTAGATTTGTAAAAAAAAAAATTGAACAAGAAATCAGTCATAATAAACTCGTTACTATCACTNATACTTGGTGGAGTGCTTTTCTTTTTAGTTTTTAGATCTATAGATTTCTCNGACTTCTANGCAAGATTAAATGAGTTGAATTTTTATTGGATATACCTATCAATGTTCATATCAATTTTTGAGCATATTATTCGTGCNTACAGGTGGAATCTCATGATGGAAGTTGGTGGAAATAAAAAATTTTCTACATTCGTAACAACTAATGTTATTATAATATCATATTTTTTTGCTTTACTTATCCCGAGNTTCAATGACGTTGTNAGATGTTATTTGATATCTAAAACNAATCAAATTAATTTTTCAAAATCTTTAGGTTCAGTAGTCTCTGAGAGGATAATAGATCTNATATCTTTATTGATTNTCATCTTTTTTTTTCTAGCCATTGAGTTCAAAAATTTCATGCTTTTTATAAAGACTTACGTAATTGATTATACTTCTTTAGGTAATAAATCTATCTTTATTACAGTAANTGCCATNGCCCTAGCTATAATCTCTNCTAGGTATATAATAACTAAATCAAAATTTTTACANGATAAATTTTCAGAGTTTAAGGAGGGTTTCATGTCCGTTAGGTTTTTATATAATGACAAAAGGTTTTTATTATCAACANTACTTCTATGGGGNACATACTTTCTTATGGGATATCTGATTTTTTTCTCTTTTGATCAGACATCAGGTCTGGGTGTTTATGCTGGTCTTGCTGTNTTAGTTGCTGGGTCAATAGGTATGGTAGTNCCTGTTAATGCAGGTATAGGGGCTTANCATTTTCTTGTAGCTAGTATATTATTAAGTTACAACCTAGATTATCAAAGTGGTTTATTTTTTGCTACTGTTCTTCACACATCACAGATTATNTGTCTTTTAGTNGTTGGNACNTTNAGNTCTNTCTNTATATTNTTTAAAATAAGAGCTAAAGAATGAAGGGAAAATTANCTATTNCNTCCTTNGAGNAATNTTGTAGAGAAATAAGATTAAAAAACAAGAAAATTNTTTTCACAAATGGTTGTTTTGATATCNTCCACCCAGGTCACATTCATATATTATCTAAGGCAAAGTCTCTAGGTGATATTTTGGTAGTTGGGTTAAANTCTGATCTATCAGTAAAAAAATTAAAAGGGGATAAGAGACCTCTAGTAAGTGAGGATGATAGGTCCAGAGTGTTGCTCTCGCTTAGATTTGTTGATTATGTTATCATTTTCAATGAATTAACCCCGTTAAAAGTTATAGAAAAAATAAAACCAGATTTTCTAGTTAAAGGTGGTGACTATAATGAAAATGATATTGTAGGTTCAGATTTTGTAAAGGCATCCGGAGGTCAGGTCGAGATAATTAAATTTTTAGATGGTTATTCTTCCTCAAATTATATAGATAACTTAAATTAGNTAAANAATCTTTAAGCTTACTATNTCTTAGATTAAGAAGTAATAGATTTAAGTAAAACATANTCTATGAANAAATTATTTCGTGATGTNATTAATAGTAAACTTTCTATTTCTGTAAAGAAGTGTAATATAATTAGTTTAAAAAAATCATTCACCATAGCGAACTTTTATGATATTGATAACACAATAATATTTCCTATTGANGGGANGNTGAGATATGGAAAAAATAAAAAAACTCTAGAAAAGAANTCTGCTTTATTTATATCATCACATAACACTCAATCTCTTTCGTTTGGTTCAACNCGTGCTANGACTTTGGCTTACGAAGATTTNATAGATAAAAAGCCTAAATATATATNTGAAGATTTAGAATCTAACTCAAATTCAAGGTCTGAGAAATTTTTAATTATNAGCATTGATGTTAAGGCTTATGATTTAATTAATATTTTTCATAGTAAGTATGTAGGTNTTGATGTNTTTAATAGTAAAAATATTTTAATGACATTNAGATCAATATCTAATGAGTTAAAAAATAAACNTGTTGGATTTAACAATGTGATTGATCTCATGTCTACTAAATTAGTCTATGAAATAATAAGATCTTTTCTATCTAATCAACCACTCTTTTCAGGGATTGAAGAGAATTATAAATATTTTAGTGATGAGAAGATCCTGAATCTATTTTCGTTTATTGAAAGAAATATAAATAAAGAATTATCTAATAAAGTTTTANCAAACCACCTTAATATATCTGAAGACTATGTTGGTCAATTTTTTAGAAATAGCATTGGGTTTTCTCCTCAAGACTATATAGAGCATAAGAGAATGGAGAAGGCAATAGATCTCTTAAGAGATGAAAAAAATGCAGTTAAGGTGATAAGTAATGATGTAGGGTATAAGGACACTGCCTATTTCTGTAGGAGATTTAAGATGATGTTTGGTGTTCAGGCGGGTAAGATGAGGAAGAGGCTTGGAGAAATCTAACTATTTCAATCCTTTCAAAAACTCAGACTCGATTCTATCTTTTAATTTGCCCGTTTTAGAATATTTGTACAGTCCGATAAATATCATCAAGTAGAAAATACCAACAGCTAAATATCCAATATAGCTATTTTGGGTAAAGTCATTAATCAAGTTAGCAGCAGCAATACTTAAAAATCCAATTAAGAACATTAGGATAAGAAATAAAATAAAGAATGTAATTAATCTCGAAATAATTGAAGAAATTTTTTCAACAATATCTCCTTTCATTACATCAAATTTATCNTTGATGAAGCTTGAAATAGCCTCTACTAATTTGTCCATTTTAATCATAATTACTACAAAGGTAGTTTCTTTTTTTAATTAGACTCTTTTTAAGAATTAACATTTATTTAATTTAAATTGATTTTAGAACTAATTATATATCATATAAATTTAAATATGGATTTTAAAAAATCAGATTTAATTATACCATCTATACTTACAGTTTTTTGTTATGTAGTTTATCCTTATCCTGAAATTGCTATGTGGTCTATCTTCTTCATGGCATCCTATTCGGCCATAGCCAATGATAGTATACAAACAATTGGAACATTCATTGCATCTAATTCTGATAAGAAATGGTATTACCTCTGGATATATATGGGAGGTATCTTCCTAATAACAGTTACTTATAGTTGGTATAATTATGGTGGCGATATAAGTTATGGCAGATTAGCATCAAAAGGGTTAAATGAAGCTCCTGATAATTTTAAATTTCTTCAGGTTTTTGCTCCAGTAGCGTTATTGATAATGACTAGATTCAAAATGCCGGTGTCTACTTCAATTTTATTACTTAGTGCATTTGCAACCCAAGCCAGCTCCATAACAAGTATTCTTTCTAAAAGTTTTTTTGGATACTTTATAGCATTCTTTATAGCCATGNTAGTATGGATTTTAACTACTAATATTTTTGAGAAGTTTAAAAACTCAAAACCCTCTAGGATATGGTTACCNCTTCANTGGGTCTCAAGTGGTGCCCTATGGTCTGCCTGGATCATGCAGGACATGGCAAACGTAGCTGTTGTNCTTCCAAGATCTTTAAATTATGATCAGTTTATAGTGGTAGCCTCTTTCATATTTTTTGGCCTTGGNCTTCTCTTTTATNTAAGAGGTGATAGAATTCAACAGATNGTTTTGGAGAAGTCGGATATTATTGANGTCAGAGCAGCTACCGTAGTTGATTTCATCTATGCGTGTTTGCTATTTTATTTAAAAGAGATTAGTTCTATTCCAATAAGTACAACATGGGTATTTATAGGTCTACTNGGAGGTAGAGAGTTGGCAATTAATNTAAGAAAGAAAAATGGAAATTATAAGGATGCTCTTAAGATGATAGGAAAAGATTCATTAAGTGCAGGAATTGGACTTATTATTTCATTGATATTAGCGGTATCTATAAATGAAAATATGAGAAATGAATTGCTTAGTTTATTTTAATTTTTTCAGGGATAATAATAGCATTNGGAAATTCTTTTTTTANTTTNTTNAANTCATANTTTGCNNTAAANCTATCTAAAAAACCCTCCTGTCTTAACTCTGTAATTTGGCTGAGTAAAAACTGTTTTACTNNCTNNNAGGCTATCTAATTNAAATAANTTNTCTNCTGTANTTTCNGCTTCANCTCTATCATCACCTAAATATATTTGNATNGTNAANCCATCNGTNTANATATTTTCNTNNACTTCACTTTTAATNATACTTAGTATGCTATCTATCTTATTATTTAATCCTAAGTTAGTATCTAAAGTGTAGTCTTCATCTAATATTTCTTCTTTCTGAANNTTAGTTTCNGATTCTCTAATATAGGAGAGGTCTTCAAAATATCTNCTGGAATCATTANTTGATACAGTAGCTTGCTNGCTTATGCAGCNACACAGAAAATATGAGAGNCAAAAAAAAATTAGAACTANTCTTCTATAACAACACATTTTTCAGAATTAATATCGTTCTCAACTTTTTTAAATTTTATATCTTTTTTTACTGTCCCATCTTCATACCTTACTGAAACTTTNGTATTCCTACCAAAAACTTTTTCAGACTTAATTGGTTTGGTCTTTTCTATTTGTTGGGTTTTGTTACCAGTTAGAAGTGAACGAGACTCTTCTTTATTTGTGTCGTACCTGTTTCTGTCCTTTGTCTGTTTAGACTCCTCAACTTGACTTGAACTCTGAATTGGTATAAGACATTTTGTAAGGAATGATACTGTGTCCTGATTTACTTTAGCAATAAATTTTTTAAATAGTTCAAAACCTTCAAATTTATAAATCACTAGAGGGTCTTTCTGTTCATATACCGCACTCTGTACAGATTGTTTTAGATCATCCATTTCTCTAAGATGTTCTTTCCAATTTAAATCAATCATTCCGAGGCAAACTGTCTTCTGCATTTCTTTAATAATGTTTTTACCTTTGCTTTCCAATGAATCTTCAAGGTTTACAGAGACACCTATCTGCCTGTTACCGTCTGTAAATGGAATTAAAATATCTTTTACCACACCACCTCTTTCTTTTTTTATCTTTTTAAGGATAGGGTATGCAGCCTCTGAAATACTATTGTTTTTTCTATTATAATTATCATTTACAGCTTCGAATAATGATTTTGTTATCTCCTCTGGTTGCTTCTGCCTGAAATCGTCCTCACTTAATTTGCTGTAATCAAGACCTAGAATAGTTAATACATTTAACCTAAAATCTTTGTAGTTGTCATTTTGTTTTGAGGTTAAGACTATGTCGTCACATGTGTCATAAATAGTATTTAAGATATCTACTTCTAACCTCTCTCCAATTATAGCATTTCTCCTCTTCTTGTATATAACTTCTCTCTGAGAGTTCATTACATTATCGTACTCAAGAAGTCTTTTCCTAATAGCAAAATTATTTTCTTCCACCTTCTTCTGAGCTCTCTCAATTGATTTTGTAATCATACTATGCTGAATTACTTCGTCTTCATCCATATTCATTCTATCCATCACTTTAATCATCCTATCAGATCCAAATAACCTCATTAAATTGTCTTCTAACGATACAAAAAATTGAGAAGAACCCACATCTCCCTGCCTACCGGACCTTCCTCGTAACTGTCTGTCAACTCTTCTAGACTCATGTCTTTCTGTACCAATAATTGCTAAGCCGCCACTCTCTTTAGACTTATCTGTAAGTTTTATATCTGTCCCTCTTCCGGCCATATTTGTTGCTATTGTCACTGTACCTGGCTTACCAGCTTCTGCAACAATATCAGCTTCTTTAGCATGCTGCTTTGCATTTAAAACCTGATGCGGAATTTTCTTCATATTCAACATCCTCCCAAGAAGCTCTGAAATCTCTACAGACGTAGTACCTACGAGGATTGGCCTCCCATTATTTTTAAGTTCAATTATCTCGTCAATAACAGCGCTAAATTTAGCTTTTAGGGTCTTGTATATTTTATCTTCCATGTCAGACCTTGCTATGTCTCTATTTGTCGGTATCACAACACAGTCTAAATTATATATCTCCCAGAATTCTCCGGCTTCTGTTTCGGCTGTACCAGTCATGCCAGATAATTTATTGTACATTCTGAAATAGTTCTGGAGAGTTATGGTTGCATAAGTCTGGGAAGCATCCTCAATCTTAACATTTTCCTTTGCCTCAATTGCCTGGTGGAGACCATCTGAGTACCTTCTTCCCTCCATAATCCTACCAGTCTGTTCATCAACTATTTTTACTTTTGAGTCCATAACAACATACTCTTGGTCTTTCTCAAAAAGAGAATAAGCTTTTAGAAGTTGGTTTATGCTATGTATTCTTTTAGTCTTTACACTAAAATCTTGGATTAACTTCTCTTTTTCTTTAGCAATTTCTTCTATGGGTTTATCCAATTTTTCTATTTTATCTATCTCAACTCCTATATCAGGAACTATGAAAAAGTTTTTGTCATCACCTGAACTTGTTATTGTGTCGGTACCCTTCTCAGTTAACTGGATACTATTACTTTTTTCTTCAATAGTGAAGTAAAGTGGCTCGTCTGCCTCAGGCATTAGCTTAGAGTTGTCTTGTAAGTATATATTTTCTGTTTTCTGCATTATTGCCTTAGTACCAATCTCACTTAAGTATTTTATTAAAGGCTTGTATTTTGGTAAACCTCTGTATGCCCTAAATAATGATAATCCTCCTTCCTCTTCCTTTCCCTCACTTATTAACTTTTTAGCTTCTGATAAATAGTTTGTTACCATCTTCTTTTGTAGGTCAAAAAGTTTTTGAATTCGAGGCTTTAGATCAAAAAACTCGTGGACATCCCCTTTGGGTATAGGGCCTGAGATAATAAGAGGAGTTCTTGCCTCATCTATGAGAACAGAATCAACTTCATCGACCATTGCAAAATTATGTTTTCGCTGAACTAGTTCTGATTTCTCTCTTACCATATTATCTCTCAAGTAGTCAAAACCAAATTCGTTATTTGTTCCGTATGTGATGTCAGCATTGTATGCCCTAATTCTCTCACTAGAATTAGAATCGTGTTTATCTATACAGTCAACTTCAAGTCCATGGAATTGAAAAATAGGAGCATTCCACTCAGCATCTCTTTTTGCTAAATAGTCATTCACTGTGACAATATGAACTCCTCTCCCAGATAAAGCATTGAGATATGCTGGTAAAGTTGCAACCAATGTTTTTCCTTCACCTGTTGCCATTTCTGATATTTTACCCTGGTGAAGGACTACACCCCCAATTAGCTGGACGTCGTAATGAACCATATTCCACTCAATTGAAACACCAGCTGCCTCCCATTTATTTAGCCATATCGCCTTAGANCCTTTTATTTTAATGTTTTCTTTCTTCTGTGCAATTTCTTTGTCGAAATCTGTTGCCTTTACCTCAAGTGAACCATTCTCTGAAAACCTTCTAGCAGTCTCTTTTACTACCGCAAATGCCTCAGGTAAAATTTCATTTAGTATATTTTCAATAATCTCATTTTGATCTTCTATTATCTTATCGATTGAATTAAGTATTTCTTCTTTTTCATCTAATGACCCCTCACTGTTCTCGTAATTAATTTTTAGATTATTAATTTCTTCCTCAGTTTCTATTAAAGAATTTTTAATTTTTAATTTGAATTCCTCTGTCTTTGATCTTAAATCTTCATCACTTATTGTATTGAGCTTGTCATATTCAGAGTTGATTTTATCAACTAGAGGATATATTTCTTTTAAATCCTTATCTGACTTAGATCCTAATATTTTCTTGAGAAAACCGAACATGTTAACATTTTATACAAATTTAACAATAAGAAAGTAAGAAACGTAATATTGAAATATTATCATTGCAAAAAATTAANGATGAAAAACTTAATTCTACTAATCTTAATATGTCTCTCTTGTTCTTTAAAAGATGGTAATTTTAAGAAAACTGAAATAATATATTCTATTGTACAGACAGAGAAGGTAGAGAGAGATATTGACGATCCAGCAATATGGTACAATGAATCGAATCCTAGTGAAAGTTTAATAATTGGGACTCAGAAAGACGTGGATGGTGCAATAATTGTCTATGATCTGAATGGAAAAATTGATAAAGAAAGGTCCATCTTTAATATATCTAGGCCAAATAATGTTGATGTTATAAAAGGTGTTAGGATGGGTGATATCAGAACTGACATTCTAGTTGCCACAGAAAGATTTAAAAATACTGTAAGAATTTTTTCTCTACCTGACATGCTTGAGTTAGATGGTGGAGGACTGAGAGTTTTTAAAGATGAAGAAAACCCTGAGCCCATGGGAGTTGCCTTGTGGAAAGATAAGCAGGGGTTCGCTAACGCAATAGTTGGAAAAAAAGATGGTATTTCAGGAGAATATGTTTCTCAGTATAAATTAGTATATAATAAAAATAAATTTGAGCTTGAGTATTTAAGAACTTTTGGATTATTCTCTGGAAAAAAAGAGATAGAGGCAATTTCTGTAGATAATATAAACGATATAATATATTACTCAGATGAAGGATTTGGGGTAAGGGCTTACCATGCAGACCCAGAGGATGGAGATTATGAGATATTAAATTTTGCTAAAAATTTTACAGGTGATCAAGAGGGAATAAGCATTATAAATAAGGATAATAATTATGTAGTTGTTTCAGATCAACAGAAGGTCAATCAGTTTAGAATTTTTTCACCNGAATTAGATTACAAACAAACAGGAAGTTTTTATGTTAATTGTATTGACTCAGATGGATCAGAATTNCATCCTGGGCCTTTCCCAGAACCNTTTGAGAATGGTATCTTTGTAGCNATGAGCGATGACTTATCATTTCATTACTACTCTTGGGACCAGATAAAAGAATANTTTGATGAGTAATTAAAATTATAATCAGAAAATTTTAAAACATTAAAAATAGAGTATATTTGCACACCAAAAAAAAAAATATGGCATCGATTGATTTCAAGCTTACTAAAGAAAACTCAGAGACCTTAAAGTCATTTCCTGATTTTGGTTCTGGAGATACTATAAATGTACACATCAAAATCAGAGAGGGTAATAAGGAGAGGATTCAGCAGTTTCAGGGTACTGTCCTCCAGAGAAAAAATATAGGAACAAATGGTGAAACATTTACTATTAGAAAAATTTCTGATTCGATAGCTGTAGAAAAAATTATACCTATACTCTCTCCTTCAATTGATAAGATTGATCTAGTTAGGAAAGGTAAAGTAAGAAGAGCCAGAATATTCTATCTCAGAGATAGAAAAGGTAAGAGCGCAAAGATTAAGGAAAAGTTATAACCCTTACGCCTTCTTCTAACAGATGAAAATCAAATATTCTAGATTAGAATCAGCAGGTAACAATTTTATTTTATTAGACTACCTAGATAACTCGTTGCCCGAGTTCAATAAAATTTCAAAGTTGATTTTTGACACTAGAGAGCTTTCAAATTCTGATGGATTATTAATTATAACTAAATCAAGAAATAAAGATTTTGAATTGGATTTTTATAACCCTGACTCCTCACCTAGCTTTTGTGGAAACGGTTCGATTTGTGCTGTAAAATACATGACTAGGATAAACTTAAAGAAAGAATATAATTTTTTATCTAATGGATTGCATTGTAAGGCTCAAGTAAATAAAAGTGATATTGCTTTAAAAATTCCAAAAATCAATAAATACAGAGAGTTTATAAATGGATTCCTAATTAATACAGGAACCCTTCATTATGTGGAGTTCTCCAAAAGTTTACATGATAACTTTTTTAATAAAAGAGTTATCAAATTGACTTTATCTCAAGAATTTCTAAAGGCCCCATTCAATATTAATATTGTTAAAAAAGAAAAAGATCATATTCAAATTAGAACCTTTGAGAAGGGAGTTAATAGAGAAACCTTAAGTTGTGGCTCTGGTTCTACAGCTTCTATTTTGGCTGTCTTTCTTGCTTTTGAAAAAAAATATAGTTTAGTAAAAGCTAGGGGCGGTAATTTAAATGTTGACTTTAACTTTAATAATAAATTTTTTAAAAAAATCAGGTTAACTTCTAAGCCAACAATTATTAATTCGGGTTATTTAAGCATCGAAGTTTAACTATCTAATAACATTGGGTTTAAAAAACGGAAATGTCACATAATTAATTTCGTCTGAAAATATAATCAAATGAAAAATCTCTTATTATTAATTTTAACTTTTTTATCATATAATATTTATTCTCAGAACGGAGCTGTAGTTGGAACGATTGTCGATAAAGACAATGGTTTTCCTCTACCAGGTGCAAATATAATTTTAGATGGTACAGATTATGGAACAATTTCTGATGTTAAAGGTAATTATATTATCCCAAATGTTGATCCTGATAATTATAAACTTAAGGTATCATATATAGGTTATAACAACTTTGAAATAAATGTTAGTGTTTCATCTTCCTCTAATTCTGAAGTAAATATCGAACTTCAGCCTGGTATAATTATTGGAGATGAAATTATAATTACTGGAAATAATCTTCAAGGACAGGCACGAGCATTAAATGAACAAAAAAATAATGTAAATATAACCAACATAATTTCTGCTGATCAGGTTGGAAAGTTTCCAGATTCAAATATGGGAGATGCCCTAAAAAGAATTCCTGGTATTACAATGCAAGGTGATCAAGGTGAGGCTAGAAATATTGTCGTAAGAGGTTTAGCAACTGCATTAAACTCGGTTCAAATTGATGGTTCAAGAATTCCTTCTGCCGAAGGTGACAATAGAAACGTTCAGTTAGATTTAATTCCAGCAGATATGATTCAAACAATTGAAGTCAATAAAGCTGTACTTCCATATATGGATGGTGATGCAGTAGGTGGTGTAGTAAATTTAGTAACGAGATCTGCTCCGGATGCATTAAGGTTTTCGGCAGATATAGGTTCTGGGTTCAGTCCAATTACATCAAAACCAATTTATAATGGATCTTTTGTTCTAGGTAATAGGTTAGGAAATTTTGGTTTCCTTTTATCAGGATCTTACAATAATAGAGATTATGGGTCAGATAATATTGAGGCAGAATGGAGAGAAGTTGATGGGATTAGGTATATGAAGGAGATGGATATAAGAACGTATTATGTAAAAAGAGAAAGAAAAAGTTTATCGTTGAACTTAGACTATGAATTTTCTGCTTCAAGTAAAATTTATTTTAATTCATTGTATAATCACAGGGACGATTGGGAAAATAGGTTCAGGTTAAGATTTAAGAATATGGATGATACAATGGGAGAAGGTAATTATACATCACTTGGAAACAACACCTATCAGATGGAGGCTAGGGTAGAGAGGCAGACAAAAGGAGGTATTGATGATAGCAAGAACAAAGCCACTAGACTTGAAGATCAGAAAGCTCTTAATATGACTTTAGGAGGAGACCATTTAGTGTCTAATAAGCTAAAAATTGATTGGATGGTCAATTATTCAAGAGCATCAGAAGAGAGACCTAACGAGAGATATCTCACATTCAGAAACGACCCCGTATCTATAATAATGGATTTATCTGACACAAGAAAACCATTTATTTCATATTTAGATCCTAACGTGGTGGGTCAGTCAGAGGCTAGAGATCCAGAACAAGCCCAAAAATGGACTTATGAGAATGAGGCCAACGCCAAAGTAGATTTTACTCTACCAGTAAGTACTTCTGGAATTCTTAAGTTTGGTTTAAAAAATAGAGCTAAAAACAAGAAGAGAAATAATACATGGTCAGAGTTTGAGGGAACACTGGCAGGTGATGTATTATCCCAGTTCCCACTTGAAGATCAGTCAGACGCTAATTATTTAGCGGGTGGAAAATATTTAGCTGGTAACTTCGTAACTAAAGAGTATCTAGGAGGGCTTGACTTATTAGGAACAGGATTTACTTCTGAGCTAGTTCTTGATGAATTTGCAGCTGAAAATTATGAGGCCGATGAAAATATTTTTGCTGCTTATCTTATGTATGATGTTAATCTTACTTCTGATTTATCACTTATAATTGGTGGAAGATTTGAGTCAACAAATATTTCCTATACGGGAAGAAATGTTGATTATGAGAACGAGACGGTTAGTATTTCGGATGAAGTAGAAGATAATTATTCTAATTTCCTTCCTGCTGTTCTCTTTAAATATAATTTGTCAGAAAATTCTGCTCTTAGATTATCTTGGACAAATACAATTGCTCGACCAGATTATTATGCTCTAGTTCCTTTTCAAGAGTATATTGAAGAAGATGAGGAATTAAATCTTGGTAATCCATTACTTGATCCTATGAAGGCACTTAATTTAGACTTAAACTTTGAGTCATATTTCTCAAATATTGGACTTTTATCAGGGGGAGTTTTTTATAAAAATCTATCCGATTTTATTTATAATTTTGAGTATGACGGAACGTATACAGGATATACTGGAGAATTAGCGATTTCACAACCCAGAAATGGCGCTAAAGCTTCTGTATTTGGTTTTGAGGTTGCCTTTCAAAGACAAATACTTAAAAATTTAGGTTTGTATCTAAACTATACTTATGCCGATACTGACACCGAAGGAGTTCTTGATAGGTCTGACTTAGATAAAGTTCCTTTACCTGGTGCTGCTAAAAATACATTTAATGCATCACTTGACTATGAGACAGATAAGTTTAATGTTAGAGTTTCATATAACTTCACTGATGGATATATTGATGAATTTGGAAGTAGGCCTACAAGAGATAGGTATTATGATTCTCAGGGATTTTTAGACATTAACGCTTCAGTTTCTCTAACAAAAAACCTTATTCTATATGCTCAGGCTAAAAACCTTACAAATCAGGCCTTGAGATATTATCAGGGTGAGGAACAGTACGTGATGCAAGAAGAATTTTATGGCTCAAGATATACTGCAGGGGTTAAATTTGACTTGTTTAAATAAATATAAAATTAATTAGTAGCAATAGGGACTAACTTTTTAGTCCCTTTTTTTGTTATAAATTTATTAGCTTAACATATCTATGTTAAGATATAATTATTTAATTCTTTTAGTTTTTTTATTCTTTTTTTATTCTTTCAGTCTAAAATCTCAATCACACTCTCAATTTTGGCCAACTATTGAAATGACAGGTAAAGTAAATAAAGATCTTGACCTGAAATTTAAATATAGAAATAAATATGATTTTGAGGAGGGAGAGTCCACNGCCTCATGGGTAAACTTCGGGATTAGTTATGACATAAAAGATTTAACTCTTGGACTCTATTACAGAGAATTAAGTAAAACAAATAGTAGAGGTAGGTATTTAGAGAGAAGACCTTATGTGGACATTTCATATGAGATATTTAAAAACTTTAAAGTTCGCTTAAGAAATGCATTTAGATTTAGGGNAAATTATGAAGAAAACTTAATAAGAAATAGATTTAGAATTCAATACAGCACCAAATTAATTGGATTATCTCCATTTATATTAAATGAAATATTTATGTCTAATATGAGCTTTAATAGAAATAGGGTTGGAATAGGATTTAAGAAAAAGATTAAAAAAACTCCTATTACCCTTAAGCCGTCGTATATTATTGAGTTTTTTAGTAATGTTGAAACTTCTGGAGCATTGCTTTTAAGTTTAGAAATAAAATTCTAGTTTTTATTTTAATAGATCTGGTCTAATTGATTTTGTCTTCTCATAAGATTTCTTTTCTCTCCATTTATTTACTTCTTTTTGATTCCCTGAAAGTAAGATATCTGGAACTTTCCAGCCTTTAAAATTAGCTGGTCTTGTGTAGTTAGGGTGTCCAAGTAAATTATCTTGAAATGAGTCAAATAATGCAGCTGATTCATTTGATATTACTCCTGGAATTAATCTCGATACGGTATCTATTAACACAGCTGCAGGTAGCTCACCTCCAGTTAATACGTAGTCTCCAATACTTATTTCGCTTGTTATTATATTTTCCCTAATTCTCTCGTCTATCCCATTATAGTGACCACACAAAATAATTATATTTTTAAGCATGGATAATTTGTTAGCTTTTTTTTGATTAAGTTTTTTACCATCTGGACTCATATAAATGATCTCATCTATCTTTTTATTTTTTTTGATTTTTTCTATGCATNTATAAATAGGTTCAATCTGGAGAATCATTCCACCTCCACCTCCAAATGAATAATCGTCAATTTTTTTATGTTTATCAGTACTATAATCTCTTAAGTTGTGGATATTTATTTCAATTAGCTTTTTTTCTTGAGCCCTTTTGATAATACTCTCATTTAGAGGTCCATCTAAAATTTCTGGTAAACATGTTATAATATCAATATTCATGATTATTAATTTAAATTAATTAAATCNCTTGGAATGTTTACTGAAACTAATTTTTCTTTATGATTTACNTCAAAAAAGTACTCTTTAACATATGGGACCATAACTTCTTTATCATTGATATCGCATATAACTATTGGCTGATCGTTATAAATATAATCTTTAATTTTACCAATCTCTTTTTCGTCTTGAATAAGTCGATATTCCAATAATTTTTCAATTTCATTNAGAAATTTTTCTNCTTCCTTATCATTAATTGATATATAATTATTAATCAACATATCGTTGCTCTCTCTTGATTCCTGATTTTTTAAAAGGAAAATAAACTTTCTATTATTTATTTTTTTTNTCTTTTTGATTNTATAAGGTATATGGCTATTTTCTTGCTCAATATATACAGTGTCTATACCATCAAAACTTAGATTGAAATTTTCAAAAATTTTGATAATTAAGTCTCCTTTAAGACCTCTATGTTTTGATACTTTTCCTATGCGGGTGAATCCCATAGGTAAATTTAATCCTTTTTTGAACTATCTTCTTTGGTTTCTTCTTTAGCCTCTTCAGCAGCAGGAGCTTCTTCTTTAGCCTCTTCAGCAGCAGGAGCTTCTTCTTTAGTCTCTTCAGCAGCAGGAGCTTCTTCTTTAGCTTCTTCAGCGGCTGCAGCTTCTAACTTTTTCTTAATATCTTCCTCTCTCTTTTTATTAAATGCTTTTTCAGCATCAATTCTTTTCTTATCAGAATCAGATTTATCCTTCTCTAGTTTTGTTATCTTTTTATTAATTTGAGATTCTTTATCCTTAAGCCATGCCTCCAATTTTTTATCAGCGTCTTCTTGCTTTATAGCTCCTTTCAGTACTCCCACTTGAAGATGTTTTCTGAACATTACTCCTTTGTAAGAGAGAATATTTCTCGCTGTATCGCTGGGTTGAGCTCCCTTAAGAACCCATTCTAAAGCTTTATCTGAATCAAGCACAATGCTTGCGGGATTGTGGTTAGGATTATAAGTTCCTATTTTTTGAATGATTTTACCGTCTCTAGGTGATCTAGCGTCGGCAACGACGATGTCATATATTGCAAGTTTTTTTCTTCCTCGTCTCTGTAATCTTATTTTTACTGCCATAGTTGATATAGTTTATATGGAACGCGTCCATTAACGTTTAAATAATTAAGTGCGCAAATATATAAATATTATTACTTAAATCAATATGTGATTAATATTTAAAATAAAGAGTATATATTTCACTAATTATTTGTATAACCGTATAAACGGTTTTTTATTATATATTTTTATGTCTACTTTTACATTGTAAACCTAAAAAATGAACAAATTCAATTACACTTCGAATTCTGACATAAGTTATATTGATGACCTATACACAAAATATAAGCTGGATCCTCAATCAGTAGATATTACATGGCAAAAGTTTTTTGAGGGTTTTGAGTTTGCTGAAGATAATTCTTTAGAATCTATAAAATTCACTGAGTCATCAGTCTCTAGATTAATTCAATCATATAGAAAGTATGGACACCTTAACTCATTAACAAATCCTGTGAGGACAAGGAGAGATCATAACGTAAGGTTTAATATAGAGGAGTTTGGACTCTCTAAGGATGACCTCTCTCAAACATTTTCTTCAGGAGCAGAAATTGGTTTAAAAGATAAACCTCTTAGGGATATTATTGAGAAACTTAATAAAATATACGTTGGTTCAATAGGGTTTGAATACTTTAATATAAGAAATACCGATGAAGTAAACTGGATTAAGAAATGGGTAGAGGAGAAATGGTTTAGTCAAAAATTAAAAAAGTCAAAAAAAGAGACAATCCTTAAAAAACTTAATGAAGCAGTTGTCTTTGAAAACTTTCTTCACACAAAGTACATAGGTCAAAAAAGATTTTCTCTAGAAGGTGGAGAAAATACCATTACTTTTTTAAATGAATTTATTAAATCTGCATGCGAGAGTGATGTTAAGGAAGTTGTTATAGGAATGGCTCACAGAGGTAGGCTAAATGTATTAACTAGCATCCTTCAAAAGACTTATGACGAGATCTTTAATGAATTTGAAGGAAATATGGACCCAGATCTTATATTTGGTGATGGTGATGTGAAATATCACCTTGGTTATAACAGTTTTATAAGTGAGGGAGAAAAAAATATATACGTTAAGTTAATTCCAAATCCTAGTCATTTGGAGTCGGTTAATCCAGTTGTGATGGGTTACACAAGAGCTCAAATTGATGAAGAGTACAAGGGAAATTTTGATTCTGCTATACCAATTTTAATCCATGGAGATGCGGCAATCGCTGGTCAAGGAATTGTTTATGAGACTATTCAAATGTCACAACTTGATGGGTATAAAGTTGGTGGAGTTATACATTTTGTGATTAATAATCAAATAGGCTTTACGACTGACTATGACGATGCCAGGTCAAGTATCTATTGTACAGACTTAGCCAAAATTATTGACTCTCCAGTTCTTCATGTTAACGGAGATGATCCTGAGGCAGTATTTTTTGCTTCAAAATTTGCATTAGCATACAGACAGAAATTTAAAAAAGATATTTTTATTGACTTATTATGTTACAGGAGACATGGACACAATGAAAGTGACGAACCAAAATTTACTCAGCCAAACCTCTATAATTTAATATCTAAGCACCCAAGCCCTAGAGATGTATACTTCAAGAGAATTACAGAAAATAATAATGAAATAGATAAGGACTTAGCATCTAAACTTAATAAAGACTTTAGGCAAAAGTTGCAGGAGAGACTAGATGAGGTTAAGCAAAAGCCTCTACCGTATAAACCACAAAAGAAAGATGAGGAATGGAGTTTTTTAAGATCCTCTGAGCCTAAAGACTTTAAAGCTTCTCCTGAGACAAGAATTAACTTAGAAACACTTGAGAAAATTGGTAAGGCTCTTGTAAAAGTACCAGATGGCTTTAAGCCTTTGAAGCAAATCACTAGACTTCTTAATGATAGAGAAAAAAACTTTTTTAAGGATAAATCACTTAACTGGGCAGATGCTGAATTGCTTGCTTACGGATCTTTATTGAATGAAAAGAAATTTGTGAGAATATCTGGACAGGATGTGGTCAGAGGCACATTCTCTCACCGACACGCTCAACTATTTGATGCAAATTCAAATAGTCCCTACTCAAGTCTTGACTTTATATCAGATGATCAGGTTAAACTTAAAATTTATAATTCATTACTTTCAGAGTTTGGCGTTTTAGGTTTTGAATATGGATATTCTATGGCAAGCCCCAATACACTGGTTGTTTGGGAAGCTCAGTTTGGAGATTTTTCAAATGGTGCCCAAGTTATAATAGATCAATTTATATCGTCTGCAGAAACAAAATGGGAGAAAATGAATTGTCTACTTGTATTGCTTCCTCATGGTTATGAGGGTCAAGGCCCTGAACATTCTAGTGCCAGGCCTCAAAGGCTTTTAAGTCTATGTTCTGAAGATAATATGGTTGTTGTCAACCTAACTACTCCCGCTAACTTATTTCATTTAATTAGAAGACAGTTAGCTTGGGACTTCAGAAAACCATGTTTTGTTTTAAGTCCTAAAAGTTTACTCCGTCACCCAAAGGTATTTTCTAAACTCTCAGATTTTACAGATTCATCTTTCAAGGAGGTTATAGATGATTGTGATAATAAAAATAAAATTAAAAAGATCGTTTTATGTACAGGAAAATTTTTCTATGACCTAGAAGAATTCAAACACAAAAATAAAGTTGAGGACGTCTCTATAATAAGGATAGAACAATTAAGTCCATTCCCTCTTGATAAAGTTCTGAAAATTTTAAAATCATATAAAAATCATGACAAACTAATATGGGCTCAGGAAGAAAATCAAAATATGGGTTATTGGTCCTACATATCTTCATTTAATATAAAAGGTTTGGAGCTAATATCAAGAAAAAGGAGTTCATCCCCATCTACAGGATTTTTAAAAGTTCACATAAAAGAGCAAGAGGAATTAATAAAAAAAATATTTAAATAAGAATTATGGCAAATGATATAATAAAAATGATGGTACCTGCAGTTGGTGAGTCTATTAATGAGGTCACAATATCTTCCTGGCTCAAGAATGAAGGAGATGTAGTTGAATTAGATGAGATAATTGCAGAAATAGATTCAGATAAAGCAACTTTTGATTTAACTGCTGAATCCTCTGGTAAGCTAATCATTCAGGCAAAAGAAGGGGACACTCTTGAGATAGGCTCACATATTTGTAGTATAGAGAAAGGTGATTTTGAAATTCCTGTAAAAGATGAAAAACCAAAAACCGAAAAAGTTGAAGGTCTTGACTCTTCCAATAATACTGAAAGGGAAATTGCAGAAATTGATGATAAATTAAATGTTACACCGGTTGCTCAGAAGATTATAGAAGAAAAAGGTATAGATGTTAAGAATATTATTGGTTCTGGTTCTGGTGGAAAAATATTAAAGGATGATGTTATTGATTTAGAAAAAGAAGTAGAGCAAACACCTGAAAAGACTAATACTAGTCCTCAGAGAAGAGAAAAAATGACTCAGCTTAGAAAGACTATTGCTAAGAGATTAGTTTCTGTTAAAAATGAGACGGCAATGCTCACTACATTTAATGAGGTTGATATGTCATCCATTATGAAGATTAGGTCTGAATATAAGGAATCATTCAAAGAGAAGTATGGTGTTAATTTAGGTTTTATGTCATTTTTTACAAAAGCTTGTTGTGTGGCACTTAGTGAATGGCCTGCTGTCAATGCTATGATTGATGGAGATGAAATAGTTTATAATGAACATTGTGATATATCAATAGCCGTTTCAACTCCGAAGGGTTTGGTTGTGCCTATAATAAGAAAAGCAGATTTAATGTCTTTTGATGAAATTGAGAAAGAAGTTGTTCGTCTAGCAACAAAGGCAAGAGATGGTAAATTATCTATTGATGAGATGAAAGGTGGAACTTTTACTTTGACAAATGGAGGAATTTTTGGCTCAATGTTATCAACACCTATAATTAATTCTCCACAGTCTGCAATTATGGGTATGCATAATATTGTGAAGAGGGGTGTTGTTATAGGAGATGAATTGGTAATAAGACCTATGATGTATTTAGCTCTTTCATATGATCATAGAATTATTGACGGTAGAGAATCTGTAAGCTTTTTGGTTAGAGTGAAAGAGCTATTAGAAGATCCTTCTAGACTAATGTTAGAAATATAAAAAACCTCTTAATTTTTAGAGAGGTTTTTTATATTGGATGGAGATACTTTATCCATATTTTTAATAATAGATTTATTCTCCTTGGTTTGGTCTTTAAGCACTTTCCATTGAGATTTTGTAAAAACAGTTTCAGTTTTTATAATAACAAAATCACCTTTTTTTTCAACCTTTTTATTTACTTTAAAAGGTTTTATGGTTTTCTTTTTTTCTTTTGAAATTCCATCTAGAGAAAAAAAGAGCATTAACAAGACGAATAATAAATTTTTCATAATATTTTATTTTTTATTAATGTAATGTTAAGTCAATGTTAACTAATTGTTAACAAACCTCCAATTTATTTCTTATTTTTTAAATAATTCTAACTTAATATTCTAATAATTTTTGTAATATATATTGAGTTGTGTTTCGTAAATTAGACATTCTTGTAATTTCCGACGTTCATTTAGGAACCTTTGGATGTAATGCAAAAAAGCTTTTAAATTATTTAAGAAGTGTAAAGCCAAAAATATTAGTTTTAAATGGAGATATTATTGATGGTTGGCAGTTTACAAAATATTATTTTCCTAAAGCTCATTTAAAAGTTATCAAGTATATTTTAAAATTAGCCACTAATGGAACTAAGGTCTATTATGTAACAGGAAATCATGATGAGTTTTTGAGGAAATACTCAAACATGAGTTTGGGAAATATTAAGCTTGTTGATAAACTTGTCCTTAATGTTAACAATAAAAAATTATGGCTTTTTCACGGTGATATTTTTGATTATTTTCAAAAGGGATTTGCTAAAATATTTGCTAAACTAGGTGGAATAGGTTATGATTTTCTTATTCTAATCAATACCATGATCAATACAGTTTATGATTTACTTGGTAAGGAACAAATGCGGGTTTCTAAATATGTTAAAGATAATTTTAAACAAGCTTCTAAATATATAAATAATTTCGAAAACACAATATCAGATCTTGCAATTGAAAAATCATATGATTACGTTATTTGTGGTCATATACATGAGCCAGTCATAAAAAATATAAAAAATAAAAAAGGTTCCTGTACCTATCTAAATTCTGGAGACTGGGTTGAAAATTTAACTGCACTCGAATATGTTAACAACGAATGGAACATTTTCTATTATAAAAATTCAAAATTTAAAAATATTAAAAATAAAAATAAGGAAATAGACAAGGATATTTATGAGAATATTGTACTCACTTCCAGCAACGGGAAGCGGTCACATAACAAGGTGTAATGAACTTTTAAATGATCTTAAAAAAATAGGAAAAGTTGATATTTTTCTAAGTGGTCAAAATAGTTTTTTATTAAAAAAACTTCCCTTTAAACCAAAAATATTAAGTAAAGGATTAAGCTTATTTTATTCTGATTCTGGATCAATAGACTACAATAAAATTATATTTCAAAGAAATTTCATAAGACTCTTCAAAGAAATTAAAAATTTACCTGTTGAAAATTATGATTTAATCATAAATGACTTTGAGGGGTTGACAACCTTTTCCTGTCTATTAAAAAAAATTCCCTTTATACAGTTTGGTCATCAGGCTTCTTTTAACTTTAAAAATATTCCTATTCCAGAAGGAAATTACCAACTTAGCAAGTTGCTCATTAAAACCATAGCAAATGGTACTTTTTCAATAGGAATTCACTTCAAAAATTATGATAAAGGTATTTTTTATCCAATTATTAAAAAATCAATTTTAAATGCAAAAAAAAAGCGTAGAAATTTTACTTTGGTATATCTTCCACAATATACTAACCTGAAATTGAAAAACATATTTAAAAATCTTAGACCATATAAATTTAAAATATTTTCATCATCAATAAATTCAATTTACGAGGATAGCAATTTGATGTGGTATCCACCATCAGTTGATAATTTTAATAGAATGCTAATAGATTCTGCTTGTGTAGTAACAGGAGGTGGATTTGAAACCCCTGCCGAGGCATTATATTTAAAAAAGAAAATTATTAGTATACCAATTAAAAATCATTTTGAACAGATAAGTAATTCTATGTGTTTAAAAGATTTAGGTGTTACAGTTTTAGATGATTTGGATGATTTAAAATTTTTGAATTTTGATTATTTGATGCAAAGTTCAAATAAAGTTCATTATGAATATAAAGACCAGAAATTAAAAATGGTTGAAAAAATTCATTCATTATCAAAAAGTTTATAACATTTTTCTATTAGAAATTAATTTTTCTTGAAATTCTAAAATTATTTCATAATAACAATTTATATTGCGAAATAAATTTCTATGCCTCGCGACAAGAGCATCAAGTCAATTCTTATCATCGGTTCAGGTCCTATTGTTATTGGTCAAGCATGTGAATTTGATTATTCAGGATCCCAAGCCTCTAGGTCTTTAAGGGAAGAGGGTATAGAGGTAACACTTATAAATTCTAACCCTGCTACTATAATGACAGACTCTGTCACTGCTGATAATATTTATCTAAAGCCTCTAACAAAAAAATCAATTATTGAAATATTAGAAAAACATAAAATTGACGCAGTTCTTCCTACCATGGGTGGTCAGACTGCGCTCAACCTCGCTATTGAATGTGATAATGCAAAAGTTTGGGAAAAATTTAATGTCAGGATGATTGGTGTCAATGTAGACGCTATTAATACTACTGAGGACAGGGAGCTATTTAGATTGAAGATGAAGGAATTAGATGTAAATGTCTGTAAAGGTGAAATAGCAAAGTCATTTCTAAGAGGTAAAGAGATTGCTCAAGACATAGGTTTCCCTCTGGTCATTCGCCCCTCCTTTACTCTAGGTGGGTCAGGTGGTGGCTTTGTAGAAAAAGAGGAAGACTTTGATAATGCCTTAAACCATGGATTAAATATGTCTCCAGTACACGAAGTACTTGTAGAGCAGAGTGTTACGGGCTGGAAAGAATACGAGCTAGAGTTGTTAAGAGATAATATTGGTAATGTAATTATAATCTGTTCTATAGAGAATTTTGATGCTATGGGCATCCATACTGGAGACTCAATTACCGTTGCTCCTGCTATGACACTACCCGATTCTGTTTATCAGGAGATGAGAAATCTAGCTATCAAGATGATGAATGGTATCGGAGATTTTGCTGGTGGATGTAATGTGCAGTTTGCAGTTAACCCTGAAAATGATAGTATAATAGGAATTGAGATAAATCCTAGGGTATCTAGATCATCTGCTCTCGCATCTAAAGCAACAGGTTACCCTATAGCTAAAATAGCGGCTAAGCTCGCTATAGGATATAATTTAGATGAATTAAAGAATCAGATAACAAAAAATACTTCTGCCTTTTTTGAGCCTGCTCTTGATTATGTTATTGTGAAGATTCCAAGATGGAATTTCGATAAGTTCAAAGGTTCAGATAGGAGGCTTGGTCTACAAATGAAATCAGTTGGTGAGGCTATGGGAATAGGAAATAACTTTCAGGAGGCGTTACAGAAAGCATGCCAATCACTTGAAATTAAAAGAAATG
>NZKG01000031.1 GCA_002692105.1 Marinoscillum sp. | reverse complement strand
AATGCTTGCAAGTTGTTTTGATCGTATTTCACAAAATCTCCGTGGATACCAACGATCAGAAGTTGGAGAACTATTTGACTCTTTTTCAAAAGAACAAAAAGGATCTTCAGCAATGCCTCATAAAAAAAATCCAATAACTTCTGAAAGAATTTCAGGAATATCAAGAATTTTAAGAGGTTATGTCATCACTTCTTTAGAAAATATTTCTCTTTGGCATGAAAGAGATATCTCAAATTCTTCAGTAGAAAGAATTATATTTCCTGATGGTTTCAACCTCATTTCTTTTGCAACTATTGAAATGGAAAAGTTGTTTTGCAACATTCAAATAAGCCATGAAAAAATTAATTCAAATATTGACTTAGCAAAAGTAAATATCTTAACTCAGGCTTGTCTTTCACATTTAATTACTAAAGGAGTTGATAGAGATGAAGCATATAGATTTATACAATCACAATCATTTGAATTTGATGATCTAGATACTTACTTAACTACACTTTCAAAAAATTTTGAGGATGTTTCAATTGAAGAATTAAAAAGTATAACAAATGAAATCCTCTCTGAAAAAACAAATGAGACCTTTGAAGAAAAAATAAATTCAATTGTATAAAAGATTTAAAAAACAATTCTCAGAAATAAAAAGTGAAGTTCTTGGACTGAACGAATCCCAAAATAATATATTTGATTCAATNCTTGCACCANTTTTTTTNGTTTTANTAAATAGATTTTTTGATNTAAATATTGCAATTATAGGGACGGGNTTCNTAGTCGTTCTTACAATNATTTANAGANTNNTNAGNAANGATGATCTNAAATTTGCATTNATTGGNGTAGTTGGAACGNTAGTTGCATTACTNATTGCTAGATTTCAAGGAAGTGCATCAGGTTTTTTTCTACCAGGAATTATTAGAGACCTAAGCATTGCTTTAATNGGATTTGTATCAATATTGATTAGAAGACCTTTTACTATTTACTCATCAAAATATTTTAGAAAATGGCCTATGGAATGGTATCTATTACCTTCTGTTAGGCCAGCTTACAATCAAGTTGCAATCTTNTGGGTAGCTTTTCTTTTTTTAAAAGGGGGTCTTCAGGTATTGTTTTTTAATAATCCTGAAATTCTTGCAATTATTAAGTTATCAACTTCTAATCAAACAACTTTAGTACTTTTGGTTGTATCCTATTTTTTGGGTTTAAGAAAATTGAAAAACTTAAAAGGACCGAGCGTTGAAGAATTCAAAAATAATGTCTCTCCTCCTTGGAAAGGTCAGGAAAGAGGATTCTGACTAAGGTAGTATAGCTATATGACTGATGAGAATTTAAGATTGTTAGTAATTATTGGAAGNAGCTTTGGTATTTTTTTAATACTAAGAGTTTTGGTTTTTCCGGCTCTAAAGCGAATTGCTAAAAAAACTAATACAATTATCGATGATCTTTTTTTAGAAAAAAAGTTTTTAAACAGACTGTCTTTTGTTGCCGTATTTACTTTTCTTAATGGAATAGTATTTACAGAATTTTCGATTGACTTAATGAACAGTGAAGTTGGTCAACGAATCATTAGTTCATTTTTGGCAATCTTTTTAGGACTTACATTAAATGAGTTGCTTTCAATTCTTAATAACGCATCTAGCAAATATGACGCTTTGAAAGACAGGCCTATCAAGGGTTACATTCAGATTGTAAAGATTATATTGAATGTATTTATCTTCATAATTGTTTTTGCGATATTATCTGGACAATCAGTTACATATTATATAAGTGGGCTTGGTGCACTAACTGCCGTACTTTTACTAGTTTTTCAAGACACAATATTATCTTTCGTTGCATCAGTACAGATTGGACAGAACAACATAATAAATAATGGTGATTGGATTGAAGTGCCTGAATACGGAGCAGATGGAGATGTTATAGATATAGCTCTTCATACGGTAAAAGTACAAAATTGGGACAAAACTATAACATCTATTCCTACATCAAAAATTATTTCAACCTCTGTTAAAAACTGGAGAGGCATGTCTGAATTTGGTGGTAGAAGAATAATGAGATCCATAACAATTGATATTTCAAGTATTAAATTTTTATCTATCCAAGAAATTGAGAACTTAAAAAAGATTCCACCTATCAGAAGTTATTTAGATGAAAAAATTAAGGAAGTACAAATGTTTAATGATGATTCATCTAANGATGCTNCTCAAATAGAACAAAGGAATTTAACAAATATNGGAACTTTTAGAGCGTATGTAGAAAATTATTTAAGNCAAAATGAAAACTTAGATACAGAAAATATGACTTTTTTAGTGAGGCAATTATCACCTTCAAACCAGGGGGTTGCCGTACAAATTTATACATTTACGAAAACTACTGACTGGGTTGAGTACGAAAAAATCCAATCAGATATTTTTGATCATCTACTTGCAGTTCTACATAAATTTGACTTAAGAGCTTATCAGGATGGTATTGTTGAAGCAGCAGCAATGAAAAATTTACATTTTAATGAAGGTCTTAAAGACTAAATTTATATTCTTTTCTTAAGAAAACTAAAAATCCAAGGNCAATNATAAAAAAGTTAAAATAGTTACCAAATAAACTATATGGGGTTTGAGAGTNGATTGGTTGAATTGATTCATTAAGAATTTCAGATGTAAAGAGNTCTGTGTCGGATAAAATATTTCCATTGTTGTCAATAAATGCTGACTTTCCTGTAATTGCAGAATGAATAATTGGTCTATCGTTTGATATTGCGTTTGCACGTGACATAAGTAAGAACTGTTCAGACATACCGCTTTGACCATAACTAGCTTGGTTTGTTAATATTACAATAATTTCAGCACCCTCTTGAATACTATTTCTTATATATCTCTGAAATGAGCCCTCAAAAGAAATTACTGTNGAAAGNTTATAAGATCCAAGTTCAAATATTTTTTCTTTATCTCCTCTAATCATATCTCTTGGAACAAGTGAGAGAGAGGGTATCCAGTCTAAAAATTTTCTAAATGGAATATATTCTCCGAAAGGAACTGGATGCTGTTTCAGATACTGATCAACGATTAGTCCCTTATNGTTNATAAAAACTCCATAATTTTCAAAATATTCATCCTCTATNGGCCTATCTCCACCAATTAAAAAATAAGAATTGAGTCTTCGAGATTCATTAGAAATATCATTTAATACCCGTTCATGGATCAATGGATCATTTCTAAATCCAGTTGAGCTTTCNGGCCAAATGATTAAATCTTTATCGTTATCAATACTTTTTGTTANATTAAGATGACTTTCATATATTCTCATTCTTTCATTGTTACAATTGTTTTTGGCACCGGGACAAGGACTGTTTCCTTGAACAATTGACACACNNACTTTTTCATTTAATGAATTATTAGAAAATAAATTTAAATTATTATTTGCTAAATATATGGATAGTGGGATGAATAAAAAAATAAAAAATATCAAAGAATCTTTCAAGTAAAAATATTTTTTTTGATTATCAAGAATTAACAAAACAAAAATTAAGGTCACTGACTGAATAATTAGTGAGTATCCGGTGGGTCCAAATGTTTTAAACAAGCTTGGAAGTAAATTGAATAAGCTATCCCTGTACCCTATTAAAAGAACAGTTGAGGTTGAACCCCAAGGAAACCCNCCAAAGGGAAAATATGCTCTTACCAAATCAAAGATTCCAATCACTCCGATAAGAATAAAAAAGTTGTTACTAGTTTTGATAGATATATATTTAAATATCTTTCCAAGCAAGCCATAGAGCAAACCCATCAAAATAAGTAAAGGGATCCATGCTTCATAACCAATTGACTGAATTCCAAATAGAATAACTCCAAATGAAATTGAACCAAATATAAATCCTGTTCTAAAAGGGACTTGACTAATTAGAAGTGAATAATAGAAAAAGAATAATGATGGAAAAATTAAAAACCATAAATTAAATGGTGGAAAGCTTAAGAAAAATAAAATAGCTGATAATAAAACTCTAATATACATTTATTTAATGTTAACTATAATTTCAATTTCCAAAACTAAATTAAATTTCTAACTATTACAAATAAGCCAGAGATAATTGAAAAGTATGTGACTCCCTTTGAAATCGTTATCTCGGATATATTAGAGAATAATGAAGAAAGTTTTAATCCAATAGCAACAGGAATAGCTAGATAAAGTACAAGAATAATATGATCCATAAATATTTCTCCACTGAGCAGTAGAAGACCTAAAGTAATTGTTATTCCAAATGTGAATACAGCATTAAGTGAAGGTCTAAATTCATTACCGGATGTACCTCTATATAGAATTGCAATTGGGGGACCTCCTACGCCAGCAATCATTGCAAATACTCCAGATAATGTTCCTGCAATCCAGGATGATTTATTATTTCTCTTTACAATCCATCCATAATATGTGGCAAGCCCACCAAATAAGACAATTGCTCCAACACTTATTGAAAGTAGTTGTTCACTCAAATTAACCAAAAGTAGTAAGCCTAATGGTCCACCAATAATTCTTCCTAGAAATAAAAATTTAAAAGGTTTCCAATCTACTTGACTTTTTTCTCTTTGATAGATTCTAAAAGTCATAGGTAATGCTAGAAGGCTTAGTACTTGAGGAACAAGTAAGGGTTCAATTTGAACTAATATTGGAGATGAAATAACTGCAAAACCAAAACCTAAAATACCCTGTATNGCTGCACTTGCAAATAAGAGGATNGAAATAAAAATAANTTCAAGTAAAGATAAATCGAATGGATATGTCAACTAATTGCTTTTTCCATNAATTNTAAGATTTCACCTTCATTTGTATGTCGACCTGTCTCAAGCTTNGAATAAATTAATNTATTNTCTANATAAAGCTCAAANACTCCACCACTTCCAGGTATCAAGTCGATTGACGTTATTTGNTTTCCATATTTTTCAAGTATGTCTTCAACCGTACTAACTGCACGGGGNGTATAGTTTCAAACTATACAAAATTCTAGTTTGATTTTCATAATTGAATGTTACTATACGTATCTGTATAAAAAGGTTTNTAAAAACTTGCATGCTTTGCAATATTTTGTTAACCTTGTGAATATATTCACAAAGTGGNGAATTAAATGACTGATGGATTAAAAGCAAGTCAAATTAAAGGTGGTATAAGACCTTCTAAGAGTTTTGACCAAGGTAGGACTTGCAAAGAAGAATCTTGTAAAACTCAATTGAGTATATATAACAAAAGAGAGCACTGCTTTAACCATGCTCCTGTTAAATATCCAAGAGTTAGAGGAAGAATTCTTCAAGAAACTGCTTAATTANAAAATCAATTTCACAATATAAATCTTTTACAATTATCATANTTTTATGACTATNAATTTTGTTGTTCCTGAAATAAGTTGTGATCATTGCAAAAATACAATTGTCAACACTCTATNAACTGTTGATGATATTGAATTGGTTGAAGTAAATATAGAAACTAAAGANGTTACATTAAAATCTTCAGAAAAAATTGATTTAGATCTTGTTAAGTCACTCCTTGATGAACAAGGNTATACCGTTGTCAGCTGATACAAAAACACTTATTCTATCTGTTGAAGGAATGACCTGCGCAGCTTGTGCCGCAAGGATTGAAAGAGTTTTAGATAAAGAAGAATCTGTTGAAGACGTTGTTGTTAACTTTCCCTTAAAAAAAGCTGTAATCGAATTAAATACTGAAGATGTAAATTCTGAAAATTATATTGAAAAAATAAGATCAGTTGGATACTCAGCTCAAGAAGAGATACAAGTTGAAGATATTAAAAATTATAAAAAATTTTTTGTTCCAATAATTTCACTTCTATCAACTCTTGCTCTCAACCCNCTCATTGAAGCTAATCAAGATTTGATAGCANTAGGAATCAGTTCAATAATAATTTTTATTTTTGGAAGGANATTTCACTTATCAGCATTAAAAAGCATTAGGAATTTTAATTTTAATATGGATACATTAATCTCTATTGGGAGCTTATCATCTTTTGTTATTGGTGTAATACCTAATAATGGAGAACTCATGTATCTNGAGACTGGTGGTTTCATTATAAGCTTTATACTTATAGGAAAAACAATAGAAGATATTTCTATAAAGTCTTCGATTTCTATATCTGATTCAATTATTGGAAGCATTCCAAAAGACGTGANTGTTTATGATGANGAAAAAATCATCCGTATACCTATCNCCGAAATATCTATANATCAGNTAATCATTGTTAAGAAGGGAGAAATTATTCCTCTAGATGGTGAGATTNATTATGGTCANTCTGAAGTTGATGAAAGTATTATTTCCGGGGAAGCAGAACCAATTTTAAAAAAACAAGGAGATACGGTTATATCAGGTTCTATCAATCTTGGAAATGATATTGAAGTTAAAGTAACAAAAAAAGATGGTGAAACAACAATAAATTACATAGAAAAATTAATTTTAAAAGCACAAACTACCAAGCCTGATGTTCAAGAACTCGTAAATAAGATAACAAATATTTTTGTACCTTCAATCTTGCTTTTAAGTTTTATAAATTTTTTGANCAAATTTTTTATTCTTGGAAATAATTTTTCAGANACGATAAGCTCAACNATTGCAATCTTAGTAATTGCATGTCCCTGTGCCCTTGGTCTTGCAACTCCGATTGTATTATTTCGTACTGCGTCTATTTCAAATAGAAATGGATTTATTTTTAAAAATTTTGACTATCTTCAAAAATTTACCAAGCTTGACACTCTAATATTTGATAAGACTGGAACATTAACGTCTGGTATTTTTAAAATAGATAAAATTACAAATGAAAATAACCTCGTTAAAGATGATGAAATTATAAGGATACTTGCTTCTGTAGAACAGAAATCAAACCACCCTATTGCTAAAAGTATCCTTTTGGAATCAGAAATAAAAAACTTAAAACTCTCACCAGTTAATGAATTTAATGAAATTCCTGGGAAAGGCGTGACCGGAATTATAGACAATAAGAATGTAAAAGTTGAAAAATCAAATAACGATTTAGACAGTGATTTGATTTTACAGATTGACGATAAGGAGTATCAAATTAGCTTGGTTGAAGATAAGACTTTAAATAAAGACGTTATTCAAAATCTTTCAAATGAGTATGAAATTGAAATTCTATCTGGAGATAAGCCCGAGAAAGTTAAAAAGATTGGGGAGGACTTACAAATAGATGTTGCTCTTGGAAACAAGTCACCAGAAGAAAAATTAGAATATATAAAGAACAAACAGAAAAATAAAACTGTTGGATTTATAGGTGATGGAATTAATGACTCGCCTGCGCTTGAGCAAGCTAATGTAAGTTTGACATTTGCTCAGAGCACACAAATTGCACAAAGTGTTAGTGACATAATTATTTTTAAAGGAGGCTTTGAAAAGTTAAACTCAATATTTGAGATTTCAAAAAATTCAAATAGAAGAATTGCTGAGAATTTGTTTTTAGCTTTTATTTACAACATAATTATGATTCCTATTGCAGTTACAGGAAATATTGTGCCAAGTATGGCAGCATTAGCTATGGCACTTTCAAGTTTGTCCGTTGTAATTAATTCATCAAGAAAACTTTAAGATAAATTATTTTAAATATTAATCTTTCAATATGGAAGACGTTGTTTGGTATAGAAAACCCCTTTTATCTGAACCTGTAGCTATCTTAGCTTTTGAAGGATGGAGCGACGCAGGCAACACAGCTAGTGGTTGTATAGAAAACATATGTGGTAACTATGATGTTGACCCATTCGCAGAGTTAAACTCTGAAGGTTTTTACAACTATCAAATGAGAAGGCCTGTAGTTGAAGTAAAAGCTATTGGAGAGCGTAATTTCCATTGGCCTCAAACATCGTTTTATTCCATTGAAGATTATAAATTAAAAAGAGAAATCATAATGGTCTTTGGAGAAGAGCCGTCTATGAAATGGAAAAAATATTCGGAAAATATTTCAAACACATTAATGGATCTTGGAGTAAAAAAAGCAGTCACTTTAGGCGCATTTTTTGGTCAAGTAGCACATACGTTGCCCGTTCCAATTTTTGGTGTAAGTGATGATCCTACGTTTCACTCTAGATTTAATGTACTTCCAACAAACTATTCTGGACCAACAGGCATTACAAGTGTAGTTGGCCATGACTTAAGAAAAAATGGTATAGAAACTTCTGGACTTTGGGCTGCTGTCCCTCATTATCTTAGCTCTGGCGCTTATCCAAAAGGAATAGGAGCGTTATTAAATAAAACATCAGAAATATTAAAAATCGATATTGATGACTCAGGAATACAATCTGAAGGTCAACAGTTTGAAACAAAAATAAGTAAAGCAATGGAAAACTCTCAAGATCTTGCAGAATATGTTTCGAAGTTAGAAGAGGCTGAAGTAAATATTGAAGACAGCTTCTCAGAAGATAATCTTGTTGAGCAAATAGAAGATTTTCTTAATAACGAAGGTGGAGATTTTTAAGCAGACTTCTTTTTATGTCTATTTGATTTACGACGTTTTCTGTACTTATGTTTAGACATTTTTTTACGTCTTTTCTTAATCAAAGATCCCATAAATAAAAATTTTTCCTTTTTTCCTAACTGCGAAATTCTAACCTATGTACGTTAATAAATGAATAGCTTTTATGAAAAATTATTTTCATACCTTTTTATAGCTAAAAGAAGAACTTCTTCTCCTTTTTTCCTTTGTGGAAACTTTCTTTTTGCCCAAAATCCCCAAGTTATCATCGAAAGAACTTGAAATAACTCAAATTTAACTTTTATTTTTTCGTCTTTTATGCCGATTCTTTTATAAATATCGTTGATTGAATCTTCGTCGTCTTCTAGTTCGTTTTGCCATATTAAATCTGCATAGTCAAAAATTGGATCTCCTTGTGAAGAGTATTCCCAATCAATTAAATAAGCCTTTTCTTTCATGTAAACGAAATTTGCATGATATAAATCTTGATGGCAGGGCTTACTTTCAAGCCCAATTTCAATAAGTCTATTTATTATTTCTTTACCTATTGCTTTTGATTCATTTTCAACTTTTTCATTGTTTTTAGCTAGTTGTTTAAAAACATTGAATGGTGAAAAGTTTTCTTGAAATGTTAAATTTGAATCGTGAAGACGGTTTAAAAGATCTAAAGCATCATCTCTAAATTTCTTATTTTTTAAATCTGTTGGTGTAAAGGTATACAAATCTTCAAAAAATTCTGAGATCTTTATTCCTGTATCTTTTTCAAAAAAAATTATTGGTAAAGTTATTCCAATATTTTTAACTAAATCTTCGTTAAATCCCTCAGATGATCTATTAATTAAATCAGGATTTTCTCCAGGTATTCTGATTACATACTTTTTATTATCGACCTCAACTTTATGGTTTACGTTTGTAATACTTTCTAATTTTGAAATTTTATATTTGCTTTCATCTGTAGTTGATGAAATATCAAACTGATTAAAAATATTAATTATTTTTCTTGTATCCATTATTTTATTATGATAACAATAATGTCATGAATGACCCATTTGCTCTTGATTTAACCATAAGACTTTTATTGTTAGGACTGGGTTCAGCTATGTTTGTTGGAAGTTTTCTTGCTTTTATCAATAGAAATAAAAATAAAGAAAACTTTTATAAATCAAGAACAATTTTTTTGGGAATTGTAGGTTTTATTATTACGGTTTGGACAATTGTCTCATTGATAAATAACTAAAAACAAAAATTTTTAGATTAGTGTATTCTTTAAACAAGAGGAATCATGCTTTCAGATAATGATATAAATAAAGCTTTAGAAGAAAAATTAATAGAGATTAGTCCTTTAGATGAGAGTTATATTCAACCTTCGAGTGTTGACTTAAGGGTTGGAGAAGAATTTAGAGTTTTTGAAAATCACAAATATAGCCATATTGATCCAAAATCACCACAAGAAGATTTGACTACTCTTGTTGAGGCAACAATAGAAGAACCTTTTGTTCTTCATCCTGGTGAATTTGTTTTGGGAACTACATACGAAAAAGTTACGTTATCAAACAAAATTGTTGCAAGACTTGAAGGTAAATCCTCTCTAGGACGTATTGGTTTATTGATTCACTCAACAGCAGGTTTTGTTGACCCAGGATTTTCTGGTTATTTGACTTTGGAGCTTTCAAATGTTGCAAATTTACCAATTAAAATCTATCCAGAAATGAAAATTGGACAAATATCCTTTTACTATTTAAATTCACCATCAGTATCAATGTATGGAGATAAAAGTTATGGCAGCAAATATCAAGGTCAAGAAGGGCCAACACCAAGCAAAAGCCATAATGATTTTGATAAAGAATGATTCCTGGAATAGGTACATTAATTAATGGCTTTGGTGTAATAATATCTGGTGTTCTCGCAAGAATAATTTTTAAAAAAGAGTTAAAGAACTTTGAAGAAAACCTTCTTCCTCTTGGCCTCCTAGTTTTAGCCCTAGGATTAAGAGAATCATTGAAGAGTCCAGATTTTATATTCACATTATTTGCAGTATTAGTTGGAGCAATTATTGGCAGTTACTTGAAAATTGAAGACAGAATTAAAATATTTGGAGACAAAATTTATTTAAGATTTGAAAAAGGTGAGGGTGACAAAACAAAATTTGTTGAGAGCTACCTTACAACAACTTTGATTGTAATAACTGGCCCTCTAGCAATTATTGGACCTTTTTTTGATGTTGTAGAATCCAATCTAGAGCTT
>NZKG01000008.1 GCA_002692105.1 Marinoscillum sp. | reverse complement strand
AACAATCCCCTTTGGTAAGAGTCTATGAATTCTACAGGAGAATTTGTAGTTTAGGTAATGGAACTTAATTATTGGAACTGGAACATAATTATTTTAACTTTTTTTTTCGCAATCTATAATGGATATGATATAAGAAAAAAATGGTTAGCAGGGAAAGAAAATAAACCTTTGAAAAGGTGGGGTGTACAAATGTTAGTATTTATTATACTGCTTATAATCACCATTGTGATAATTAATTTCGTAGTCAATATCTATAAGAATGGATACGTCTTTTATAAGAATTGGTAAAAAAGAATAAATGAAAAAACTATTTCTACTATTAAAATTTTTAAGAACAGGATTAACCTTAAGAAATTTATTAATTTCAATTTTTGGAGGATTAGCAATGCTTCTATTACTGTTTGTAATTCAATTTTTTATAGAAGGATCTTTTGATTCTCTAAGGTGGGATAATGACTTTATATTTTATATGATAGTAGGAGCTTCAATTGCTTTAATTAAATTTGAGAAACCACCCTTATCTTGGGAAGAATATTGGAAAAAGAATAAATGAAGAAATCATATAGACTAATAGTAATTTTACTTGTTTTTGGAATGGTTGGGTTATTAATCTTTTCTATTAAACTAAATCTCTCTGTATAATTTAAACTGATAGACAGTCTATTTTAAGAGAGGTTATGAATTCAAAAGGAAAAGTTGTAGTTTAGAAAAGAGAAATTATAAAATATATAAATCAACGATTATGAAAAAACTATTTACATTTTTATTGTTTAGCTTATTTATTAATACAGCTATATCACAAACAAATACATTTACTGTTTATTACTTTGATGTCAAGCCTGGAATGGAATCTGCACTTGCTGACGTTTTTGATTCTTTTTACGATGGAGTAGAATTTAAGTCAGGGGGGGTGTTTATAGAAAGAATGCAAAGAGGTGATGTTTCTGGAACACACAGAGTTGTAACATTTGGTGAACTGGGTAATTCTGGAGTTGCAGATGGACAAAAAACTAGTCAAGACTGGGAGCAATTCGGTAATAATAGACTTAAGTTCATAGAAAAATATGGCCCTAGCTATACTGGAAGAATTATGCTTTCAAATGGAGTAGATCCGTTTAGTAAGGGTTATTTTCAGTTATATGAGGGAAAAATTTACGAACCAGAAAAATTTATAGCTGCACACTCTCAAGCAATGAAAGAAGTATGGGACTATGATGGTAATGCGATGTTATTAGGTTCATATGATGTCGGAGCACCTGGTGGCGCTACTCATTGGGCTGCTTTCGGTGCTGAAAGTTTAGAATCTATGATGTTATGGAAAGTATTTATTGAAGAAAATAATGCAAAAGGTCATGCTGAATATTTTAAGAATAGAGGAAAAGCAGAAGATCTTACAAACTATAGCTTAAGAATCCTCAAACAATACGGAGGGTTTTAAATCAAATTAAGTAAATATTAATAAAGGGGGTTGATATGATTACAACCCCCTTTTTTACAAATCAAATTCCCTATTTTTCTTAATAATTATCAAATGATACGGGATCTGAAATATTCTCTATGGTAAGGTGAAATTATAATATTATGATCGAGTTATAGAATATCAAAATACTTAAAAATAAATATGTTATTGCTGGTAATATATCTGTTATATTATCTTTTATTTTGATTCGAATAAGAATTGCAGAAGTCATCATTATTATAAAACAGAAAGAAGTCAAGACCAGTAATAAATTAATTTTAAGACCTAATAGAAAACCTATTCCCCCTAATATCTGAAGAAAACCAACTGTTTTTCTTTGATTACTATATCCCCATCTTTTAAACTCTGATTTCATCCTTCTTGAAATAAATGAACTATATCCATATATAATAAAGGAAACAGCAGTAAAAATGATGACAAGATTTAATTCCATCTATGAAATATAACCACAATTATAAGCGGATATATACAAGGACATTAGTAGAAAAATTAGAGAAGGCAGAAACTTGACAACAGGATTTTTTACTTTAAAATGTGAGACCTGGGCACATAACATAAAAAAAGCCATTGAGACAGATCCAAATATGATCAAGTCCGTGTACCATATTCCTGCAATCAACAAAGTTGAAGAAGATATCTTAAGAGCACCAACAATATTCCTAAGTAGAGTTGGATACCCAAAATCATTAAATTCTTTCTCAACATTATCATACCTGAAGGTCCAGACAATAAAAACTGATACAGATACGATTACTTGAAATAACAGAGACAATTCAGACATATTCATTAAAATTTAACACTAAGAAAAATATAATAAACGAAATGTAAATATTTATTGATAGAATAATGCATTTCTTATTAAGAAAATTCTGATAAATATATTGATTGAGTAGACCCAATAAGAACCAACATACATAGTTATATATTAAATTATCATCATTAAAATACCAAAAGTCTATATCACCAGATACTTGTTCCATAATAACATCAAGGAACAGCATGAGAAAAGAACCTAAGAGAATAGAGAAAATCTTATTTTTTGAAAAGATGTAATAAGATACGTTACCACACGAGATAGTTAAGACAACCCAGTTTAATCCAATGACTAAAGGAACTCCAAAAACTGAGATACCTAAGTTTTCACCATAATAATATGACCCAAATAGTAGTCCAGAATTTACACCGATTATCTCACTGACCATACTTACAATTATTATTATAAAAACAAGCCCGTAAGACTTATAAGTGAATTCAATATTTGAGTATATAACAACTAAAAATGTGGTAACTAACGATATAGGAGATAAAGATAGGAAGAGGTCAAAATCGATATATAATATACCAAAGAGACCAAATAACTGGTTTACCCAGATTAAAATAAGTAATATTTTAGTTAGATTTTTCAATGAGATCAGATACAATTTTAGATGACATTATACATAATGGTATTCCACCACCAGGATGAACAGTTCCTCCACAGAAGTATAGGTTTTTAATACTTCTTGAAAAGTTTTGATGTCTTTTTAATGGTGAGAAAATGCCGTTAGAAGACTCACCATATAAGGAACCTAGATAGGAGTTAGTATTTACAGAGATGTCTTTGGGGGTAAATACTCTTTCCTCAACTATATGATCTTGTATATTAACACCTAAATTTCTGTTAATTTTTTCTATTATATTTTCCCTCAAAGTAGTTTTTAATTTATCCCAATCTTGGCCGATATCCTTAGGTGAATTTATCATAACAAACCAGTTCTCACAACCTTTAGGAGACACATTTTTAATATCTTTCGATGTGATATTAATATAAATTGTAGGGTCTGATGATAAGTCATTCCTATCAAAAATATTTTTAAATTCTTCCTTATAGTCATTCGAAAAAAGAATATTATGAAGATCAAGATCCTTAAATTCCCTATTTATTCCCCAGAAAAATATTAAGGCTGAGCTTGACATATTATTTTTATTAGGTAAATATGTTTTATCATTTAGCAACTTCTTATAAGTAATATTTACATCAACGTTTGATATGACCCTATCAAATTTTAAAAACTTATTTTTTAACATTATGCCTGTAGCCTTTTTATCTTTAACAACAATGCTCTCAACGCCTTTATTAAAATGAAATTTAACTCCTATTTTACAACACAAGTCATACATTGAAGCAGGAATTTGCCTCATTCCGCCATCGCAAACGTGGGTNCCAAAGTGATTTTCCAAGTGTTGAATAATAGTCATTATACCTGGAGTTAGGTAGGGAGAAGAGCCATTATAGGTTGCGTACCTGTTTAAAACTTGCACCATATAACTGTTTCCTACATCATTCTTATTTACTTGGTCTAGAGATGAAAATAATTGAAATAATTTTAAGTTGAGAAGGGCCTTGAGAGTGTCAAAATTTAAATATGTCGATATCTTATTAATTGGCTTATATAAAAAAAGTTGATTTATTAGATCATACTTTTTTTTAGATCTTGAGAAATATTTTATTAGGGAGTCTTTTCCAAAAGAAAATTTACTTGAGGCTTCGTCTATGTATTTATCTTTATCGGAGTAAGCAGTAAATTTAGTCTTATCATCCCAAAAATACTTACAGTGAATATCCTTCTTTTTATAATTATAGTAGTCTCTTGGGTTTTCATTGTGCATCTGAAATAACTCATCGATCAGATGAGGCATTGTTAGAAGGGAGGGGCCAGTATCAAAACTAAATTTATTTAATTTTAAGTGACCTAGTTTTCCACCATATGTATCATTTCTTTCAAAAATATCAACAGAGTGGCCTTTCTTAACCAAACGTATAGCGGAAGATAAACCACCTATTCCAGAACCAATTATAGCAATATTCATTTACAAATATTATTACGCAATAACGAAATAAAAAAACCAACTATTTAATAAAAGTTATCAAATAATTCAAATTTTTAAATTGTAAACACCTGTTATTTAAGAATTTTTAATTTATATGATATAAATAAGTGAATTTACTATTAATTCATTAAGAGAAAAATATTATGTAGATTCACCAAGATTTTAAACTAAAGAAATTAAACATGAGAAAATTATTATTAATTGTACTTATCATTTTTAGTACTGATATTATCGCTCAGCAGATGGCTTATAATGTAGTTTACGTCCATGCTGAAGAAAACTCTGAGAGTCAAATAGGAGACTTGTTAGAGACATATTATTCTGAAAATAAGATGAAATCTGGTGGAGTTGTTTTAGAGAGGTTAAGACATGGGAGACCAGAAGGAATGACGCACAGAATTGTTTGGTTATGGGAATTGGGAAACAGGGGAATGGTTGATGGAGAATTGGCAGACTACGAGCAGTCAAACTTCAGGAGTCAGCTTCGAGGATACGTAGAGGAATGGGGCATGTCATACTCTGGAAGAATGATTAACTGGGTTGAAGGAGATATGGAAGAAACTCCGTTTGTTCACATATGGGATATTACGCCAGCTGATCCTGCAGCATTCCAGAAGGCACACAAAGAGTTAGTTGAGTCAGTTCCTCAAGTATTTGGAGGCAGATTTAATGGATTTGGAACCTACGATATAAATCAACCTAACGGTGCTACTCACTGGGTCCTAGTTTCTGGAAAAGATCTTGATGATCATTTACAGTTATTTAACGACATGGAAACAAAATACCCAGCTGCAATGCAAAAGTTCTTTAAAGATAGAGGAGAGACAAAAAGTGTTCACGACTTTACCTTTCAAAACTTAAAGTATATTGTAGCTCAATAATTTTAAAGTTGATTAAATGAAAAAGCCCCATTATATGGGGCTTTTTTTATTAATATGATTAGTATTTAAATGCTTTCTAGATAAGCTTTAATCTGATTCTCAGTAGAGGATACATCAAACCACTCATTAAGCATCACAACCTTACCCACTTCATTAAATTGTTGAATAACATAAAATTTTAATTTTATTGGTGCACCAGTTTCAATATCTGTCGCACTCCATATTCCATAAATTCTAACTCCGCTAGGGTCAGTAGTTTGCTCTCCCTTATCTGAATACAAAGATCCACCCCAGTAAGCCCCAGTATTTTCAGGTCCAACACCTCCTGGATCAAAAGAAAAATCCTTAAAAGAGCTCAAAAATACTTTTGCGGCTTCGGCTAGGTCATCTTTTGTTTGATATGATCCATCATAATTATTTGGACCACTCCATTTCATAGTATCAGAATATAACTCTAAAAATAGGTCTATGTCATTATTTATTATACCACCTAGGTGATGTTTCTCAAAAGCTTTATAATTTTTTTCAAATGTTGCTTTATCTTCTTCAGTTACAACAATGCCCTGTGGACCACCACATGAAAATATAACCGTAGATATTAATATTATAAAAAAGTTTCTCATTATTTAAATTTTTGTTAAAGATATCAATGTAAAAAATTAATTTAATAAAAAAAAAGACTGATTATTTAAATTTAACTAAAAATAAATCTCTTGTGCCAATCTAAATGTATTGGAATGTGCCTCAATAATATCTTTAAGATTAGAAGAGTAACCACCTCCCATACTTATCTGGAGAGGAATTTTATTTTTTTTGCAGAGTTCTAAAACATATCTGTCTCTTTCCTTACAACCCTCCAATGAGAGACCAAGCTTACCAAGCTTATCATTAGAAAGTACATCTACCCCAGAAAGATAAAAAATAAAATTTGGTTCAAATTTTTCAATTACTTCTGGGAGGTGTTTTCTAAGTTTTTGAAGATAAAAGTCATCATTTGTATTATCATCCAACTCTAAGTCAAAATCACTTTTCTCTTTTCTAAATGGATAATTATTCTTTCCGTGAAAAGAAAGAGTAAACACATCTATCGAGTTATTAAAAATTGATGCCGTACCATTTCCTTGGTGGACATCAAGGTCTACTATTAAAATTTTTTTAATAGTTTCCTCGTTTGCTAATAATACATTCGCTGCGATGGCCTGATCGTTAAGCATACAAAAAGCTTCTCCTCTATCGTAAAATGCGTGATGAGTCCCCCCTGCTATGTTCATAGAAACACCATATTTTAATGAAAAATTACAGCAGTCAACTGTTCCTCTAGCTATTTTTTTTTCTCTATTTACAAGCTCCATACTCATGGGAAATCCAATAGGCCTCTCCTCTTTCTTAGTAAGGTTTAAATTACATAGCCTATTATAGTAGTGCTCATCATGAGTCTTAAGTGCATGATCAACTGATAACATTTTCGGACTAAAAAAGTTATCATGTGAGCAAGTTCCCTCTCTGACAAGTTGTTCAGGTATCAGCTCGTACTTTATCATTGGAAACCTGTGACCCTTCTCCAGTTCGTATATATAATCTTTGTCAAAAGCTATTTTTAACATAACCGATAGAACGGTATAAGAAATAAAATGTTAAAATAATAGAGAAATAATGAGCGGAGAGAGGGGGATTCGAACCCCCGGTACGCGTAATTACGTACGACAGTTTAGCAAACTGCTGGTTTAAGCCACTCACCCACCTCTCCAATATTGATCGCAAATATAAAAATTCCGCAATACCATATAAACTTTTATTAACTTTTCTATTTGTGAAAAAGGGTTAAATCAACATTTAAATTTTAATTATAAGAATTCTATTTAATAATTTTGTAATATGAATTTTTTAGGAGATATAGGATTATTTGAGCTTTCTCTCATATCTATTTTTTTTATTTTTTATTTTGTTTATCTGGTTAGGATTTACAGAATAGGCAAACAAATTGAGGTAAACCTCAAGGGAATATTTTTAAAGTTCTTTATAAGAATATTGTTTTTTTCTTTATTAATAATATCTCTAATTGGTCCAAAATTTGGTATTCGAGAAGAAAAAGTTGAGGTAATTGGTAAAGACATCATGATTGCTGTTGACCTCTCGGAGTCAATGAATGCAAATGATATACAACCATCAAGAATTGAAAAAGTTAAGTTTGAGATAAAGAGAATAATAAATGAATTTGATAATGACAGATTGGGAATAATTATGTTTTCAGGTGAGGCATTCGTACAGTGCCCCCTCACATACGATAATAATGCACTAAACCTCTTTGTTGAAACTCTCAATACGGGTCTTGTTCCAAACAGTGGAACAGATTTTGGTCCACCTCTAGAACTAGGACTATCAAAACTCCAAGATGAGAGCTCTGAAGAAAAAGATATAAAATCTAAGATAATTATTCTCTTCTCAGATGGAGAAGACTTTGGTGATGAAACTGAGGAATCAATTGAAAAAATAAAAGAGAATTCTTTGAAACTTTTCAGCATAGGGATAGGTACTGAGAAAGGAAGTAGAATTAAAGATAATTTTGGAAAATTTAAGAAGGATAAAGAAGGGAATGATGTTATAACTAAATTAAATTCATCTTCACTTAGAGAAACTGCTGATAAAACTGGGGGTAAATATTATGAAATATCTAAAAATAAAAATGAAATTAGCCAGATGATAAGTGATATTAAAAATATTAAGGGAGATGTTATTGATGAAAAAATGTCCAATGTGTCAGACAATAAATATTTTTATTTTTTATTATGTGCTTTAATTTTAATTGCTNTTGATTTTATCTTTGTATCTAAAATTATCNCTTTATGATTATTTATTTAATCCTTATATCTACTTTTTATGTTAATAATATTGACGAAATAAATAGACTTACGAAAGAAGCTGAGTTTTTTTTTAAAAATAAAGAATACGAAAAATCAATTACTAACTACGAAATACTAATCGATTCATTCGAAGTTTCGGACGAAAAAGTATTTTTAAATTTAGCTCACTCCCACTTCCTAAACGGTGACACTACTGCAGCACTGGAAAATTATAATTATACAACTATAACTGATAATAATAAAGTAAAATCTATAGCACTTCAGCAGATAGGAAATATNAACAACANTAAAAATAAACTTGAAGAAGCCCTNGANTTTTATAAAGAATCAATCATATCAGACAATAATAATTTAGATTCTAAATTCAACTACGAACTTGTTAAGAGAAAAATTGAAGATCAGAAAAAAGATCAAGAAAAAAATAAGGACAAGCAGAAAAACGAAGAGCAAGAGAAAAACCAAGAAAAATCNNATAACAAAAAAAATGATAGTAAAGGTGAGGATGATAAGGATAAAAACGAAAAAGATAATGAATCAAAGGATAATGATAATGAACAAAACAGCAAAAAAAGTGATTCTGAGTCCCTAGAGGAAAAACTTAAAAAAATCAATATGTCTAAAAAGAAAGCTGAGATGATACTTGATGCTCTAAATAATAATGAATTTCAGTATATTCAGCAATTAAAAAGAAGTTCTAAGAAGAAAAAAGATAAAAATAAACCTGATTGGTAATACATTGAATCAAGCGATAAAAAATACAGATTTTAAGTTTGAATCTCTCATAAAAAAATACACTGGTAAAGTGAGAGACGTCTACTACTTTAAAGATAAGATTGTAATGATTGTAACCGACAGAATAAGCGCATTTGATGTAGTCCTCCCAAGACCAATTCCCTACAAAGGTCAAATACTCAATCAAATAGCTGAGAAATTTCTTAATATGACAGAAGATATAGTTCCCAATTGGATAGAAAATGTACCCGACCCAAATGTAACCATAGGTAAGAGCTGTAAAACCTTCCCTGTTGAAATGGTAATAAGAGGATACCTGACCGGTCATGCTTGGAGATTATATCGCTCAGGGAAGAGAGAAATATGCGGAGTAATAATGCCTGAAGGAATGAGAGAACATGATAGATTTCCTGAACCTATTATAACTCCTACGACAAAAGCAAAAGTTGGACATGATGAGGATATATCAAGAGAAAATATTATATCAGAAGGGATTGTTACCGAGACAGATTACCTCAAACTGGAAGATTATACTTTAAAACTCTTTAACAGAGGTACAAAGTACGCTAAATCTAAAAATTTAATTTTAGTAGATACAAAATATGAATTTGGAAAAAATAATGATAAAATATTCTTAGTTGATGAGATACATACTCCAGATTCCTCCAGGTATTTTTATGAAGACACCTATCAAGACTTACAAAATCAAAATCAAAATCAAAGACAGTTATCAAAGGAATTTGTTCGAGAATGGTTAATTGATAATGGATTCCAGGGAAAAGAGGGACAAGTTATGCCAGAAATGAACGATGAGAGGGTAAATTTAATTTCTGAACGTTACATAGAGTTATATGAAAATATAACTGGAGAGAAGTTCATAAAAAGAAATACAGAAAATATGTTGAATGATATTGAATCGAATATTAATATTGCCCTATGAAATATGAAATAGAAAAAAATGATCTTTACTACATTCTCACTCCAAAAGATGAGAAAATAGACTCTGTTGTTGCACCAACTCTCAAGGCAGATTTAGTGACATACGAAGTTGAGGGAGCAAAGAATATAATTGTCGACCTTAAAAATGTCAAGTTTATGGATTCTTCAGGTCTTAGTGCCATGTTAGTCGGGAATAGAACATTTCAAGAAAAACAAGCTTCATTTATTTTATGTAATATTAATGAACACATAAATAAAATTTTAAAAATATCTAAACTAGATACAGTTCTGGAAATTATACCCACACTTCAAGAATCGATTGACTCAATTCATCTAGATGAAATTGAGAAGGGTATGCAATAAAATTTTCAGTTAATGCAGAAACTTAATATTGTTGAAGAAAAGAAGTTAAATAATATATTTATTTTTTTGACTGGTGTTTTCATTACAAATGCGATACTAGCTGAAATTTTAGGAACCAAAATCTTTGATATTTCTCTTGTAAAGGACTTTAACCTCTCAGTTGGTGTTTTAATCTGGCCTGTAGTTTTTATTACAACAGACATAATAAATGAATATTTTGGTCAAAAAGGTGTCAAAAAAATAAGTTATTTCACAATACTATTAATATCATACGCCTTCATCATAATTTATCTATCAACAAAGCTTTCACCCAATGCCTACTGGTTAAATATTAATAAAACTGATCCAGATGGAAACTTATTTAATATAGATTATGCATATAATACAATCTTCATGCAGAGTATTGGAATAATTATTGGTTCAATTTTTGCCTTCTTGGTTGCTCAACTACTAGATGTGATAGTATTTCAAAAAATAAAAAAAATAACAAAGGGTAAATTAATATGGTTAAGAGCTACTGGGTCAACAGTTATTTCTCAGCTAATTGATAGCTATATAGTTTTATTGATAGCATTTTATTTTCTTGCTCCAGATGGCAAAGCATGGTCAATTTACCAGGTATTCAATGTCGGATCTGACAATTACTTATTTAAATTTTCTGTGGCTGTTCTTATAACTCCTGCAATATACTTAGCCCACTTCCTTATTGATAAGTATCTGGGAAAATCATTATCTGAAAAAGCAAAAAGCAATGCACTTTTGAGATAATTACTTAATTAATTAAATTCGCATATGAAGACTTATCTAAGATTAATATATAGAACATTAAGTTTTGTAATATTATTTTTCATATTGGGGACATTGTTAGTTTACATAGAAACAATATTAATAGAAAACAATGTCAAATCATTTATNGATGAGTCCGGNCTACTTCAGAATGATTACGAAAAAAGTTATATTCCCATAATAGCNTCATTGGTAATATCATATCTGATAGTTTTCCAAATCCCTTGGTTTAAAAAAAAAGAGGAGTACTCTTAAGTCAATTTGTGGAGTATCACACCAGCAGAAACTGAAACATTTAGAGATTCTGCACCACCTACTTTTTTTATAGATATCCAGCGATCAACNTATCTCTTTAATTTATCACTTATCCCATAAGATTCNCTTCCAAATAGAATTATTCCGCTGGTTAACTTTCTTATCTCTTTAATATCTTCCCCATCTNTGGATGTTCCGTAGACCTTTATATCATTATTNTCTATAATATTTTCTAAATCATCATAGAAAACATTTACCCTAGTAAATGATCCCATTGTCGACTGGATTACTTTGGAATTATATACATCAACAGTATTTCTGGAGCATATAATATTTTTTACATTAAACCAGTCTGCTGTCCTTATTATTGTCCCAAGGTTTCCAGGATCATTTATTGAGTCAAGTGCAATAATAGGTTTTGAATAATCTATTGATTTATTTTCTAGCTTTCTTTTTCTAACAACAGAGATTAGTGAGTAATTATTATGAAGACTACTCAACTTATTTACTTCATCAGACGAAACAATGTATAAATTNCTGAGCTTTTTTTCAGTATAATAATTTTTAAAAGCTTCCTCAGATATTATGGTAAACTCTATTTTGTATTCAGAATTAATGACTTCATTGAAACATTTNACTCCCTCAACAATAAATAAATTAGAATTTANTCTATTCTTTTTATGCTTAAGTGATTTAACAATTTTAATTTTAGATTTTGAAAGCATAAATTAAATTTAAATATATTGTTTGAATACATACTCAAAATAGATGAAGAGATTACTTTAATGATCAATGGGTTTTCATTTGAATACATAGATTACTTAATGGTATTTCTCAGTAATAAATATGTTTGGATTCCCCTCTATGCATACCTAATTTATTTCTTATTTAAGTTTGATAAAAATAATATCCTTAAGCTAATCACTATCTGTATTTCTGCTGTTATTATTTCGGATTTCATTACGAGTTCAATTATGAAACCTTTTTTTGAGAGATTAAGGCCTTGTAATAATGATGAACTTTTAGGTTTGATTGATATTGTTTCAGGGTGTGGTAAAAAGTACGGTTTTGCATCCTCTCACTCATCAACTACATTCTCACTGGCCACGATATTTTATTATGTATCCAAACAAAAATTCAAATTTTTATTTTTTTGGAGTCTAGCAATAGGTTATAGTAGAATATACTTAGGTGTTCATTATTTCGGAGATGTTGTTGTTGGCTTATTTGTGGGTTTTCTAACTTCATTAATTATTTATCGTATTACAAAAAAATATATAAGTTGATTAGATCTATAATTATACTCTCCCTTTTATTATGCTCATGCTATCAACCTGATAAAGAACTTCCTATATTCGGGAGAAAAAAAATTATTCAAAAAACTATAAATGGATTAGTCATATCCGATACTCTTGATCATAGGGTTAGCGATTTCACATTAATTAATCAAGATGGTGATACTGTAACAAATAAATCATTCCAAAATGATATTTACATAGCAGACTTTTTTTTTACGACGTGTCCTACCATCTGCCCTGTAATGAAATCTAATCTATTAAAAATCCATGACCACTTTATTGATAATAAAAATATTAAGTTTCTGTCCCACACTATTAATCCTGAATATGATAAAGTAGATATATTAAATCAATATTCTAAAAATTTAGGAGTGAACTCTAACAAATGGCATTTTGTTACTGGGGATATAAGTTATATTCATGATATAGCAAAAAAAAGTTATATGGTAACAGCTATGGAAGATTCTAATGAACCGGGTGGCTTTCTACATAGTGGTACATTTTTATTAGTTGATGGTGAGAGAAGGATTAGGGGAGTTTATGATGGGACCGATGAATCAGAAATATCAAAAATAAAGAATGATATCAAAATTCTTTTAAAATCTAATGTTTACTAAGCCTCTCTATATATTTACCCAAAATATCATACTCTATATTAACTAAATCATTTTCTGATAAAAATCTGAAATTTGTCTTGGAGTAGGTATGCGGAATTATTGCTACTGAAAATAAGTTATCTTTAATATCAAAACAAGTTAAACTAACGCCATTAACCGTTATACTTCCCTTCTCAACGACGTATTTTAAGAAATGATCCGACTGAAAAGTATACACCCAACTATTTTCATTATCAATAATTTTAATACACTTAGCGACTTCATCTACATGGCCTTGTACTATATGTCCATCTAACCTATCACTTACTTTTAGACTTCTCTCAAGATTTACCACTGAACCTACTTCTAACTCAGAGAACTTACTTTTCTTTAAAGTCTCAGGAACTAAAGTAATATTATGAGACTTATCAGTTAAATGTGTAACAGTAAGGCAGACGCCGTCGTGAGACAGGCTTTCATCAACTCTCAAGTTAGAACTTATACTACTCATTACTGTCAAATTGAGATTATCTTTATCGTAATTTAAAGAATCTATTACCCCTGTAGTCTCTATAATACCTGTAAACATTTTAATATATTTAAATATGAGTATGCAAACATAAAAGTTAAATTTGCTTATAAGAAATAAATTATGAAAGATATAATCAAAGATTGTAAAGACACTAAAATCACAATAAGCGAAATGGTTTTGCCAAATCATACAAATAATTTAGATACACTTTTTGGTGGTAAACTAATGTACTGGATGGATATGGCAGCAGCAATATGTGCTCACAAGAACACAAAAAAAATATCTGTTACAGCCTCTGTAGACAACATAACTTTTAAGTCACCTATTTTCAAGGGTGATATAGTAACAATTACTGCATACATCACGAGAGTTTTTAATACTTCTATGGAAATTTTTATTGAGGCAAGTTCACAAAATAGTAAGTCTCAAAAATCAATAATCAGTAATAGTGCTTTTTTTACTTTCGTCACACTCAATAATGATAGAAAACCTGTAAAATCGATAGAAGTCAAACCAAAAACAAAAGAAGAAAAGAAACTATATGACGGGGCACTTAGGAGAAGACAACTTAGACTTATACTTGCTGGTAAAATGAAGCCAGAAGATGCAAATGAATTAAAATCAATTTTTAATTAAATATTTCATCTAACTTCCTAGAAAGGTTTTCTCCACGAAGATCTGTATTTTTTGCAATAATTTTTCCATCTGGATCAAGAAGATATGCACTCGGTATCCTGTCAACATCATATATTTCAGCAGCTTCTGATTGGTAATATTTTAGATCTGAAACATTAATCCAAGGCAACCCATCTTGGGTAATCCCTCTGACCCAATCACTTTTGTTTCTGTCTAAAGAAACTTGATATACTTCAAAACCTTCAGATTTATATTTATTGTAATTTGCTACAATGTTAGGATTCTCCTCTCTACATGGCCTACACCAAGCTGCCCAGAAATCTAATAAAACATATTTTCCTCTTAAGGAAGCTAATGAGACTGGCACTCCACTTGTGTCGTTGAGAATAATATCAGGAGCAATGCTTCCAACAGAGATAGATTTAATTTTTATGAGTTTGTCTTCAAAGTTTTTAAAGTAAGAGTTACCGCTAAACTCTTCAGAGTATTTATTATATATTTTCTGCCAAAAATCAAGATTTTCTTCTAAGTCTAAATAGTCAGCAGTTACAAGTACAGCTAATGAATTTTTTGTATTTGAAAGATAATCTTTGAGAGATAACTCAAACTGATTTTTTTTAAAATCAAATTCACCTCTTATGCTATTGACGAGCTGCCCATCCTGTTCCTGACTAGCTTCAACAAATTTGATATTAAGGTCCCTGATTTCAGACCTATAACTAGTTATTTTGTCACCAATAGATTTTAGGATATCGGTATCCTCAGAACCTTTGATTTTATACTCAAAAAGAGAGTTAGAATCATCTACACTAATATTTATATCTGAATCGTAAGCAATAAGATCTAAGCTAGTATAACCCATGAAATCAAGTCTGTAGAGTGTAGCCTCAGAGATAAAAAGATTAAATTCCGTACTTTTATCATCAAAACTTAAAGTCTCAACAAGTTCAATAGAGTAATCTGAATTTACTTTTTGTAATCTCACCTCACTGTAATCCCCAGAACCAATGATATCAACTGATATGGTAACATTTTTCGTACCATTTCTAGGGTTATCTCCACAAGAAAAAACAATTAATATAAGTAATAGATATATAAACTTGGAAAAAAAGTTGGTCATCAGATAAAGATAATTAATATAAAATGTTAAGCTTAGATAAAAAACGTTAAAAAACCCTAATTGTTTAGAAGTAGAGCAAATAAAGATTTCCCCTCTTTTATAACATTATCTATTCCATTTATATCTTTCCCACCAGCTGTTGCAAGAAATTTTTGACCTCCACCCGAACCCTTAATGTGAGTTGCTAACTTATTTATAATAATGTTAGCGTCAAGACTCATTTTTTCACATAAGTTTTTTGATATCATTAAAAGTATTATAGGCTTTTTAGAATTTGATAAAACACCTAAGAAAATCATATTTTTTTTCTCATTTTCAAGTTCAAAGGCTAACTGCTTAACTAAGTCCATTTTTTCATTTTTAAAATTATGAATAATGAGGTTTACATCATCTTTTTTTTCTACTAAAGAAAGTACTTTATCCCTAAGATGTTTTTTTCTATCGTTATTATTAGATATTATTTCTTTCTCTAAAGATCTATTTTTATCAATTAAAGAGCTTACTGATTCAAGTATATTATTTGTTTTTAATAGAAGTTTTAAATCATTAATCAATCTGGATTCTTTTTTTGAAAATTTATCAGACTCAATCGAAGTTATAGCCTCAATTCTTCTTACGCCTGAGGATATTGAAGATTCTGAAAGAATCTTAAAATGCCCGATCTCAGAAGTATTCTTTACATGAGTACCTCCACACAATTCAATTGAAAATTTTTCATCGATAGAAACTACTCTTACCTTTTCGCCATATTTTTCACCAAAAAGCGCAGTAGCACCACGTTTTTTTGCTTCTTTTATGTTAACGTCATCTTGAATATCAACCTTTATATTCTCAACAATTTTATCATTAACAATATCACTTATTTTATCAATAGATTCGCTATCTATTTTTGAGAAATGAGAAAAATCAAACCTTAAAATATTCTCACTAACAAGTGAGCCTTTTTGTGAAACATGATCACCCAAGACATTTCTCAGAGCAGCGTGAAGAAGGTGTGTAGCAGAATGGTTTTTAGAAATAAAACCTCTTCTATTTTTATCAATTTTAAGTTGAATTTTATTTTCAATTGATTTAGGGAGGTTTTCAGACACATGAATTATTAAGTCATTCTCCTTATAGGTTTTTATAATATTTACTTTTTCTTCTCCGTCAATCATATATCCAACATCTCCTACTTGACCCCCAGATTCTGGATAGAAAGGAGTAGTATCAAATACTATATCATACATAACTTTGTCATCTAATTTGACCTCTCTATACATAATTATTTCTGATGAGGATTTGTTTTTTTCATAACCTATAAATAAAGTTCCTCTCTTCTCTTTTTTTAGATATATCCAGTCTTCAGATACTGACTTGAGTACATTTCTTGATCTCTTTCTTTGGAGTTCAAGTAATTCCTTAAACTTATCTTTATCAATCTCAATTCCTCTCTCTCTAAAAATAAGTTCAGTAAGATCTATAGGAAACCCGAAGGTATCATATAACTCAAATACTAACTCTCCAGATACAATATTTTTGGTTGTACCATGTTCTTTAATCCTTCTTAATCCTTTTTCTAATGTAATTAAAAAGGCTTTCTCCTCTTCCAAGATTACCTCCATTATAAATTTTTTCTGTCCACTTAAATTTTTAAAAATATTTTTATATTCATTTATTACAGATTCTGATAATTCATTGAGAAAGGGTTTATCAAGATTCAGGGTTGAATACCCATACCTTACTGCCCTTCTAAGTATCCTCCTCACAACGTATCCAGACTTATTATTAGATGGAATTGCACCGTCTGATACAGTAAATACTATTGCTCTTATATGATCACATATAACCCTAAAGGCTATATTAATATCTTTTCTTTCGCCATATTTTTTTCCAGAAATATTCTCTAGGGAAGTAATTATTGACTTAAATATATTTGTATCATATGTTGATTTAAGAGAATCAATAGCCATTGAGAGTCTCTCTAAACCCATACCAGTATCGACATGTTTTTCTGGTAAATTATTAAGTGAACCATCTTTTTTTCTATTGAATTCTATAAAAACAAGATTCCATATCTCAATGACTTCAGGATGATCTTTATTTATGAGTTTATAGGTTGGGATTTTTTCAATCTCCTTTGCGTTTCTTAAATCAATATGAATTTCAGAACAGGGACCACATGGACCCGTATCACCCATCTCCCAAAAATTATCTTTCTTTGAACCATCAATAATCTTTGACTCATCTACTATTTCTTTCCAGTAATCATATGATTGAAGGTCTCTAGATAACCCCTCAGAGCTATCTCCCCCAAAAATAGTTACGTAGAGTCTTGACTCATCTAAATTATATTTTTTTGTTAGAATCTCCCAAGCCCATTTAATAGCATCTTCTTTAAAATAGTCACCAAATGACCAGTTTCCAAGCATTTCAAACATGGTGTGATGATATTTATCAACACCAACTTCCTCCAAATCATTATGCTTACCACTAACCCTTAAACATTTTTGAGTATTTGCAACTCTCTTTGTTTTTGATTTAATATTTCCTAAAAAAATATCTTTAAACTGATTCATGCCAGCATTGGTNAACATTAATGTTGGGTCATCCTGAACAGTAATTGGCGCAGAATCAACTATCATGTGGCCTTTTTCTTGAAAAAAATCAAAAAATATTTGTCTTATTTTTTTGGTGTCCATTTAAGTTATTTATCAACGAATATTTTTATTTTTGCAAATATAAAATATAAAATTAGGCTATTTTCAACTAATAATGAGAAAAGAGAAATATTATTACAACCCTGAAACGTGTAAGTTCGAAAAGGTAAAAAAGACCAAAAAAGAACAGTTTCTTAACATCACAGGATTTATAGCTGTAATTTTATTTACAAGTTTGGGTCTAGTAACTATCTATGACACATACTTTGAATCACCTAAAATTATTCAACTCAAGAAAGAAAATAATGAGTTNCAAACTCATTATGAGATACTNAATAANGANGTNAATATTGCTTACAANATGCTNGANAANNTNGAGGAGAGAGATGACAATGTNTACAGANTTATTTTTGAAGCAGAACCTATTCCNTCCTCTATAAGAAAAGTTGGTATCGGAGGTATCAACAGATATAAAAATCTACTTGATGGTAACCTTGAGAGAGAAGATTTATTATTAGATAATTACGCAAAAATTGATGAGTTAAAGAGAAAACTCTACATACAAACTAAATCTTACGACGACCTTTACGATATGGCGACCAGTAAAGAAGATCTTGTAGCTGCCATCCCAGCAATACAACCTGTATCAAATAAAGATCTAAAAAGACTTGCGTCTGGCTTTGGGAGAAGAATTGATCCATTTTTGAAGGTAAAGAGGATGCATTATGGACTTGATTTTTCAATTAAGATTGGAACCCCAATTTATGCNACAGCNGACGGTAAAGCTGTGGTAGTAAAGACATCTTTTGGGGGTTTTGGAAAACANATATACTTAGACCACGGAAATGGTTACAGAACTGTTTATGCTCACTTAGATAAGTTTAATGTGAAGAGAGGTCAAAAAGTTAAAAGAGGTGAACTAATTGCATATAGCGGNAACTCAGGTAGGTCTACAGCACCGCACCTACATTATGAAGTCCATAAGAATGGAAAGAAAGTAAACCCAATAAATTTCTTCTTTAACGACCTCACTCCAAGTCAGTACGAGGAGGTAATTAAAATTGCATCTGTTGAAAATCAAGCATTAGGGTCAACATATTAATATGCCTTACAAAGAGAGAGAAATTAAAAANAAATATTTCACAATAGGAGAAGTAGCCAGCAATCTTGACTTATCAACATCTCAAATAAGATTTTGGGAAANTGAATTCGATCAGTTAAACCCAAAGAAAAACTCTAAAGGTTCAAGAAAATTTACAGATAAGGATATAGAAACTATAAAAGCTATACATTCACTCCTGAAAAATAAAAAATTTACAATTGATGGAGCAAAAAAAGTTCTTAAAGAAGAAATGAAGGAGGATAAAAAAGACGTTGTCAATAAACTTTTTTCAATTAAAGAAAAATTAATTTCACTTAAGAAAAAAATTTAATCTAACCCAAGTATATTATTTACCTCACTCTGGTCACTACCTGAATCAGCAAAGTCATCAAATTCTTTATCCGAAACTTGGATAATATTATCAGAAATAAATTTTGCTCCTTCAGTAGCACCTTGTACACTACTTTTAATACAACACTCCCACTCTAGAACTGCCCATCCGTCGTATCCATATTTTGTTAATTTTGAGAAAATAGATTTAAAATCAATCTGACCGTCCCCTAGAGAACGGAATCTTCCAGCTCTATCCTTCCAATCTGCATAACCACCATATACACCCGCTTTACCTGTTGAATTAAATTCAGCATCTTTAACATGAAACATTTTAATGTATTCATGATAGATATCTATGTGAGAAAGATAGTCTAGCTGCTGTAAGATAAAATGACTTGGATCATAAAGCATCTTAACCCTTGGATGGTTTTTAGTATATTCTAGAAACTTCTCAAATGTTAAGCCATCATGTAAATCTTCTCCNGGATGAATTTCATAACANAANTCTACTCCATTCGAATCAAATTCATTTANAATAGGAACCCANCTCTTNGANAGTTCNTTAAAACCNGTATGAACTAATCCATTNGGNCTCTGCGGCCAAGGGTACATATACGGCCATAGNAGNGCTCCAGAAAATGTNACATGAACTTTTATCCCTAAATTTTTAGATGCTNTNGCAGCTAATATTAATTGATTTTTTGCCCAAGCTGTCCTNTCTTTAGGTTTGTTCCTAACTTCTTTTGGAGCAAAACCATCAAACATNTTATCATAAGCTGGATTTACTGCAACTAATTGTCCNTGNAGGTGAGTACTNAANTCTGTTATCTCAACTCCGTAAGATTGAATTTTTTCTTTATATTCTTGTGCGTAATCTTTACTATCAGCAACTTTTTCTAAATCTATACATCTCGAATCCCAGGTAGGTATCTGAACTCCTTCATATCCTAAACCCGAAACCCACTTACATATATTTTCCATATTATTAAAAGGCTCTTTATCATCCATGAATTGAGCTAAAAATATTGCTGGTCCTTTTATTGTTTTCATAATTATATATTAATCCACTTAGATTTTTCTGANGATTCAATAACTGCATCTATAAATTTCATCCCCCTGTACCCATCCTGAACAGTAGGATAATCGTATATTGGGTCATTCTTTTTATTATCTCTATAGTTTGAAACNGAATAAGCAAAGTTTCTATAAATATTTGCAAATGCTTCAATAAACCCTTCAGGGTGACCTGATGGAGTTCTACAATGTGCCAAAGCAAAATCAGAGAGATATGAATTATCAACACCTGCTCTTAGTACCTGATTTGGTGAGTTACTAAATTTTAATATTANAGTGTTTGGATCTGAATGTTTCCACTCTATTCCACCTANCTCACCCCAAACCCTAACTTTTAAATCATTTTCCTCACCAGTAGCTATTTGACTNGTCATCAGGCTGCCTTCTATATTATCTTCAAGAGATAACAAAACATTGCCATCATCTTCAAGCATCCTCCCATCAACAAAGACATTAACTTTTGAAAATAACTTTATAATTTTCTTTCCAGTAACATACTCAACCATGTTTGCAGCATGAGTACCGATATCTCCCATACTCCCAGCTTTTCCTGACTTAGATGGGTCTGTTCTCCATGAAGCCTGCTTGTTATCACCTTTTTCTAGCATNGTACTTAACCAACCTTGAGGGTACTCAACAGCNACTTTTCTTATCTTTCCAATTTTACCTTCTGATATTATACTTCTAGCTTCTTTAACCATTGGATACCCAGTGTAGGTATGAGTTACCGCAAATGGTATACCAGATTCTTTAACTTTATCACATAATTTCTTAGCTTGATCTGAATCAAAAGTCATAGGTTTATCAATAATTACAGGTATTCCTTTATCCAGTGATTTAATTGCAGGGTCAAAATGAAGGTGATTTGGAGTTACTATAGAAACAACATCAATTCTATCTTCTTCTTCAAGATTTGATTCATAATCCAGCATTTCATCATAATTTTTATAAACTCTGTTGCTGTCAAGGTAAATTTTTTTTCCNGTTAANTGTGAATTTTTANAATCTGAACTAAAAGAGCCTGCGGTGAGCTCATAACAGTTATCAAGAAGTGCGGCATTTCTATGAATTGCTCCAATAAAAGATCCCTCTCCTCCCCCTATCATACCTAATTTTAATTTTTTCATAATTATGAATTTACTCAATTAATTTATTTAAAGAATAATAGAATCATCAATTTTAGATTTGTCTATCTTATAAAATTCATCAAATACATTGAAAGGTTTCTTTTTGTTTTTAATCTTTTCGTAGCTACCATCCTCTTTTAAGAAGTATGCATTACAGTTATCTCTAAGATTATGATTTAGTATAGTAATTGCCTGTTTCTTAATAAAATNATCATTGATTTTAAAAAGTGACTCAATCCTTCTTTTAAAACTTCTAATCATGACATCAGCGCTACCAGAATAAATAATTGGGTCACCAGCGTTATGAAAATAATATATTCTGCTNTGTTCTAAATAGTCACCAATAATTGAGATAACTCTTATATTTTCACTAAGGTTTGATCTTTCAGGTCTCAAGCAACATATACCTCTCACTATAAGACAAATATCCACACCAGAACTACTCGCCTCATATAATTTATTAATTATAAGCTTGTCCTGAAGTGAATTAATCTTTATACATATCTTACTCTCTTTTCCATTTTTACTATTTGAAATTTCATTTTCTATAAGTTTTATTATTTTGTCACGCATATAGATCGGAGCTGTTATTAAATTTTCATAATCGTCAGGAATTGAATGACCTGTAATTACATTAAAAAATTCTAAAGCATCCTTCGTATATTTTTTTTTAGAAGTCATCAAACTCAAATCNGTATACAACTTTGATGTTGTTTCGTTGTAATTACCAGTTCCTAAATGAGCATAATTTTTTACTTTTTTTCCTTCTTTCCTTACAACTANTAGTAGTTTTGTGTGGGTCTTTAATGCTCCTATACCGTAGATAACATAACAACCAGCTTTCTCTAATTTATACCCATTCTTTAGGTTGTTTTCTTCATCAAANCTTGCTTTTGCTTCAAATAATACTGAGACATGTTTACCATTTTCGGATGCCTTTAAAAGTGCGTCAATCACTCTAGAGTTTTTTGCGGTTCGGTACAAAGTGATCTTTATAGATAAAACATTTNGNTCTTCTGCAGCCTCAAATAAAAATTGAATTACTGGATCAAAAGAGTTATATGGATGATGNAGAAAAATATCTTCTTNAGATAAAANNTCAAAAATACTTTTATCGATATTTCTATCAATTCCAAATGGATCAATTGGTGATTTTCTTGTTGGAAGAAGTTCTGAAAACTGTTCGTATTCTATAATCTGATTGATACTTGTCAGATCAATTAAAGAATCTTTTTTTACTTTAAATAAATTATTTTCGTCAATCTCTAGTAAGTCTTTTAATCTAGATTTCAGATATTCATCGCTCTCTTCCTCAATTTCAATTCTAACTACCCTACTGAATTTTCTATCTTTTAACTTCTGTTTTAACTCCTCAAGAAAATTAGACTCAATATCTTCAGACTCTTCTAATGTAAAATCTCCATTTCTTATAATTCTAAATAAAGAAGTTGATTCGATTAAGACACTTCTAAAAAAATTTTTTATGTACTTATGAATGATTTTTTCTATAGGAATAAAAATGATTTTCTCTTCAATCTTATATTCAAAAAACCTTGGTAAATTGACAGGGATTTGAATAAATGAAATCTTTCTCTTATCACTATCATCAGATGATTTTGTAACAACCCCATAGATCAAGACTTTATTCATAAGAATAGGGAATGAATGAAAATTATCAAATACCATTGGAGTTAGCATTGGAAATATTGTCTTTTTAAAATATTTTTTTACTTTCTTTTTACCTTCCTCATCCAAGGAATCAATTTCTCCCAGATGGATAGAGTTTTCATTCATACCTGGGATAATATTTTTAATAAAATAATTATTGAAATCTTTAAAAAAAAGCTGACTCTCCTCAAGTAAATAATCTCTGAATGGTAATTCTCTTAATCCAGAATAATCTATTCTATTTTTTTTGTTGTCAATATAATTATATAGACTTCCTACTCTTATCTCAAAAAATTCATCAAAGTTTGAAGAAACGATTGACTGGAACTTTAGCCTCTCAAGAATATTTTTATTTTCGTTTTTGACCTGATCAAGTACTCTATAGTTGAAGTTTATCCAGCTAAGATCCCTACTTATGAGATTACTCTCAAGTATTTTACTACTATCCATTAGAGATTATCTAGAACAGACATTACTTCTTTGACATGCTTCCTAGATTCCTCAAGAAGATTACGTTCATCTGAATCTAAATTTAACTCAATTACTTTTTCAATACCCTTAGAACCTAAAACTACAGGGACCCCTAAGTAGCAATCATCAATACCATATTCTCCATCAAGTTTAATACAAACTGGGAAAATTCTCTTTTGGTCTTTAACAATTGACTCAACCATTTGAGCAGCAGCTGAACCTGGAGCATACCAAGCAGAAGTACCCATTAGCTTTACTAGTTCACCACCACCAAATTTGGTTCTTTCAATAATTTCATTGAGTCTTTCCTCAGCGATTAACTCTGAGACAGGAATTCCAGAGACAGTTGTATACCTAGGTANTGGAACCATAGTGTCACCATGTCCACCNAGTAATANTGCTTGAATNTCTTTTGTAGANACACCTAACTCTTCTGAAATAAATGCTCTAAATCTAGCTGTGTCAAGGATACCTGCCATACCCATNATTCTTTCTCTAGGAAACTTTGANGTAAGATGAGCTTGATATGTCATCACATCAAGTGGATTTGATACTATAATNATTATACAGTCAGGAGAATATTTTATTATATTTTCAGTAACTGAAGTAACAATCTTTGCATTTGTACCTATCAGATCATCTCTGGACATCCCTGGTTTTCTTGGTAGACCAGAGGTTATAACTACAACATCTGAATCACTTGTAAGAGAATAATCATTAGTAGAACCTGTTGTCTTTGTGTCGTACAAATTAATTGGTGCTTTCTGGAAGATATCTAATGATTTACCCTCAGATAACCCATCTTTAATATCAACTAATACAACTTCTTTACAAACTTCTCTGTAAGCAAGGACGTCAGCACACGTAGCTCCAACATTTCCAGCTCCAACAACTGTTACTTTCATATTTTTTTTAACCAAAATTAGATAAGATGAATAAAACCCTCATCAAAAAATTAAATTATTTCAAAATTTAAAATGTTTTTTGTATTTGAATTAACCCTGAATCGGTCACTAATCTGTTTACCTACCAACCATATTATTTGATTATTACTATCCTCAACAACTATCTGACTAATCTTAGAGATATAACTCATTTTTTCATCTGATATATAACTTGAAACTTTCTTCTTTTTCTTCATTCCNAGAGGATAAAATGAATCNCCTAATTTATAATTTCTATAAGTGAGAGGAAATTTAATTTTATCATAGTCCAGCTGTGCATTTTCTTTATTCTTGCTTATAGAAACTTCACCTTTTTTGTAAATAAGAGACTTAATTTTATACTTACCAACATCAATATCTTCAACTTTATTTGTCCTAATATTTAATTTAAAATTATAGCTCTTTGGCTTTATAATTAAAGAATTTCTGTCTGTAATTAATTCATGTGTTTCTGAAATTAACTTCTTATTTGTTTCTTTTAATAGCGGAATAAATTTCTCAATTTGAGAAAATGAGAAACCATATTTATTTAAAAACTCATAAAATAGTATCATTTTATTATTAATGTTATCTGAGAAAGAATTATCAATTACAATGAACTCGTTCTCATAGGATACATAATTTCTCTCAAAATCAGATAAGCTGCTCTCAAGGAGTTGACCCACTAATCTTAACCTCTTAAGAGAGGAAGAAATTGAATTGTTAAGTGATGGATTTATCTCTTTTANAATAGGAATCACATTTCTTCTTATCTTATTTCGAAAATATATTTCATTTGAGTTTGATGAGTCTTCACTCCAATCTAGTCTATTATTTTTTGCATAACTTAATATGTCATCTTTGCCAAAAGAAATAAGAGGCCTTAAGATTTTATTTTTTGATTCAGGTATTCCAATAAATCCNCTTAAACCTGTTGTNCTTGTTAAATTAATTAAAATTGTTTCTACGTTATCATCTGCATGGTGGGCTGTTATTAAATAATCATAGCCATTATCAGACATTAAATTATTAAACCACTTATATCTCCCCTCTCTTGCAATCATTTGAAAAGAATTTCCATTATTTTCAGTATGGGATTTTATTACTTTTGAGTAAAACTTAATATTATTTTTTTCACATGTTGATTTAATCATTTCAATCTCTTGATCAGACTCCTTTCTTATTTTATAGTTACATGAGGCAACGCTAAAACTTAATTTACTCTTAATCATTAAGTCATTTAAAACCATGGAGTCCACACCCCCACTAACAGCGCACAGGAAAGATTTATTTTTAATATCAATCTTNTTGATGTTAAAAAATTTTAAAAATGAGATTTCATTTAACTTCAATTTCATATTACAAATTTAATAATTGAATATTGCATTATAATAAAACTATTATCTATCTATTTTTACAAGATGAAATTATATCAAATAATATTCTTATTGACACTCGCATTTCCATTATCAGTAGCTGGACAAAAAAAAGAAAAAATTAGATATGAGGCAGATGAGTTGAAATTTAAAAGAGTAGACAAGGAACCTGTTAGAAAACTTAAATATAATGTTGTTTTTAGACAGGGAGATACTGAGGTAAGGTGTGATTCTGCAAACTTTTATAATAGAAGAAATATATTGGAAGCATTTGGGAATGTTAAAATTATAAATTCAGATTCATCAACAATTATTTCAGAAATCCTAACTTATGATGGTAATAATAAGATTGCAAAACTTAGAGGCAATGTTGTATATATTAAAGACAATGAAGAAATCAAAACCAATAAGTTAGATTATTACATTGATACTAAAAAAGGCCTTTATTTTGATGGAGGTAAATTAAAAGACGAGACCAATAACTTAGAAAGTATTAATGGTGTTTTTTTTGGAAATAAAAACATATCCACTTTTTCAATAAATGTAATATTTAGAGGTGAAGATTATATAATGTATTCTGATTCTATGACATATAATACTGATACAAAAGAGGCAATAACATATGGATTTTCTGAGATAATTTCTGATGATAGTGTTAGAATTAAATCACTAGGTAGCTCATTTAATGAAATTAATTCCAATACAAAGCTTTCATCTAGCAGAATAGAAACTAATGAATATATTTTAGAAGCAGATGAGATAAATTACAATGAAAGTAAAATGATTTATGAAGCATCTAATAATATAAAGCTAAAAATTAAAGATTCAGATTATTATATTTTTGGAAATTCCGGAATATATGATAGCAATAAAAAAATAACAAAAATTTATGATGAGCCATTACTAAAAAAACACGTAGAGAAAGATACTTTTTATCTCACATCAGATACTATCCTCGCTTATGGAGATGAGAATAGTATTAGCGTCTTGAGAGCATTTCATAATGTAAAGTTTTACAGAGATGAGTTTACAGGAAAATCAGATTCAATGAAATTTGATTTAGAAGATTCCACCATCACAATGTTTAATGATCCTGTTGTGTGGAGTGGTAAAAATCAAATAACATCCGATACCATTAGCTTTATTTTAAGTNATAATAATATTGAGGAAATGAATCTCGTTAAAAATTCATTTATAATATCAGAAGATACTTTAAAAAACTTCAATCAAATTAAAGGAAGACAAATGAAAGCNTTATTNGATGAGAAAAATAATATNCAATCTATCAGTGTTAATGGTAATGGAGAAACTATTTATTATGCACTAGANGAAAGTTCAGAAAATATGATTGGNTTAAACTATATANTATGTAGTGATTTAATACTAAATTTTAAAGAAAATGAAATAAGTAATATAATTTTTTATAAAGAACCTCAAGCTAAGCTGATACCACCTCACGAAATTTCAGAAGATGATAAATTTATTGAATCTTTTAGTTGGAGAGAGGATGAAAAACCAACATTGGAAGATGTGGTTTATTATCTAAGAAAAAAGATATATTTGCGCAATGAGAAATAATTCATTAATTGTAATAATTAGCTTAATTTTCATATTTTGCTCCTGTAGCGAATACAGAAAAGTTTTAAAATCTACTGGTTATAAAGATAAACTTGACGCAGCTCTAGAGTATTATGAAGAAGATAAGTTTTTTAAAGCAAGCACTTTATTAAAAGACATCAAACCAATTGTTAAAGGGAGTGAAGAATCAGAGATAGTTGACTTTTACTTTGCATATTCTCTCTATAACCTTGAACAGTATGAGTTAAGTGCAAAATATTTTCAGGCATTTATTGAGCTTTTTTCTAGAAGTGAGAGAGTAATAGAGGCTGAATATCTATATGCATTTTCTCTTTATAAAACATCACCAAACTCAAACCTAGATCAATCTACTACTGTTCAAGCAATAACAGCTATTCAAAATTTTATTAATAAATACCCATACAATGACTTTTCAAAGGATGCAAATAAAATTATTGATGAATTACAGGTTAAACTAGAAACCAAAAATTTTGAGAATGCCAAACAATATTATAAAACTAGAAATTATAAATCTGCAATTATTGCCTTTGAAAATTTTAATAAAGATTTTCCTGATTCAAAATTCAATGATGAAGGTATGTATTTAAAGATCTTATCTCAATATAATATAGCTGTGAATAGCTTTCAGAATTTACAGGAGGAAAGGTTTAGAGAATTAGTGGATTTATATCTAGATTTTGTAGACGTATATCCAAATAGTTCGTATAGGTTAGATGCAGAGAGAATGTATGTTGAAAGTTTAAATATATTAACTAACTTTGCATCACAAAAAAATTAAAAATTTATGAAAATTAAATCTAAGATAACTGAATTAAACGTAGATGAAATAGCTTCTAAGACTGGAAATATATATAAATCAGTCAGAGTTATTGGTAAAAGAGCTAGACAGCTTTCCGCGGCTCAAAAAGAAGAGTTAAACGAAAAATTAGCTGAGTTTGCTTCAGATGTTGATAATCTTGAAGAGGTTTTTGAGAACAGAGAACAAATTGAAATATCAAGATATTTTGAAAGACTTCCTAAGTCTTCCACAGTAGCTGCCGAGGAGCTTGTTGATGATGAGTTATTTTTTAGAAAACCTAGCGAGGAGAAAGAGGAGAATTCAGAAATTAAATAATTTCTATTTATATGATAAGAGTTTATATTCTACTACTCTTAGTATGCTCAAATACCTTCTATTCATATACCCAAGAATTAAATTCTAAAGTACTAGTTAGTACAGAAAAACTTCAGTCATCTGAAAAACTCCTCTTCGAAGAGATGGAGAATAGTATAGAACAATTTCTTAATAATCAGATATGGACAGATGATAAATTTAATACTCAAGAAAAGATTAACTGTAATTTCATAATTAATATCACCAACGAACCATCCTCAAACCAATACGAGGCTACAGTTCAAATTCTTTCATCAAGACCTATTTATAATTCATCGTATGAGACAATTTTACTAAACCACGGAGATAGAGAATGGATATTTGAATATTTTCCATCTCAAACCATAGAATTTGTAGAAAATGGCTTTAATGATAACTTAACTTCTTTATTATCATTTTATGCATATATGATAATAGGAATTGATTACGATTCATTTGAGGAAAAGGGAGGAGAGGAAAGTTTTAAATTGGCATGGAAAATATTAAATACATCCCAAAATTCTGGTTATAAGGGCTGGGATCAGTTTGGATCCAGAAAAAATAGATATTGGATATGTGAGAACTTTCTTAATCCAGAATTTGAGAAAGTAAGAAAAGCAATATACAGTTACCATATAAAGGGAATGGATAATCTTTATCTTGACCCAATAGAATCAAGATCAATCATTATAGATAATATAAATTCTTTAAATGATGTAAATAAAAAAAACTTTAACTCAGCTATAGTAAATTTATTTATCGACGCAAAAGCTGATGAATTAACAAAAATTTTTAAGGGGGGTAACTTAAATGAAAGAAGACAAGCTTTTAATTTATTAAGTGAAATCTCACCTTCAAATATTGATATATTCAATAAAATATTAGAATGAAAACACTTAAAAATAAATTAATTCCTAATTTTTTAAAAAAATATATAATTTATTATAATGATCACGGTCTCAAACTGACAATTAAAAAGTTTGGATTTAAATTAATTGGAGGAATTGTTTTATTTTATTTAATAAGAGACTCCATTCTTTATATAATTATTCCTTACTTTGCTTTAAAGGGAATATTTAATTTTTAAATCATGATGTTAAAAGGTAAAAAAGGTATAATNTCAGGGGCTTTAGATGAAAGCTCAATAGCATGGAAAGTTGCGGAAAGGTGCCATCANGAGGGTGCAATATTNACTCTNACAAATGCTCCAATGGCAATGAGAATGGGTAAGATTAATGANTTAGGAGANAAATGTAATTCAAAAATAGTAGGTGCNGATTTAACTTCAGTTGAGGATATTGANAATTTATATGANGAATCATTAAACGAATTNGGTGGAAAAGTTGATTTTATCCTACACTCGGTTGGNATGTCTCCAAATGTGAGAAAGAAAAAAGAATANGGTGACCTTAATTATGAATGGTTAAATAAAACATTAGATGTATCTGCAATCTCATTNCATAAGATGTTACAAATAGCAGAAAAAAAAGAAGTTTTAAATGATTGGTCATCATCTGTTGCACTTTCATATGTTGCAGCTCAGAGAACATTTCCTTTCTATTCAGATATGGCAGAAGCNAAATCCCTTCTTGAGTCNATAGCAAGAAGTTATGGNTATAGACTNGGTAAACTGAATAAATCAAGNGTAAATACAATTTCACAATCTCCAACTATTACAACAGCTGGTTCAGGTATAAGTGGATTNCAATCATTTTTTAACTATGCTGAAAAAATGTCACCTCTTGGAAATGCGACAGCAGATGAATGTGCTGATTATTGTATTTTTCTATTCTCTGACCTAAGTAAAAAAATTACGATGCAGAATCTTTTTCATGATGGTGGTTTTTCAACAACGGGAATATCAGAAGATATAATTGAAGACTTTAGTTAAATAATGCTCCTATTCCCAAATGCAAAAATTAATATTGGTTTAAATATTACCAGAAGATTAAAATCTGGACTTCATGCTATTGAATCTTGTTTTTGTCCAGTAGAAATTNATGATNTAATTGAAGTTAAAAAGTCAAATTCATCANATTTAATTGAGACAGGTATACCAATTACATGTAAAGAANAAGATAATTTAATTTTAAAAGTATTACATGAAATTAAAATNAGAGGTAGTTATAGCATTCATCTTCATAAAAATATTCCTATAGGATCNGGACTNGGTGGAGGTTCGTCAGATGCTGCNTTCTTACTNAAGTATCTAAATACAAAAAAGAAAAAAAAAATCTCAAAAAAAAATCTTTTAGAAATGGCAAAAAGAATTGGAAGTGACTGTCCCTTTTTTATTAATAATAAGGTTAAATATGTAACTGGGACCGGTAATATTTTTGATGAAATTACTATTGATATTGANAATAAGTACATTGTAATTTNTTGCCCAGATGAAAAAATTTCTACTTNTGATGCATATAAAGCAATTATACCAAAAAATCCTAATTATAATTTAAAGGAAGTATTAGAAAATGAAAATATAGAAAATTGGAAAAAATTTATAAGAAATGACTTCGAAGAATTTGCATTAAAAAAAATTAATAGTCTGAAAAGTATTAAGGATTCACTGAAAAATAGAGGTGCAAAATATACTAGTTTATCAGGTAGTGGGTCTTCAATATTTGGAGTATTTGATGATAAAAAAAATGCAGATTATTTTATTGGACATAAAAATGCCCATGTAACAAGAGTGATTATTTAAAATGCTTCCACCCGTATGACTTTAACTCATCCTCTCTCCCATCTCTACAAACTATAGTTTTATCTTTATTATTAGTAAAAAATCCTATAGGTGATATATCAGATACTTTTTTATCTATCTTATTAAAATCTTCAGGACTTAAAGAAAATAAAATCTCATACTCTTCACCTCCATTTAGAGCCGACGAAATATAATCTATATTAAGCTCCTTTGATATTTTTTTTACTTCTTTTGAGATGGGTAATTTATCTTCAAATACTTTAAAACCAAGATTAGAAGATTGACTTATATGAACCAAGTCAGAGGAAATCCCATCAGACACATCTATCATAGAATTTGGTATAACATTATGTTCAGACAAATATTTTATTATATCATTTCTTGCCTTGGGCCTTAACTGTTTTTCAATTAAATCTTTATAATTCTCTAATTCAGGTTGACTTTTAGGATTTTTTATAAAATTTGATTTCTCTCTTTGGAGAATCATAAGACCAATATATGACCTTCCAAGGTCTCCAGAAACACATATTATATCATTTGGTTTNGCNCCATCTCTTCTTGTTATATTTTTTTTATCNACTGANCCAATAGCAGTACATGAAATTGTCATACCTGATACTGATGATGAAGTATCTCCNCCAACTAAATCTATATTATATTCATCACATGCAATTTTAACTCCTTCATAAAACTCATGAATTGCATCAGATCTAAATTTACTACTAAGAGCAATATTTAATAAGATCTGNGATGGGTTGGCATTCATTGAATAAATGTCAGATAAATTTACAATNACAGATTTATAGCCTAAATGTTTNAGAGGAAAATAACTTAGATCAAAATGAATACCTTCTATTAACATATCAGATGAGACAACCGTTAGTTTACTATTAAAATTTATTATTGCAGCGTCATCTCCTATACCCAGAAGAGAAGACTTTTCCTTACAGGGAAATTTTTTCTTGATTTCATCAATTAAACCAAACTCACCAAGCTGATATATATCCATATTAAGTCTGTATTTTTATAATTAATANTTANTTTTACAANNATGATTAAAATTACTGATAAGGCAGCAAAAAAGCTTAATGAGCTNAGAAAATCTGAAAATCATTCAGAGGACCACAATGTTCGAGTTAATGTGAAAGGTGGAGGNTGTTCTGGCTTNTTATATGATCTAAAATTTGATGATAAGACAACTGAAAATGATCAATTTTTTGAAGATAATGGNACCAAAATAATTGTTGATAAAAAAAGTCTGTTNTATGTTTTAGGAACAGAGCTCGACTTCAGTGACGGACTGAATGGTAAAGGTTTCCAATTTAAAAATCCAAATGCAACTAGGACTTGTGGGTGTGGAGAAAGCTTTTCCGTCTAGTAAGCTCTTTCACTAATCCCNTCACAATAATTCATAAATGATCTGTTTGCTACTCTATTTCCACCAGAAGTAGGATAATTGCCAGTAAAATACCAATCACCCAAATGATTAGGACATGCTTTATTTAAATTTTCAATTGTTTGATAAATAATCTTAAGCTCAGAATTAAAACCTTTAGGCTTAACAATTTCAGAAACCGAATCGGATATCTCCTCATAAGTAAATAAATCATATAACTCNTTAACATGATTTATGGGACTATTTTCTTTTAAAGATCTTTTACACTTTTGATAAACTTCTTCCANTAGATTATCTTTCTTGTTTAGCTTTATTAACCTTATAAGTCCTCTGAATGCAACGAACTGATTCATTTTACTCATATCTATTCCATAGCAGTCTGGGTACCTTATCTGAGGTGAAGATGACACAAATATTACTTTCTTAGCTTCTAGAGATGAAAGCAGAGTCAAAATACTTTTTTCAAGTGTAGTACCTCTTACTATTGAGTCATCAATTATGACTATTGAATCCTTATTCTTTCTAACAATTCCGTATGTAGTATCATATACATTTGATACCAACTCATTTCTTGAATCTCCATGGGTTATAAAAGTTCTCATTTTAACATCTTTACTAACTAACTTCTCAATTCTTGTCTTAAGATAAATTAAATCTTCAGGAGATCCTTCGTAAGATTTTTTATCAATAAATATTTCTTTCTTTTTTGATGTGAGATGATTTTTAATTCCGTCTATCATACCATAAAAACAAGTCTCTGATGTATTAGGAATATATGAAAAGATAGTATTTTTAAGATCATTATCAATCGCATTAAAAACTTGAGGCAATAAAAGTTCACCCAATTTTTTTCTTTCCTTATATATATCAGGGTCATTGCCTCTTGAAAAATAAATCCTCTCAAAAGAACATGATTGTTTTTTTCTTGGTTCAATAAATTTTTCCATGGAGTAACTTCCATCCTTATCTATTATTAATGCATGACCAGGTTCAACCTCCTTGATTTCAGAAAAATCACATTGAAATGCTGTTTTAATAGGGGGTCTTTCACTTGTAGCAACTACTACCTCATCGTTAGCGTAATAAAATAATGGCCTTATACCAGAAGGGTCTCTAGCAACAAAAGATGAACCATGTCCTACTAATCCAGCTAAGGCATAGCCTCCATCAAAGTCTTTAAATGAACTTTCAAGAACATTGACCAAATTTAATTCACTCTCAATTTTTCCTGATATATCTTTTTTATCTATTTTTTTGTGGTATCTATTAAATATTTTATTGTTTTCCTCGTCAAGAAAATGTCCAACTTTTTCTAATATGGTAACTGTGTCTGATTTTTCTTTTGGACTCTGACCTAATTCAACAAGAACCTGAAAAAGATCATCTAGGTTAGTCATATTAAAGTTACCTGCAAAAATTAGATTTTTTGACTTCCAATTATTTTGTCTCAGAGTTGGTGCACAATTTTCAATTGAATTACCACCAAACGTCCCATACCTAAGGTGCCCTAACCATACCTCGCCAGTGAAGGGAACATTCTCTTTAATCCAATCCTCTTCTAATTTGTATTTAGGGTCAGTTAGTGCCTTATCAAATTTCTTATTTATCTTATTGAATATGTCCTGAATTGAATCTTTCTTGACTGATCTATATCTACTTATATACCTTTTTCCAGGTTCTGTATCTAACTTTAAAGATGCAATTCCAGCTCCGTCTTGACCTCTATTCCTTTGCTTATGCATCATTAAAAACATTTTACCAACTGCATAGCTAGGAGACTTATATTTATCAATAAAATATTGAACAGGTTTTCTCAATCTAAGGAAAGCAATTCCACACTCATGTTTTATCTTCTGCATCTACCCGTAAATTTCTACTTTAATACTTTTAGAATCATATCCTAACTCCTTGAGATTTGTTCTTGCTTCCTTTATCATATCCCTCCATCCACATAGATAAAAAATTGGACTATTTAGTTTTGTGTTTTTTATTATCTCAAGATATTGCAAATGAACATATCCCATTTTACCATNCCACTTTTCTCTTGAAAGAACAGGTATAAATTTTAAATTTTCTAATTTATTTTCGAGGTCTAATATTTCATCGAGGCACAATAGGTCTCCACTTGTCCTTGTACCAAAAACTAAAAAAATTTTTTTTGACGGAATATTTTTTTTAGAGATGAAATGAAGAAAGCTTCTAAAGGGTGCTAGCCCTGTGCCCGTACATATAAGAAATATATCCCTGTCAATATTATCAGGTAAAGTAAACCTTCCAATGGGTCCTTTAATTTCTATTTTTTCTCCAACATTAATATCTTCAAACAACAGTTTTGTCATNANACCACCATCAAGTTTGACAATTAAAAGTTCAAAAAAATTATTTTTTGGGTCATATGATGCTATGGAATAACTCCTAATAGTATCNCGGACTTTCAGCTGGATAAATTGGCCTGGAATNAAATCAAATNTTTCATTTGGTTGGATGACAAATTTCCATGTCTGATTAGTTATTTTATCAACAGAAGTAATAGAAGCGGAACACCACATATAAAAAATTGAACATCAAATCTAATCTTATAAAATTAGAAAAAAAACTTATTGTACTATTCAAAGATTTTAATAATAAAAGATGCCCTAAGCAATCCTGTTGTTATTTATTAAAAAGTCAATTGAAAAAATATTTTTTTAATTAAAAAAAATCATTAATATTTGACTCCCTATTTTAAAAATAGCAAATTTTATAAACCACTAAATCAAATAAATGTACAACAAGCATTGGGATAATTGTTTGTCTTTAATCAGAAAGGAAATAAGTGATCAGCAGTACCAGACTTGGTTTAAACCAATATTATTACTCAAAATTACTTCTTCAACAATCTCATTACAAGTTCCCACTAAATTTTTTTATGAATGGCTCGAAGATCACTACCTCGAGTTAATAGATAATACCATTAAGAAAGTGTTAGGTAAAAAAACTAAGATAGAGTATGTCGTCTCTAATGTCATAGAAGAGGAAGCAAAGAGTGTACATCCAACAAACAAGATAAATATTGAAGAAAAAAATACTACTAAATTTGATAATTTAAATAGGAATTATAGATTCAAAAATTTTATTCCAGGTAAGTGTAACAGTGTGGCAAGGGCAGCAGGAAAGAGAATATGTAAAAACCCTGGTGATAATCCATTTAACCCTCTCATGGTATTCGGAGGAGTGGGGCTTGGAAAAACACATTTAATACAATCCATTGGTAATAAGGTTTCAAAAAATAATCAGAAGTCTGTTTATTACGTTACNTCTGAAAAATTTGCAAATCAATTTATAGATTCCNTAAAAGAGAATAAGCTTAAAGATTTCACAAAGTTTTATGTTAATATTGACTGTCTTATAATTGATGATGTTCAGTTTTTTAAAGGCAAAGAAAAAACTCAAGAAGTTTTTTTCCACATATTCAACCAGTTAAACTTAAACAATAAGCAAATAATCCTCTCTGCTGATAAATCACCAATAAATATGGATGGGCTCGAACAGAGATTAATAAGTAGATTTAAATCTGGTTTAACGGTAGAGCTTGAAAAACCTGAATTTGAAACGAGACTAAATATTCTTAATGCTAAAATCAAGAATGAAAATATTAAAATACCAGAAGAAGTAATCCACTACATTGCTGTCCAAGTTGATACTAATATAAGAGAACTCGAGGGAGTTCTTATCTCACTTCTTGCTCATTCAACAATTACAAAAAAACCCATTGATGTAGAACTTGCAAAATCTATTATAGGTAAGATTGTAAAAGATACCAATAGAGAAATTAACATAAGCTACATTCAGGAAATTGTCTCAAAATTCTTTAGTATAAGTATAGAAGAGATGAAGGATAAGGCTAGAAGAAAAGAAATAGTCATAGCTAGACAAGTTGCTATGTACTTCTCCAAAGATTATACAAACAACTCTTTAAAATCTATAGGTTTTCATTTTGGAGGAAGAGATCATAGTACTGTGATCCATGCTGTTCAGTCAGTCAATGACATGATTGATACAGATAGTATTTTCAAAAAGAATGTAGAGGAAATTAAAAAAAGAATATCAGTTTAATTACTAAAATAATTTTAATTATTTTAGGTAATTAAATAAAATCATCTTTATTGATAAACCCATATGTTTTTGAATAATATTATTGGTCTATTCGATAAATCATACTCTAGTTCAGGCTTCTCTCATTCAGAGGCAATCATAAAACAAAAAAAAATATTAAATGAATTGTTAGAAAATTCGAGGGAGACAAAGTTTGGAGAAGATCATAATTTCAAAAATATTAATAATTATGAAGATTTTAAATCTAGTGTTCCAATAAGAGATTATGAAGGGTTCAGAGGTTACATANAAAAAATTAAAAATGGTGAAAAAAATGTTACTTGGATAGATAAGCCCCTATATCTAGCTAAGACATCCGGTACGACATCTGGTACAAAGTTCATCCCTATTACAAAGGAGTCATTACCAAACCATATTAATACAGCTAAACATCTTCTCTATGATTACTTCAAAAAGAAAAAAAAAATAAAACCATTTTTAGGGAAGGTNATGTTTCTCTCAGGAACTCCAAATTTAGATGAAGAAAACGGAATCAAAATCGGGAGATTATCAGGAATAGTAAATCACCATAAGCCTTTTTTTCTCAAAAACAGATCTTTACCTAGTTCAAAAACAAATCAAATAGATAGTTGGGAAGAAAAAATTAATAATATAGTTGAAGAAACATTAGGTCAAGATTTGAGGGTTATTGGTGGAATCCCTCCATGGATTCAGATGTATTTTGATGTTATGATTGAGAGGACAGGAAAGAAGATATCTGAAATTTTTCCAAATTTAGAACTTTTATGTCACGGAGGTGTAAATTTTCAACCTTACAAAACAAATCTTTTTAATTCAATTGGAAGAGCAATAGATACTCTAGAAACATTTCCTGCAAGTGAGGGTTTTTTTGCTTACCAAGATGATTTATATTCTGACGATCTNCTTCTTCAAGTGAATTCTGGTATTTTTTTTGAGTTTGTAGAGTTAAATGAATTAAAAAAAGAAAAGCCAAAAAGAATATCTATTGAGGAAATTAAATTAGATACTAATTACGCTATGGTAATAACTTCAAATGCTGGACTTTGGTCATATGACATTGGAGATACAATTAAATTTACTAATACTAACCCATTGAAAATTAAAGTTTCCGGAAGGACAAAACAATATGTATCAGCTTTTGGAGAGCATGTTATAGTTGATGAGGTTGAAAAATCATTAAAAAAAACATGTGAAAAATTTAAAGANGTAGAAATAGTTGAATATACAGTGGGACCAAGGATTATGAATCAAAAATCAGAATCGCATCATGAGTGGTTTATAGAGTTTAAATCACCGCCTTCAAGGATTAAAGATTTTGAAATTGAGTTAGATCTTAATATGAAAAATTTAAATATCTATTATAGGGACCTAAGAAAAGATAAAATATTATCAAGATTAAAAATCACTAAGGCTAAAAAAAAATCATTCATTAATTTTATGAAATCAATAGGTAAGCTAGGGGGTCAGAATAAGGTTCCAAGATTATCAAATGATGTTAAATTAATTGAAAAAGTTAAGAATTTAAATTAATGAAAAAAATAGCAATTTTAGGATCAACTGGATCTATAGGTACCCAAACTCTTGAGGTTATTAACAATAATAAAAATATATTTAAAGTTGAACTATTAACTGCTAACTCTAATTTCAAGTTATTAGCTAATCAAGCAAATAAATTTAACCCTAAAGTTGTAATAATTAATGATGTTACATGGGTAGATGAATTAAGTAAGCTTATTAAAAACCCAAAAATTGAGATCTTACACGGCACAGAATCTCTTAATAATTTTTCAAAATATTGTGATATTGATTTAGTCGTTACCGCTGTTGTTGGTAAATCTGGATTATTACCTACAGTTAATGCCATTAATAATAATGTAGATATTGCATTAGCAAATAAAGAAACTTTAGTTGTTGCAGGGAGACAAATTCTAGATTTATTAAAAAAAAGTAAATCAAAATTACTTCCTGTAGATTCTGAACATTCAGCTATTTTTCAATGTTTGAATGGCGAAAAAAAAAGTAATTTAGAAAAAATAATATTGACCGCTTCAGGAGGACCTTTCAGAGGGAAAGATCTTAATTTTTTAAAATCAGTAAATAAGGAAAATGCATTAAATCATCCTAATTGGGAAATGGGAAAGAAAATTAGTATTGATTCTTCCTCTCTAATGAATAAGGGACTAGAAGTCATTGAAGCAAAATTTTTATTTGATGTTGACATAAAAGATATTGATGTTATTATCCATCCTGAATCTATAATACATTCAATGGTTCAATTTAATGATGGCTCCATAATAGCTCAGCTTGGTGAGCCTGATATGAGATTACCTATTCAATATGCGCTTGGATATCCAGAGAGATTAAATAATTCATACAAAAGATATGATTTTATAAATTCAGGATCTTTAAACTTTGAGAAACCATGCTATAAAACTTTTAATAATCTAAAACTAGCATTCGATGCTGCTGAAAAAGAAGGCAATTCTCCTTGTATTTTGAATGCGGCAAATGAAGTTGTTGTAAGTGCATTTCTTGAAGATAAAATCAAATTTTTAGACATGACATATATTATTGAAGAGTCTTTAAACAAAATATCCTATATTGCGAATCCTAATTTAGATCAACTTATTGAAACAGATAGATTAACAAGAGAGTATACTCAAGAAAAAATTAATAAATATTAAGATGGACGGATTAATAATGGCACTTCAAATGATTCTTGCATTATCTATAATAGTAGGTATACATGAATTTGGTCATCTTCTAACTGCAAAATTATTTGGGATGAGAGTTGAAAAATATTACATAGGCTTTCCTCCAAAAATATTTAGTTTTAAATACAAAGGAACTGAGTATGGACTGGGGTCTATCCCTTTAGGTGGATTTGTCAAAATAACTGGAATAATTGACGAGTCAATGGATACAAAGCACCTTAATAAGGAGCCTGAGGATTGGGAATTTAGATCAAAACCACCATGGCAAAGGCTTACAGTTATGTTGGGTGGAATTATTTTTAATGTTATAACAGGATTAATAATATTCACTACTATGACATACAATAATGGAGACACNTACTTATCTAAAGATGAGATTAATAAGAATGGTATTCTAGCTCTAGAAATAGGAAAAGAAGTGGGTTTTCAGACTGGAGATAAAATACTTAAAATTAATAATACAGATTGGGAGAGAGATTCTGATTTATTTGATCCTAACCTGTTTTTTAATGACAATACATCATTTCAGGTTCAAAGAGATCAGAATCTAGTTGAAATTACTCTACCAAATAATTTTATTAATCAAATGAATAGCAGAGAGGCTCTTTCTTCTTTTTTGAAAGCAAGGACTCCATTCTATATTGATAGCGTTTTTACTNATGAAAATGCCTACAAAGCCGGAATCATTAAGGGAGATAAAATAATAAAAGTAGAAAATACAGACATAATTGATTTTATTGAACTTAAAAATATTCTAGAAGAAAATAAGAGCTCTCTTGTTCAACTTACATTAAGTAGAGATAACAAAAATATTAATAAGGTTGTTGAGATTTCCAAAGATGGAAAAATTGGTATTAGAGTAATGAATGAAAAAATTAATTTTAGTAAGAAAAATTACTCCTTAACTGAATCAATTAAAATCGGTTCAGAAAGAGCATTTGGAATTGTATTTATTAACATCAAAGCTTTTGGTAAAATGTTTTCAGGTGATATAGATCCCTCAAAAAACCTGAGTGGTCCAATTGGTATTGCCCAAATATTTGGATCAACATGGGACTGGGGAAATTTTTGGAGAATTGTTGGTCTTCTTTCCATGGTTCTTGCCTTTATGAATTTACTTCCAATCCCTGCATTAGATGGAGGTCATGCTACTTTTATCCTTTACGAAATAATTAGTGGAAGAAAACCATCTGAAAAATTTTTAGAATATTCTACAAGATTTGGAGTTATAATATTATTAGGTCTTATGTCATACGTTATACTTAATGACATATATAAACTTTTTATTTAAATTAAATTTTTAAGTTGTCGCTGTCCAAATATTTTTTTGTAATTGGATTTATCTTGAACATAAATGTATTTGGTCAAAAAAGCTTAATCAATTTTCTTGAAACTACTGAAAATTCTAAGATTGGTGCTCTTGGAGGTAATAATATAACGTCACAGAAGAGAAATAATTATTTCCTTTCAAACCCAGCCTTCTCTTACCAAAATAAAAAAATCATATCAATTAATTATCTAAATTACATCAGTGATATTAACTCATCAAGTATTCTATTTACAGATAGCTCTTCATCTTTTGGAAATTATGGTGTAGGAGTAAAATACTTTTCTCACGGGAAATTTAAATACTATGATCAATCAGGAATTTATAATGGAGACTTCTACCCTAGAGAAATACTACTTTCATTATCTAAATCTTTTAGAATCAACAAGTTCATAATTGGTTCAAATATTAATTATTTCTACTCAAAATTATTTGAAGAAAAAAAAAGTGGGATTCTTGTAGACATAGGATCAATCTTTACTCCATTTAAACATAAAGAGATAGTTTTTGGATTTGTAATTAAAAACTTTGGATTAAGCTTCTTCAATGATGAAATAATTCCGTTCAATATTAATATTGGTAATACATTCAAACCAAAATATATGCCTTTAAAATTTTCTTTTACATACAGATATTATGTTAAGAGTATTGAAAATAATAATATAACNGTGGGNGTNGAGGGNATANTNTCAAAATTTTTGAGTATTCANTTTGGNTATAATCATTTATTAAATAATAATATGAAATTACCCAACTCAACTAAAATTAATGGTATATCGTATGGTATTGAGTTATTACTAAGTAGATTTATGATTAATTATTCAAGGGTAATGATNAACTCAATATCAAGNACAAATGCTATATCGTTAAGTATTAACTTAAAAAAATTTTAAATNAAGAGTATGGAAAACATAAAAAANATGACTCCTCAAGAGATTGTCAATGAACTNGACAANTATATAATAGGNCAGAAGGAAGCAAAAAGAAATGTTGCTATTGCATTAAGAAATAGNTGGAGAAGACTTAATGTAAAAGANGAAATTAAAAATGAAATTATNCCTAATAATATATTAATGATTGGAGCTACTGGGGTGGGTAAAACTGAAATTGCTAGAAGGCTTGCTAAGTTATCAGATGCTCCTTTCACCAAAGTAGAGGCATCAAAATTTACAGAGGTTGGTTACGTAGGCAGAGATGTAGAGAGCATGGTAAGAGATTTAGTAGAGCAATCTGTNAACCTTGTAAAAATAATTAAAAAAGAAGANGTNAAGCTCAGAGCTGAAGATAGNGTCAATAATCTAATTCTTGATATTTTAATTCCACCTGTAAATAAAGTTCAGTCAAATATTAATATAAGTCTTGAGAAGAAAGAGAAGACAAGTGATAAAGAAATTAACGAGAAAACTAGAGANAAATTCAAGCAAAAAATNAAAAATGGAGAACTCGATGATAGAAAAATTGAGATTTCTGTCCAAAANCCTAATAANTCTGGAATTGGNATGATTGGTGGTGGAATGATGGATGAGTCATCAATGATAAATCTTCANGATATGATAAGTAATATGATGCCTAAAAGAAATAAAAAAAGAAAGGTGACCATAGGTGANGCAAAAAAAATATTACTTGAATTAGAGGTATCAAAACTTATTGATATGGATGAAGTGAAAGATGAAGCTATTAACAAAGCAGAAAATACAGGAATTATATTTATAGATGAAATAGATAAAATAAGTGGTAGTTCTAGTAAAGGANGTGGTCCCGATGTAAGTAGAGAAGGTGTACAAAGAGATCTTCTACCAATTGTAGAAGGNACCTCNGTAACTACAAAATATGGTGTAATAAAAACTGATCATATTTTATTTATAGCTGCTGGAGCATTTCATCTTTCTAAACCTTCTGACCTTATTCCAGAACTTCAAGGAAGATTTCCAATCAGGGTTGAGTTGGATAACTTAACTCAAGATGACTTCCTAAAGATATTATCTGAACCAAAAAATTCTTTAACAAAACAATATAAAGCTCTTATAATGTCTGAAGGTGTAGAAATAATTTTTAATGATGACGCATTAATTGAAATATCTAATAAGGCATTTGTTATAAACTCTGAAATTGAAAATATTGGAGCAAGAAGACTTCATACAGTTATGAGTAAATTATTAAATGAAATACTCTTTGATATTCCTGAAAAAATTGGAGCAAATGCTAAAGTAGTAATTACAAAGAAAATGGTAGAGGAAAAGTTAAATTCAATAACAGAAAATAAAGACTTGAGTGAATACATACTTTAATTAAATCTCTTTCGGGAATTTAATTAGTTCTACAGCACCAATTTTAATATCTATCTCTGACCAACTTGTAATAGGGTAATTAATAATTACAATTCCAGTAGTTGGTAAGTTAAAGATGTTTATTTCTGATGTTTTATTTATAAACTCTGTGAGGCCAGGATTGTGGCCAACCAGTAAAACTGATTTTACTTTTGATTCTATTCCACATAGATTTTTGATAATTTCTTTAGATGAGGCATGATATAATTTTTTGGTAAAAAATGAATTCTTAAATTCAATTTCGTTTTGGAAGTACTGAGAAGTTAATCTTGTTCTTTCAGAGGAACTAGATATCAATAAATCTACTGAACTTATAAATTTTCTTATAAATTTTGACATTTTTTTACCATCCGTATTTCCTCTCTTATTAAGAGGTCTCTCATAATCTAAAAGGCTATGATCCTTCCAACTAGATTTGGAGTGTCTTAAAACAATTAATTTTTTCATAGAATTATATTATCAAATTTTAATTCATTCATACACTTAAAATGACCTGCCGGACATTCTGAAGATCCAATTTTTGTACATGGTCTACAATTTAATCTGGTATTTTGATAGACATAAAAATTTGTTTTGTATGGGTAAAAGCCTAGTGAGGGATGAGTTGATCCAAAAATCGAAACTACTCTCTTTTTTAATGCAGCAGCTATATGCATAAAACCTGTATCATTTGAATATACTACATTTGCTAACTTTAAAATCCATGCAGATTCCATAATTGAAAGTTTGCCACATAAGTTATGTATTAATGTTTTCTTATTTAAAATATCAGAAATAGTATTATTAGTGTCTAGATCAGAATTAAAAAAATTTTCAATTTTTACTGAATCCTTATATTCATTTTTACCACCAACTAAAATTATAGGTTTATTTATTTTATCACATAACTCTATACTTTTCTTCACAGGCAACCTCTTTGTTTTATGTTTTCCACCAAGAACTAAAACGTAAAAGCCACTTCTGAATTGATGAGGCAGTTTATCAAGATCAATCATATCCTTCTCATGTAGATAGATATCTAATCCATTATTATCGTCATTAATTCCTAATTTATTTAATGTATCAATGTATGATTCAGATATATGTCTGATTTTTATATCAATTTTAAAATTTGTTAGTAACCATCTCCTGAAAGACTGTTTATTATATGTAAAATTCTTAACACCTAAAGAGAGCTTTATGAAATTTGATCTAATATTATTATGAAGATCAATTATAAGATCATATTTTTCAGATCTTAAAATACTAATTGTTTTTTTTAAATTTTTCTGTAGATGAATAACCTTATTTACATTATTATTATTATTGTAGATGTCAGAGTATTCAGCTTTAGTTATGAAATGTACTTCACTTTTTGGAAACTTTTTCTTTAAGAGCCTTGGCACTGGTGTTGTTAGAACAATATCACCTAATGAAGAAAGTCGAATTAATAAGATTTTCATAACTGTTATATTATCATTAATTTTTAATTTAAACTATCCTCTTAAACTAAAATCACAGAACAATTTAGAAAGTATAGTTGATCAAAAAAAGAGAATTGAATTTGAAATAGATTTTTTAAACAGAAATAACTACTTATCTAGAAGTAAAGAATACATTTTTTTTTTTAAGAGAAAATGAAAGTGAAAACGATTTAAAATGGAATATCAATTTACTTGATACTAATTTAATATCTACTCAGGACACTACAATACTTCTTGATAGATCATATTTCTTAAAAAATATAAATTCATTTGGAAATAGCTTTTATATGTTTTTTAAAAAAAATTATTCCAACGATAAAAAGTATTTGATTATTAGATATGAACCAGAAAATAAAAGAATAATTTATAACGAAATAGAATTTCCTCTAAGCCTTAAAGTCAAAAAAATTTTATATTATGAATCATATTATGTATTTCTATCTGAAACTAAAAATTCAAAAAATCTAATTAGTATCTATAATAAGAATAACAGACAACTTAATAATATTTATGAGTTTATGTATTACGATAAAGATATAACTGAAATTAGTAAAATTGACTCTTCTAAATTCAGTGCATTAATACTAGGTAATAGTTCTAAAGGTTTTAAAAATAATTCTAGAAGAGTATATAGCCTCAACGGACATTTAAAAAGTACAATAGAAATTGAATTAGATGATTATTCTATCATCGACACAAAATTTTTAGATAATAAATACTCATTATCACTGGTAGGTAAAAAAAAATCTGAAGAGGCAATTGCTGTTCTTATAAATGAAATTAATAATGAGGACATATTGAATACCAGAATGCATATGTTAAAAGATATAAAGTCATTAAATAAAATTGTATCTTCTAAAAAATCAAATAAAAATAAATTTAGAATTGGTGAGATCTTCTTAATAGACTCTGTGACAAAAAATAATGATAATATTTTTTTTACAATTGAATCTCTAAAAGAAGATTTTAATAATGATGGGTTTAGTAATTACCAGTACTTACCTTTCTANAACTCATATAGTGGAACATATGACAGAAAAATAAANCCAAGGTTTGGNGGATATATTCATAATTATTTTACNATANTATCTTTTAATATGAGTGGNGATTTAGNAAATGATTTCTCAAAAAAAATAAATAAACTCCAAACTTTTGAGAGAAAGACATANCTAAAATATNTATTNAGAGATGAAGATTACATNGCATTTTATGTAAATAAAGGGAAGATATCATTAACTCAATTTTATAAAGAGGANAGTAAAGAAAGTCAAGAGTATTATTTTGACATTAAAAGTTTTGATAATAATAAAGTAATAAAAACAGAAACTAATCCTGAGGGTACAAATTTTTGGTACAATAATTATTTTATTACTTACGGAGTTCAAAATATCATTACTTCTGAAAAACTAAAAAAAAGAGTTTTCTTTATAAATAAATTTGAAATTGTTAATTAGTATCCAACATTTAGTAAAATGAATTTATATTTGTAAATAAATGAAAAATATTTCTAAGCTATTTGATAGTAAAAGNTTAGAAATTACAATTGACCGTCTCTGTCAACAAATTATCGAAAATCACAAAGAGATTGAAAACTTCATATTAATTGGGTTACAACCAAGAGGTGTCTATTTCTTAGATAGAATAAAAGCTAANTTAGAAAAAAGCTTAAAAAATAAAGTTTTAACAGGATACCTAGATACAACATTTTATAGGGATGATATCAAATCAAAAACTGTACCAGAAGTCAGAGAAACAAAAATACCTGATTCAATAGATGGTAAAGATGTTGTAATTGTTGATGATGTATTATTCACCGGGAGAACTGTAAGATCTGCAATGGAGGGAATAATAAATTTTGGTAGACCAAGAAAAATTGAATTATTAGTCCTAATAGATAGAAATTATAGTAGAGAGATACCTATCGAACCAACATACTGCGGAATTAAATTAAATACAATTACATCAGACAGAGTAGAAGTAAATTTAATAGAGCAAGGTTTTAAGGAAGATAGTATAACAATCAAAAGCAATTCAAATGATTAATTTAAAATCAAAAGATTTACTAGGCACAAAAGATCTATCATTAGAAGAAATTAATTTGATTTTTGAAACAACAAAAAAATTTAAAGAGGTTTTAGCAAGGCCAATTAAGAAAGTTCCAACACTAAGACATCTTACTGTTGCTAATATTTTTTTCGAAAACAGTACCAGAACTAAACTCTCATTTGAGCTTGCTCAAAAAAGACTTTCAGCGGATATTATAAATTTTTCTTCTTCAGTTAGCTCTGTTAAAAAAGGTGAATCACTTCTAGATACTATCAATAATATCTTGGTTATGAAGGTTGATATGATTGTGATGAGACACCCAAATCCNGGAGCTCCTCATTTCGTTGGNAANAANNTNAAAATACCAGTNATAAATGCTGGAGATGGNACTAATGAGCACCCAACTCAGGCACTACTTGACTCCTATTCTATAATTGAAAAATTAGGTGAAATAAAAAATAAAAANATTNCTATNATAGGCGATATATCCCATTCAAGAGTAGCNATATCNAATATTCATCTACTAAGAAGGTTAGGTGCTAAAATTATGCTATGTGGACCTTCGACTTTAATACCAAAATATATAAATGAAATGGGAGTATTAGTCAAAAATGATATAAGAGAAGCACTAGAGTGGTGTGATGTCGCTAATATTTTAAGAATACAAATAGAAAGACAGAATGAAAAATATTTTCCCTCATTAAGAGAATATAGTCAATACTTCGGTATAAATAAAAAGCTTTTAGACTCAATAAATAAAGATATAATTATTATGCATCCAGGACCAATNAATAGAGGTGTAGAGATAAGTAGCGACGTAGCTGATTCTAGTAAATCAATAATTCTTGACCAAGTTGAAAATGGTGTGGCAGTAAGAATGGCAGTTATGTACCTTTTATCATTTTATAATCCAAAATGATTTTTCTTTATTTATTTGGGTCAGTAATATTAATAATCCTATTATCTACTAAATTTAAATTTCATCCTGTAAGCAGCCTGATTTCCGTCTCAATTATNCTAGGTATCTTACTCAAAATCGAATTTTTAGATATTTTAAAATTTATTTTTGAAGGAGCCATAAACTCAATATTAGGAATAGGTTTAATAATTTTTTTTAGTTGTGTAATAGGACAATGCCTAAAGCAAAGTTCATCATTAATTGTGTTTAGTCAATTAATTCTAAAGACTTTTAAAGACAAAACACTATCATCATTAAATATAATAGGGCTATTTATTGGAAGTGTAGTATTCTGTGATTCTGCTTTTCTTGTTCTGAGTGGAATTACAAAAACAATATCAACAACAAGTGCATACTCACTAAATAGCCTAAATATCTCATTAGCTGGTGGACTCTATACTTCTCACAACCTCATACCTCCTACCCCTGGCCCATTAGCAATATTAAATAATTTTAGTTCTATGGAATTAATTGGAGACGTAATTATTTATGGATTTATAGTAAGTATCCCCTCATCTCTGATATCATTATTCATAGCATCAAAAATTATTAATAAAACAAGAATCAAAATTAATTTTAAAACTGGAATTTCATACAAAAAAGTTTTTTTGCCTTTTATGGTGATTTTTATCCCCCTTTTAATAATTAGTATAAATTCAATAGTAGAGTTAATTGGTTTTAATCTATCCCATCAGCAAATTGAGAATATAAAAAAATTAAGCAATGCAAATTTTGCTTTATTTGCAGGAATGATTTTGTCTTTCTTTCTTCCTAAAATCAAAAGCATAAAAAGGGTTATATTAATGGAAAGCCTTAAGGATTTTTACCCTATAATTTTATTAACATCTGCAGGAAGTGCATTCGGTAATATTATTAAAAATTCAGAACTCATCGAATACTTACCATTATTTTTTGGATCCCTAGATGATAGCATATTAAATATATGTTTTATATCCTTTATACTCGGTGCAATTATAAAAACATGTCAAGGTTCTAGTACCAGTGCAATGATTATTTCTAGCTCACTAATTTTTCCTTTTATTTCTCAGCTTAATTTAGACGCATTTGGAATTACAATGATAACTTTATCAATAGGTGCAGGCTCAATGATGATATCACATGTGAATGATTCATACTTTTGGATTATATCTAAAAAATCTGAAATGAATCTAAAAAATAGTTTATTGTATTTTTCATCAATGACTGTTTTTCAGAGCATTGGAACATTCTTGTTTATTATTTTTTTAATTATTATTAATTCATAAGTAAGCAAGATTAAAAAACTAATGACATCTAAATGCGTATAGAGTTAAAAACCTACCATGAAAAAATTATATATATTTTCAATATTCATATTAATCTGTTTCTCAACTCAGTCGCAAGACAGATCAAACTGGTCTAGATCATCATCCTCCAACTTTCAACAATCAAGCATGAGTGTTAAAGGTAAACTTGTGGATAACGAGACATCCGAAAATCTATCATTTGCAACAATATCTATACAAACTGTAGACTCTATACTGATATCTGGAGGTATAACAGATGAAAACGGGAAATTTAAAATTGAAATTTCTCCATTAGAAATGATGAAGAAAATTAGAGAAAACAGAAAAACCAACCCTTCTCAGAGACCTAACCTAGGACTTTATGCATCTATTAATTATGTAGGATATAAATCAAAAAAAATTAAGATACCATTTACCAGAGAAGACAGAAACATAGACCTTCAAGTCATAAGTTTAGAAACTGATGCCACTAATCTGGAGGGTGTCACAGTCAGAGCAGAAAAGAGTAGTTTAGAATTAAAACTTGACAAGAGAGTATTTAATGTTGGTAAAGATTTGAGTAATAAAGGTGGCACGGCAGAGGAAATATTAGAAAACATACCCTCTATCGACCTTGATATCGAGGGAAATATTAGCCTTAGAGGATCTCAGAGTGTAAGAATATTAATTGATGGCAAGCCAGCAAGTATGATGGGTTTTGATGGCCCTAACGCCTTCAAACAACTACAAGGGAATGAAATTGATAAAGTTGAAATAATAACAAATCCCTCATCCAGATTTAGTGCTGAAGGTTCATCTGGAATATTAAATATAGTACTTAAGAAAGAAAGACTGAAAGGTTTAAATGGCTCTATAAATGTGAATACCGGTTACCCTACACAGAATGGAATTTCTACAAATTTTAACTACAGAAGAAGTAAATTTTCAGTATTTGCTTCCGTAAGTGCAAACCAAAGAGAAACAAAAGGAGGTGGATTTAGTAATTCAGATTTCTTTCTTCCTGATACTACCTATTCATCTTATGTAGACAGAGATAGATTTAACAATAGCTTATCTCTTGGAGGAAGAGCTGGCTTTTCTTTCTTTCCTAATAGAAACAACATTTTCACATTTTCCATAGGGTCAAGATATAGCGACAGAAAATCTGAAGAAAATAATAGGTATATTGATTATGATATTTCTGGTAATGAGATTTCAAGAAATGACAGATTAGAAACATCAGACGATATAGATCAGAATCTAAGCTATAGCTTTTCCTACAATAAAAATTTTAAGAAAAGAGGTCATAATATAAAGCTTGATTTTTCTTGGAGTGATAATAACTCAGATAATTCAAGTTACTACAATGAGCCTCCAAGAGATATTAGACAACGATCTTTTCAGGATGGAAACAGATATGATCAAAGTATTAGACTCGATTACACTTATCCTTTCAATGATAATAACGGTAAAATAGAAATAGGTTACAAAAGAGACTACGATAGAATGTCAAGTCAATACTATGCTGAACAGCTTTTCGACGAAGTATGGACTAGTATACCTCCATCAAATATTTATGATTATTACCAGGATGTCAATGCTTTATACATTCAAGCTGGAAACAAAAGTGGAAAATTTTCTTACCAATTAGGACTTAGATTTGAAGATACAGATTTCTATGCCAACATGGAGGAAATTAGCAGAGAGAGTAATTTAAAATACTCTAACTGGTTCCCATCTGCATTTTTTACATATGAGATATCCAAAACCTCATCATTCCAGCTCAGTTATAGTAATAGGTTAAGAAGGCCTAGATTCTGGGACTTAAATCCGTTCTGGGGACTAAGCGATGGCAGATTTAATTGGGAAGGAAATCCGTTTCTCGAACCTGAGTTAACGGACTCATACGAACTAGGTTTCCTAAAAGAATTTAAATCTGGAAATATTTATGTAGGTACCTATTACAGATATACTACAGACGAGATTGAAAGGATTTTTGATGTAAATGATGTAGGTTATTCTGTATTCAAACCTGTTAATCTCGGTTTCACAAATGCCTATGGTATAGAAATGAATGGGTCAGTTGATATCTCTAAATGGTTGAGAACCACGGGATCATTTAATTTCTTTAACTCAGAAACTGATGGAGAATACAAAAATCAAAACTTCTACTCAAAGTCTTATAGTTGGAGAACTAGATTAAGTAATAATATAAAAATGTTTGATAACAAGTTGGAAGGNCAAATTACATTTGATTATAGGGGACCTTCTGAATCGCCTCAAGGNAAAAACCTATCNTCTTACGGAATTGACTTAAGTTTATCNAAAGATATTTTTAAAGATAAAAAAGGCACAATAAGTTTTACTGTTAGAGANCTGACCAAATCNAGACTNAGAAGNTATGAAAGAGGTGGAAAAGAAGGAGATAACTTTTTCACTTCTGGAGAATTTGCTTGGAGGAGAACTCAGGAATTTAGATTATCTCTTCAGTATAGAATAAATCAGAATAAGAGGAGAAGCGGTGGAAGAAACTTTGACTCATCTGAATTTGAAGGAGGAGGAGCTATTTTTGGAAATTAATCATATTTAAAATATTTTTATACGATAACAGTATAAAANTTGTATCTATCATCACTTCAAAAATCAATACTTNTAAAGTGTCTGAATAATAAAAGACNGGAAAATCTCAGTCTTGAATCAGATGCNACTGAAAAAGAATTNATAAATAATTCTACAAAAGANNATAAACTAGATTTTNTCAATTCATCNATAGATGATTTATTGAAAATTAATAATAATAAAAAATCTAAACTNGAAACCATAAGAGAGTTAGGAATAATAGAATTAGATTCAAATTCACATGCTCACATATATTTTTACGAACCATTAATTTACTTTTTCAAAATTAAACCAAANGAAAAATATCAAAAAAGGAACGTNTTTTCATATAATCTGAGTGATAAAAGGAAAAACTTTGAAATTATAAAAAGAAAATTTATNAGAAAGGATGGNAATCATAAAAGAGGTGTTATAAGAGGAGAGTGTAAATTCTTTAAGAAATCTAAAGCATCATTAAGTAGATCGTTTTCNAATCTCATAAACAAAANACTAATAAGAAAANTATCTNTAATAAATTATGATAACAGAGAAATTGGAATTGGATTTAATATAACTCAGTCAGGAATTGATGCTATTAAATAATAAGACTAAAAATTTATTAAGAATATATTTTATTCTTTTAATCACCTTAATATCATGNAANAATGTTAAGGAAAGAAAAGTTTCTCCTAGAATTAAATCAAATATTTTNATTAATTCTCCATCTTCNTTTGAAGTATTTAATGACGANGACACAATCAAAATCATACTTTCTAAAAATNATAATNATGAAAAAANAATTNAAAATTCTACCTTGATATTTGATCAAGATACAATCAACTTTTTAAATAAAATTGAAGTCAAAACAAAAGGNAGATTTGTTTACGGTCAAAATATATTAAAATTAAAAATAACTTATTCTGACAAGTCAACTGAAAATTACAGNAGGTCTGTATTAATATATCCCAAAGAAGAACCAAAAGAGCTAGATTATAAAATAATTAAAATTTTGCCACACGATACTAAGTCATATACACAAGGCTTATTAATTGATAATNAATCTTTCATAGAGAGCTCAGGACAATACGATAAATCATATATTAGGAGGTANTCGNTTGATGGATTNAAAGTAGAAAATGAGGTAAAAATTGAACCAGACTTATTTGCAGAGGGAATTGCAATCTTTAATAACAAACTTTTCATGTTAACTTGGAAAAGTAAAAAAGCCTTGGTCTTTGATAAAAATTCATTTGAGCTTATTGATTCATTCGAATATGATTCTGAAGGATGGGGTCTTACCAGAATAGAAGACCAACTTATCATGAGTGATGGATCTGAAAGACTAAGTTTTCTTGATCCTATTNCTTTTAAGNTTAATAAAAGCATAAATGTTTATGACNATAAAGGAAAAGTTGAACTGTTAAATGAACTTGAATANATTGATGGAAATATCTTTTCTAATATATACGGAGATGATAAAATTGCTATAATAAATCCTTTAACAGGAAGGGTTGAGTATTATATTAATCTAGANAAAATTATGAATAAAAGNAATTATAATAATATAGACGTGATGAATGGGNTAGCATANAATGCAAAAAATCAATCTTTATATATAACTGGAAAGTGGTGGCCAAGTATTTATGAAATNAAATTAAACGATTATGAATTTGAATGAGATTAAAGAATCTATTACTAAANTCAGTGAAAAATCNAATAAAAAATTTAATTCTAAATTGAAATTTATATTTGATGATGGGGTTATTTTTATAGATGATACCAAAGATAAAATAGATATAAATAACAATGATTGTAAAGCTGAATGTTCAATAAAAATAAGTAATGATAATTTTCATAAACTAATCAAAAAAGAACTAAATGTATCTCTAGCCCTAATAAATGGTGATATAATTATCGAAGGTGATATGTCTATAGCAATTAAAATTGCTGAATTATTTGAATAGTGCGCACGAGAAGAGTCGAACTTCCACGACTAATTAAAGTCACTAGGCCCTCAACCTAGCGCGTCTACCAATTCCGCCACATGCGCAAAAATTATTTTTTTCTATGAGTCCAAATTTCATACTTTGGATCACCTTTTGAACTAAATCCTCTATGATGCCAATCACCATCTTTAATTTCAAAATCAAATTCTAGAGACTTACCAACAGTNTTGGAATCTCTAGAAAAAAATTCAATATTTTCAATATATTTACCATCAACTGCAGAATATGTNCCCCCTCCAGTNCCNTAAAAACCTTTTTTATTAATATCNTAAGCAATCCACTGAAATCTACCTCCAGCAAGCATTTTGAGAGTCTTTCTTGACCTATTGGTATCTCTCATTCTCATCTCTCCTCNCCTCTCAATACCACTCATTAACCATGCACCCTTAAGTTGATCCTCATTCGGANTTTTAACAAACTTTTTACCGTTAATAGACATCTTANNAGAGTCATTTTTAACATCAATTTTTACTTTTGAATAAAAGATAGTATCTCCAACTGTTGTGGAATCTAAAGAGTGGAACTCTAATACTTCATAATATTTATCATCCATAGAATAAATTCCNCCNAGGGCACTAATAAATGAGTTATTTTCTATACTGTATTTTGAGACAGAAAAATATTTATCAGAATATATTCTAACCTCATAAATACCATTATCTGATCTTATCCANGATGAATTTTCAATTGGATTAGAAAAACTAAAAATATTTAATATGAAATACAGTGTAAGACTAAGCATTATCATTAAGCATTACTGGCATNACCAACATTGTTAAATCCTCATCATCTTCAATATCTTCTGGTAANACTAATCCAGCTCTATTNGGNTNCGATAGTTTAAATATTACTTTATCAGAAAGAATATTAGATAATATTTCAATTAAAAACTTTGCATTAAAACCAATTTCAATNTCACTGCCATCATGATCACAGGAAATTCTTTCATTTGCCTCATTTGAAAAATCTAAATCTTCAGCAGAAATTAAAATTTCAGATCCAGATACTTTTAACCTTACTTGATTTGTAGTCTTATTAGCATATATTGAAATCCTCTTAAGAGAATTTAAAATCTCTGATTTATCAACTGTAATATTATTAGAATTATCAGAGGGAATAACATTTTCATAATCTGGGTATCTCTCATCTATCAACCTACATACCATACTTATATTGTCATATGAGAAAAAAGCATTTGAGGCGTTAAACTCGATACTTATTTCATTCTTATCATCGGATGGGATAATTGACTTTAAAAGGTTGAGTGATTTTCGAGGTATTATCATGTCATGATCTACCTCATCACCCTTTATATCTGTTCTTATGTATTTAACNAACCTNTGGCCATCTGTAGAAACAAATGTACAAGACTTTGATGAGAGACGTAAAAAAACTCCTGTCATTGCAGGTCTTAACTCATCAGTACTAGTTGAAAAAATCGTATTTCCAATTGCGGTTCCAAGGGTANTAGAATTTAAATTAAAAGAATANCCATCTGATATCTCAGGGACTTTTGGAAAATCTGCAGAGTTTTCTCCAGCTAATTTATATCTACCATTGTCTGAATTAATCTCTATATTATAATTACTCTCGTCTATAGAAAAAGTAACCGGTTGCTCAGGTAAATTTTTGAGTGTATCNATTAATATTTTTGCAGGAATTGCTACGCTACCATTCTCTTTAGATTCTACTTGGAGTTCTACCATGATNGAAGTCTGTAAGTCAGATGCAGTAATAAGTAGATTTCCATTATCTATCTCAAATAATACATTCTCNAGAATTGGAACAACAGGATTGGATGTTATNACNCCGCTAATTGAAGATAGATTTTTTAATAAGTAAGATGATGAAACAATAAAATTCATTAGGANATATTTAGATCGTAAATTTATAAATAATNATCAATCTTCCTCACTAAAATCTATAGTTTTACTATTTTCANTAGATAAAGAGTCTTCATCATCTAGNTTAATATTTTTTCTTTTAAAGGCAGGAATTGCAAGTTTTTGTTGGANGGGNTCTTCTTGATAGATATTATTTTTATGGTTACTAATTCTTTCTTTTCTTTTTGATAAATAATCATTTTTTTTAGAAGAATGGTCTATTTCATTTTCATCATAACCATCTAACTCCTCAATAATAACATCCTCACTCCTATCATTTATAATAAATTCTTTTTCTTCACTATCAAAAGAATCATCACATTCCTCATATTCATCTTCTATATTATGAATTATTTCTTCATGTTCATCATCATTTATATCTTGGATAAATTCAATATCTNTTTTTTCAAATANGTCTATTTGAGATTCTTTAATATCATCATTATNAATTNTATCGTGATTTAATTNAGTATTATTTTGAAATCCAGTTGCTATNATTGTTACCCTCACAGANTCTCCAATATCACCATCAATNGCTGTTCCAAATATTATTTCTACGTTTTCCGAAGCAGATTTATTAGCAAGTTTAGTAATTGTATTTAACTCTAAAGTAGATAATTCATTATCACCACCACCAGAAACTATATTCAATAAAATCTTTTTTGCTCCGNTNATATTAGTATTNTTTAAAAGGGGTGAACTCAATGCATCATTAATTGCAATTTCAGCTCTATTTTNNCCTGAAACTTCAGCTGATCCCAAAACCGAAGAACCAGCATCTTTCATTACTGTCTTTACNTCCTCAAAATCNACATTTATCTGACCAGGTACTGTTACAATTTCAGCTATACATTTAGCACTGGTTGCAATGATATCGTCAGCNTTCTCAAATGCTTTAGACTGGCTTAAATCACCATAAATTTCAATAAGTCTCTGNTTNAAAATAGTTATNACACTATCACANCCTTTTTTNAACTCTTCAATTCCTTCAAGTGCCTTGGATAGTTTAGATTTTCCTTCAAACTCAAATGGTAATGTAACAATACCTACTGTTAATATATCAAGCTCTCTAGCTATCTGAGCAATAACTGGAGCCGCNCCTGTACCTGTTCCTCCGCCCATTCCTGCAGTAATAAATAACATCTTTGTTCCGTCATTTCTTAANACTTCTCTAATNTCATGACTACTCTCTAAAGCTGCATCTCTTCCTTTTGTAGGGTTNGCTCCTGCACCAAGGCCCTTTGTTAATTCCATACCTATCTGAATTTGATTTTTTACTGATGAAGAGTGTAAGGCTTGAATATCAGTATTACATATGATAAACTCAACATTTCTAATGCCAATTGATTTCATATAGTTTACAGCATTTCCTCCACCGCCTCCAACTCCAATAACCTTTATGATTGACTTATGGTGAGATGGAAGATCAAATTCAAATGACATAATTATAAATTTTCATCTTTAAACTCAGTTAAGTCNTCATCTTTTAAGAAGCCTTTAATTCTCTCTGTCACTAACTTACCAAAGTTATTAACTCTTGGTAATGATGAAGTTNTTTTAAAATCATTTTCTGGTTGTCTATTTTCATTAGCAAACTCCCAAAGAAGAAGCCCAACAGANGTTGAGTACTTAGGGAATTCTANGTTAACGATTTCTGATTTTGTTAGATATGAATTAGGGTATCCTTTTCGAACATCTAATCCAGTTATATATTTAACTTGTTGTTTTAAATTAAGAAGTTGAGAACCTCCACCAGTAATAACTATTCCTGCAGATAACTTTTCACTCATACCACTATTAAGAATTTCTTGATGAACTTTCTCAAAAATTTCTTCCATTCTAGCCTCAATAATTTTATAAAGATTATCTAATGATATCTTTTTATCCTCTCTCTGTCCTTCNCCTTTNATTTTAACAAATTCCTTTACNGGTCTCNTAACATAGAGTGCTTTACCAAATTTAATTTTCAGTGCCTCGGCATGATGTCTTGGTAACCCGAGACCTTCTTTAATATCTTGAGTAACTATGTCTCCACCAAGGGGTATAACAGCTGTATGTCTAATGATATTATCATGGAAAATAGATATATCAGTAGTACCTCCTCCAATATCAACTAAACATATACCATCTTCTTTATCATTTTCATCTAATAGAGCTATACTAGATGCAATCGGTTCTAAAATCAAGTTTCTACAAATAATATCAGATCTTCTTATAGACTCTTCCATTATTTTAATATCAACTTTGTTGGCACTTATTATATGGAAATCCGCTTCAAGTTTTTTTCCAAACTCCCCGATGGGATCGACTGACTCGTGGTCTTCATCTATAGTATATTTTTGAGGCATACTATGTATTATCTTGTGGTTTGTAGGAATTACAGCCATCTTTGATCTCTGCTCAAGTTTTTTAACATGAGATTGATTGATTTCTATTGGTTCATTTTCATTATTTTGGAGACCTATAGAATGATGGGTACTAAAACTCCTTATATGTTTTCCAGCAATCCCAACATTAACGAATTTTATTTTAAGATTAGCCATTTCACTTGCTTTCAATACTACTTCCTTAATTTTTGNAGTTGCCTTTATAAGGTTTTGTATCATTCCCTCAGAAACTCCCTCAGATTCAGTCTCTGAAAATCCAATTATTTTGAGTTTATTATTCTCTGTCTTCTCAGCTATTATTGCACATATCTTAGAGGTACCAATATCTAGTGCNGTAAAAAATTGTTTTGGTTTATCGGTCATTTTTTAAGAAAATTTATCACAAATAATTTGATCTTTAAATTTGACGTTAANACTCTTATATNTATTCCANCCCTTTNAAGGAATAATTTTATTATAAAAAAGAGATATTTTGTTAAACTTTTCTTCTAACATATCAGGGTANCCAAAAATAATTTTTTGTTTTGATAAAAANGGATGAATTACAATATTTTTATTTGAATCAACATCTATTTCTGAAATTATTTTATTGAAAAAATTATTTTGATTTATAAAATTTATCATTTTTAACAAATCTTCTCCGAAAGGTGAATTAAATATTAAGTTATTATCATAACTTATTTTATCAGATAGGTGAATTAATATTACTCTCTTAGAATAATCCTTAGAGATTGGAAATAAATTACCATTTTCATCGAGATAGTTATCCTTAAATTTGCCTGATACAATCCTAGCTATCGGATTATATTGTATAAGGCCAACGTTAAGGTTTCCTCTTAAATCTTTGAATACTTTAACATCTTTTACGTGTGGGTGTAGCTGTAACTTTTTCTCAATTTCAAAAAAGTTTACTTTCTCGTCTGATAGTGTATCAATCTCTGATAAAATGATTTTTTCTAATGATTTTTTATTTATAAAAGAACTATCAGTCATTAGAATTAAATTATTTGATACTTTATAATCATATGATGCAAAAGCAACTAGGGCTGAAACTATAACTAATGCTATTAAAAAAGATGTGAATTTTTGAATTTTATCTATCATAAGCTTTCATATATTTTATTAACAATATTAGATGAAGCATTTGGCATGGATAATTCTCTTAAATTAACTTTCATAGCATCTATTAATTTTTGATCTTCTAAAATTTCGATTGATTTATTCATCATTAAGTCTTTTGCATCTGAATCTTTTATAAGTACACATCCACCCCTTTCACTAATTTCTAAAGCGTTTTTAGTTTGATGATCATCAACTACATTAGGAGATGGTATTAAAATTAGTGGTTTTGCAACTACACATAACTCAGATATTGCTATTGCACCAGCCCTTGAAATTATTAAATCTGCCACTGAATAAGCTATATCCATTCTATCAATAAACGACTTAATAACTAAGTTTTTCTCTTGAAAATTATGATTTTGAATTTCATCATGGTACAACTTACCAGTTTGCCACAAAATTTGATATGATGACTCTCTGATTAAAGATATATTATTAATTATTGCATCATTTATGCTTTTTGCACCTAAACTGCCGCCTAATACTAAAACTGTTTTTTTATCTTTTTCTAATTTAAAATGTTCATAGGATTTTATGGAATCATCAACTCTAAATACTCTGATAGGGTTTCCAAAGTTATGTATAGATTTATTTCGATATATATTTCTTAATTTTTCATAACCAACGAATACATGGTCAACCTGATTCACTAGGAATTTATTTGTTAATCCCATTGATGAGTTTTGTTCTTGGATAGCTGTTTTAAAGTTTAAAAAATTAGAAATTAAGACAAAGGGACCAGAAGAATACCCACCAAAACCTATAATAAAATCTGGTTTAAAAGTATATAAAATATAAACTGACCTAACAATAGAAAAAAATAATTTAATTGGTAATAAAAAGTTTTTAAAAATAAAAGGGAGCCCAAGAAATAATATATTCCATAAAAGAGGAGTTCTTTTTAGACCAGAAATCCATAATCCTTTTATTGGAAAGTTATGTTTAGGAACTATTTCCATTTCCATCCTATCGCTAGACCCAACAAATAATATTTCATTTTCTTTATTAACTTTCCTAAATTGACTTGCTACAGAAATCATTGGGAAAATATGTCCACCTGTACCTCCCCCACATAATATTACTTTAATTTTTTTCTTGTTACACATAACTTTCTTCTACTTCATTTTTTCTACTCACGCTTAAAATAATACCTAAGGTTATTCCTGTAAATAACTGAGATGTTCCCCCCATGCTTATTAAAGGCAGAGTTACGCCAGTTACCGGCAAAAGTCCAACTACTACGCACATGTTAATCATTGCTTGTATAACAAGAGCAAAGCTTAATCCAGCACTCAGAAGACCTCCAAATGGTCTATCAGATTTTATAAATATTTTTAATCCTCTAAGTAGTAAGACTAGATATAATACAATAATAGATACACCCATCAAAAATCCATATTCTTCTATTATTATTGCATAAATGAAATCAGAATAAGACTGTGGTAAAAAATTTTTTTGATTACTATTACCAGGGCCTTTACCAAAAAGTCCACCAGTAGAAACCGCAATATAGGCTTGCTCTAACTGGAAAGGAATATCTTTTTTGTTAATAAAATTTTCTGCTCTTGTAAGAGCAGTGTTCCCTCTTTGTCCGGTTATTAAGGCTAATCCTCCACAAAAAAATATAAATACTATTAGAAGAGATAAGTGTTTAATTTGTACTCTAGAAATAAACATTAATAACATTGAGGTTGCTCCTAGAATTAATGCAGTTGATAGATTAGTTAATGCTATAAACAAACATATAAAACCAATCCATAAAAATGGTATTATAAGAGTTTTGACATCATCCAACTCACTTTGTCTTTTAGCCAAAAAACTAGAGAGATAAATAATGAGAGATAATTTTGCTAGGTCAGAAGGCTGAAAGGCTTGATTAATAATAGGAATATTTATCCAGCGAGAAGCCTCATTTATATTTAAACCAAATTTGTAAGTAATTATTAGTAAAGGAATAGATGCATACAAGCCAATCAGTGCTATTTTAGAGTAATATTTATAATCAATTTTATGAGAGAACCACATTGCAATAAAACTGAGAATGATTAAAATGAAATGTTTAATTAGATAATACTCAGTATTTCCTCCCATCTTTTGATAAGCTAATGAGCCGGTTGCGCTGTACACTGACAATAAACTTATTACAGATAATANAATNGCAATTGTCCATATAATCCTATCACCCTTNATATTTGATTTTANCCAGTNTATCATTTTATCTTAACTTTAATGTNGCCAAAGTAATNATTGCTAANAATATCCCAACCATCCAGAATCTAGCAACAATTTTAGTCTCATGAATTCCTTTTTTTTGATAATGATGATGAAGTGGAGACATAAGGAAAACCCTTCTTCCTTCACCATATTTCTTTTTGGTGAACTTAAAATATGCAACTTGAATTATTACTGATAAATTTTCAATTAAAAAGATTCCGCACATTACTGGTATTAATAACTCTTTCTTGACAATAATTGCTAGAACTGCAATAATTGCTCCAATAGATAAACTCCCGGTATCTCCCATAAATACTTGTGCTGGATATGAGTTGTACCATATAAAACCTATACATGCTCCAACAAAAGAAAATGAGAAAATAACTAATTCCCCAATCCTTGGAATATACATTATGTTTAGATAATCAGAAAAAATAACATTTCCGGACAGATAAATAAATATTGATAATGTTATCCCTATTATCGCAGAGATTCCTGCAGCTAATCCATCTAATCCATCTGTGATATTAGCTCCATTTGAAACAGAAATAATAATAAAAATGACTATCAAAGAATAAATTAACCAAGTATAGTCATCCATAAAACTTGGTGTTATCCAGCCATAACTAAACTCATTGTCTTTAATAAAAGGAATTGTAGTTAGAAGCTCTTTAGTATCAACATAATTATCTATCGATACTTCTTGGGATAGAGGTTTTATAAAATCTCTAACTACTATTGATTCATTAGTAACAATAACAAATGAGACAATAATTCCAATTATAATCTGACCTATTATTTTAAATTTTCCCTTTAATCCATCTTTATTTTTTTTCTTAATTTTTAGATAATCATCAAGAAAACCAATGATGCCTATAATAGATGTAACCAAAATCATAAGCTGAATATAGATATTAGATAAATCTGCAAATAGTATAGTAGGGACTAGTATTGATATTATAATAATAATTCCACCCATAGTGGGAGTCCCATCTTTTTCATTTTGACCTATTAAATCTAGATCTCTTATTTTCTCAGAAAGTTGAAACTTATTAAGTTGTGAAATAATTTTTTTTCCAAAAATAATACTGATTATAAGAGATAATAAAGCAGCCATGCCAGCTCTAAATGATAGATATTGGAAAACTCCTGAACCCATGATATCATAATTTTGCTGTAAATTTTCAAATAGGTGGTATAACATATTTATTATTTTAATTCATTTTTTAAGATTTCCATGTCGTTATGGGGAATATAATTTTCTCCAATTATTTGATAATCTTCATGACCTTTTCCTGCCACTAGTAAGATTGATTTATTATCTAAATTATTACAAGCATTAGTTATTGCTCTTTTCCTGTCAATCTCAATTTTATAATTATCATATTTAAATCCTTTAGTTATATCATCAATTATATCGTTCTGATTTTCATTTCTGGGGTTATCAGATGTTACTATTACGTAATCACTATATTCTTCTGCAACTCTTCCCATTTCAGGCCGCTTCTTTTTATCTCTGTCACCACCTGCACCTATTATGGAAATTAATTTATTATCTCCCTTAATATCATCTAAAGTTATAAGCACATTTCTTAGGGCATCGGGCGTATGCGCATAATCAACAATTCCAATCGAACCATTAGAAGACTTTATAAATTCAAGCCTACCTTTTGGAGGTTTAAGTTTTGAAAGGATCTTTAATGATTTAATCTTATCAATTTTTAAAATTTTTGAAAAAACATAAACCGATAAAATATTATATAAATTAAATTCACCTAATACACCTAAAGAAACTTTTTGATTATCAATCTCTACTAACATCCCCTCTACACTTTTCTCAATAATCCTTGCTTTATTTTCTGAAATAGACTTAACACTATAATTGATGACTTTTGATTTTGAGTTCTGGACAATATAGTCAGCCCTTTTATCATCAGTATTTATTACTGAAAAAGAATTTTCACTCAATTGATCAAATAATTTCTTCTTTGTATTTATATAATTCAAGAAAGTTTTGTGGTAATCTAGGTGATCATGAGAAATATTTGAAAAAATAGCCACATAAATATCTGAACCAGAAATTCTAATTTGATCAATAGCGTGTGAACTTGCTTCCATTACACAATACTCTATATCCATTTTAATCATTTCACTCATTAACTTATTAATCTCAATAGGATCAGGGGTAGTTAATGAAGAACTAATTGACTTATCCTTTATCTTATTTTCTATTGTAGACAACATACCTACCTTTTTATCGAGTAATAATAAAAATTGATATAAAAAATAAACAATTGACGTCTTCCCATTTGTACCTGTAACTGCTATAACTTTTAACTTATGAGCCGGGTTATTATAAAACTTAGAAGAAATTTTATTTATAGCGAATCTTATATTCTTAACCTGAACATAACATAACTTAATATTAATTTTTTTTGGTAGAACAGAACATATTATACAATTACTTCCATTTCTTATTGCGCCGTCAATAAACTCGTGACCATCAAGATTATTACCTTTAACTGCAAAAAAAATATAACCTTCTTCTGTGAGTTTGGAATTAGTGCTTACACCTAATATATCAATATCTAAATNACCTTTTGANGAAATAANTTCTATCCCCTCTAATAAATTCCTTAGCTTTTTCATCCNAAATTAATACTTATTNTTTTATATTTTTTTGTCAAATTACCAGGACCAATATTTTGTTTTTTTACTCTCCCCCTACCTTTATAATTGACTTTTAATCCNCTAGATTCCAAAAGAAAAATTGCATCCTTAAGAGTCATGCCAACCACGTTGGGAATCAGAAACGATTTTGAATTTATACCTTCCCAAAAGATTGAATTATCAACCACTTTTGTTCTAACCCATTCATTTTCTGTTTCAGAATGATTTGATATTCCAAGATAATTAGTCAAGCTGACTAAATCTTTTTTATAACCTGATCTTATTAATGGAAAAGAGCTAAAAATTTCATTTTTCTTAATTTCTTCAAAATAACTCTTATCAGAAATAAATATTTTATCTGCTATCTCCTTAAATACTGGTGCCGCTACATCACTACCATAAATTCTATATTTCTTTGGATTATCAATAACTACAATACAAGTATATTTTGGATTTTCAGAAGGAAAAAATCCTGCAAAAGATGTATAATATCTATTTGCATACTGTCCATTTATTACTTTTTTTGCTGTTCCAGTTTTCCCTGAAATTTGATAATAACTATTTTTAATATTGTCAGCAGTTCCATTTTCAACAACTCCCTTTAATAATTCCTTAACTGTATTAATAGAACTTTTCTTTGCAATTTTAAAAGAATTAAAATCTTCGAAACTTTCAACTACTTTATTTGCCTCTCTAACCTCCTTTACAATATTAGGTTCAACATAAATTCCATTATTTGCAACAGCATTATATAAGGATAAAGTATGCAGAGGTGTTAACATAAATTCATAACCATGTGCTATCCATGGCAAAGAAACTTTACTCCATGCTGAATCACTAGACTCTTTNATAGAAGGAAGTGAAGATCCATATATCTGAAAATCAAATGATTTATTCAATCCAAATTTTTTGATATAGTTCAAAAATCTATCAGGATTAGAGCTAAAATGATTATCTATAAGTTTTGCTATTCCTATATTCGAACTCTTTTCAAAAACTTCTTTAATAGAAATATTTCCATATCCTCCTGGTTTATGGTCTTTCATTATTTCTGAATAGAATTTATATTCCCCATTACCTGTATCGATAGAATCATAAATTGAAATACTTGAATCCTCGAGATAAGCTAAAATACTTGCTAACTTAAAAGTTGATCCAGGTTCATGCATTCCCTGAATAGCATAGTTATAACTTTCAGTATAGTATCCTGAACTATTCTTAGAAAAATTAGCTATTGCTTTAATTTCACCAGTATTAACCTCCATCAATATCACACAACCATTATCAGCATCATTAGATACTAATCCTCTGAGTAGAGCTGATTCAGAGATGTCCTGTAAATTCACATTTAACGTTGTTACAATATCTTTACCATTTTTTGGCTGCCTTTCAGTTCCGTCATATATAGGTTTCCAATAATTCCCTGCAATTTTTTGCTTGAGAACTTCACCATTGCTTCCTTCTAAATAAGAATTAAAACTATATTCTATTCCTACTGTACCTCTATTATTTTCATCTACAGAACCAATTGTTCTATATCCCAACTTTGAAAATGGTCTATATCTCTGATCAATTTTTTCAAATATCACTCCACCTCTCAACCTACCTTCTCTAAAAATTGGCCACTTAGATAATTCCTTTTTTTCTTGATAACCAATCTTATCTCTATTTAAAAGAAGATACCTCCTTCCATTATCTCTAGCTTTTGTAATTATCCTTTTATACTCATTCATAGACTTATCTTTAAAAAATAATGAGAGGTTATAAGACAATGAGTCAATTCCGAAGTCAAATATTTCCTCTTCAGGAATAGATGGATCAAGAGCTAATTTATAGAAAGGGAGAGACGTTGCCAGAATGCTACCATCATCTGATAGTATATTTCCTCTACTAGCCTGAATTACATCATACTTGAAATTTATATTTTCTGATTTTTTTCCCCATTTATCTGACTGATTAAATTGGAGGTCAAATATGCTATAAATAATACCTAAGCTTACTAAAAGAATAAAAATGAANGCAAATCTAACCCTAAATAAAATTTCTTTTTTGATATTCATTTAATTATAATCTTTTCTGGAGGAACATTTGAGTTTTCTAAACCCATATCTTTCGCTTTTTTAAGTACTTCTGTCTCTTTTCTAGAAAACATAAAATTATTTTTTAATGTTATGTAATCTGTCCTCAATTCCTCAACCTCTTTCTCAAGCTTATTGATATTTCTGATTTTCTTTTCTACAGAATGTTGGTTACTTATATATATTATCAAAAAAAATAGAAAATAAAATAATTTAAAATAACTAAGTTTAATTTTTGGNTTAATAACATTATCCTTTGATTTATTATATAGATCACCTATTCTATCTTTTATACTCATAATCTTTCTCCAATTCTTAATTTAGCACTTCTTGATCTAGGATTAATTTTTACTTCTTCTCTAGAAGGAACTATCGGCTTCTTAGTGACTCTAAAAAAAAACTCTTCTTTTCTTCCGTACATGTCTTTTTTATAATCAGATGAAAAACTAGACTTATTTATAAAGTTCTTTACAATTTTATCTTCAAGAGAATGGTATGATATTATTACTAGCCTTCCCTTTTTATTAAGATATTCAGCAGATTTTTTCAACATAATTTTTAACGCGTTTATCTCATCATTAACCTCAATTCTTATTGCTTGAAAAAATTTAGATAATAATTTATATCCTATTTCTTTTTTAAATATTTGATTTAGGATAATAACAANATCTTTATTGTTTAGAATCCTTTTTTTTTGTCTTTGTNTGATAATCTCTCTAACAATATTTCTTGGGTTGAGTATATTACCATAGTTAAAAAAAATATTCTCTAATTTTTCTTGATCATAGGTGTTAATTATTTCAACAGCGTCAAGAGAGTCACTTATGTTCATCCTCATATCTAGTTTAGTATCTCCTTTATAAGTAAAACCTCTTTCTAACTCGTCAATCTGGTGAGAGGATACACCTAAATCTGCAAGAATCCCATCAACTTTATCAATACCTCTTTCCTTAATATGATTATCAAAAAATTTAAAATTGCTTTTTATCAATTCTAAATTCATATTATTAATCTTACTNTATGATAAGGCACTCTCATCTCTATCAAAAGAGATAAGCTTTCCNTTAGTACCTAATTTTTCTAAAATTTCCTTAGAATGTCCTCCCCCACCATAAGTCAAATCAAGATACGTTCCCTCTGGCTTTATACTTAGTCCACTTATGGATTCGTTAAGTAAAACGGGGACGTGGTACTTCATCATTACTTATTCATCTAGATATTTTTGAGCAAGTTTTGAAAACTCGTCAGAGTCATCAATTAAAAATTTTCTATATTTTTTTATATCCCANAACTCTATAATATTTCCCATACCAACTAGAATAACNTCTTTATCTAAATTACAATGTAAAACCATAGATTTTGGCAATAGAAATCTACCATTAGAATCTAATTCAACCTGTGAGATACTACTAAATAAATTTCTTTTTAATTTTCTTTGCTCCGAACTAAATTCATTTAAAGAATTAATTCTAGAGTAAATATTTTGAAATTCATTGAGTGGGTAAAGTATCAGATTTGGTTCGAATCCCTTTCTAATAATAATATTTTTCATAGAAGCTGCAGGTAAGACTGATTTTAACCTTGAAGGTAATGTCAGTCTACCCTTAGCATCTAATTTACACTCATGTTCGCCTGTGAAAAAAGCCATATCAGAGTATTAATATAAACCACTTGTGTAAATGTAATAAAGATTTATACATTTTACACCACTTTATCCCACTTTATCCCACTTTATATCAAAAAAATTATTTTTCCCTTTTAATTATATAATTTAATAACAGCTCAAGACTGGATTTATATTTTGATTGTGGAAAAGAATTTAATATTTCCCTAGATTCAAAAATTAGATTATTCATGATTTTCTCACTGTATTCAATTCCATTATTTTTTTTAACAAACTCAATAATTTTACCTATTGATTTGAAGTTCTTTAAATCAGTAATAATTCTTTTTTTATCTGATTTAGTGACTTTTGAAAAGGAATGAATAAGAGGTAAAGTAATTTTTGCTTGCTTGAAATCATTTAAAGATGGCTTTCCTGTATCATAAGAAAGATATCCAAATAAGTCGTCTCTAATTTGGAATGCCTGACCAACTAGTAATCCAAATTTTTTCATTTTTTCTATATTATCCAAATTTGATCCAGCAGAAATACTCCCCATCATACAACAAGATGAAAATAAACTTGCTGTTTTACCTTTAATTATCTTAAAATATGTTTCTTCATCTATGTCAAGAGATTTGGATTTTTTAAGCTGGGTTATTTCCCCTTCACTCATTTTTTTAACTGAGGAAGATAATATACCAAGAAATTTGAAATCATCATTTTGTACAGATAACTCTAATCCTCTTGATAATAAATAATCACCAATTAATACAGAATATTTACTTTTCCATAAAGCATTTACAGAGAAAAACCCCCTTCGATAATTCGAGTCATCAACTACATCATCATGGATAAGTGTAGCTGTATGTAAAATTTCTATTAAAATTGCAGCCCTGTAGGATGATTCTGTTATTTTACCATTGAGACCAGCTGTTAAAAAAACAAAAATTGGTCTTATCTGCTTACCCTTTCTTTTCAGGACATAGTTTATAACAGTATCTATTAATTTACTTTCACTAGTTATAGACTCTCTTAACTTATTTTTAAATTTACCCATCTCACTAGCTATGGGATTTCTAATTTCATTTAAATTCATTGAAATTGAATTAAATTGCTAAAGTAAAGCAATAATAGTATTTACGATTAAGGATGCAAAAGGATGGCTAATCAAAATAAAAATAAGATNAAGAAATATAAGAAAGTTGTTGAAAAGTCTAAATTTTGGCCAATTGTTAAACTTTTTAAAAACAGAGATAAATTTATGCAAAATNTCTCTGANAAAACACAAAAAAAAATTCTTAAAAAAANAGGTTCTAGTAATCTTTATGAAGAGATAATNAATACCATATATAAAGAGAAGCNAAGAATATCAAATATATCTTGGAATGCAGATCCAAAAGACGATAAAAAGTTTTGGTATGAATTAAAATACAAAATTTCAAAATTNAAGAATGATAAAAAAAATAAAAAAATTTCAGAGGAAATATTACCTGAAATAATTGATAGATATACCAAAGAGATAACTGGAAATTTTAAGAGAACACATTACAGCTTTGCAAAAAGAGTCATAATATCTTTTCTNGGTAGACTCCTAAATGCGTCAAGACTNAGGAATCCATTTGGAAATTTAAATTTGGATAGTACAATTAGTATTGTAGGNAAAAGAAANAAACTTAGAAAACTTTCAAAAAAAGGTACTATTGTAATGGTTCCNACACATTTCTCACATTTAGATTCAGCTCTTATAGGGTATGTAATATCACATTTAGGTCTCCCTGCATTTATGTATGGTGCGGGATTAGTACTTTATAACCTTAAAATTTTTGCGTATTTTTTTAATAGTTTAGGTGCATATAAAGTTGATAGAAGAAAGAAACATTTATTATATCTAGAAACTTTAAAGACATACACAGAGGAAGCTATAATAAATGAATGTCATAACTTATTTTATCCAGGGGGAACCAGATCACGATCTGGTGCAGTTGAAAAAAATCTGAAACTAGGATTATTAGGCAGTGCTCTTGAAGCTCAAAAAGAAATGGGGAAGAATAATAAAAAGATTTTTATAGTACCAATTACATTTAATTATCAATTCGTACTAGAAGGTCCAGCTCTTATAAACCAATATATATCATCAAAAAGCACTTCTCAAAACCACCTAAAAGATTTAGGTTTCTCAAATACATATAAAATTTTATTGTTTTTAATAAAATATTTTACGCAATCCAATAAAATAGCTGTAACGATAGGAGATCCCATGGATGTTTTCGGTAATAAATTAGATAAAAATGGAGATCCAGAAAATAGTCAAGATTTCAATTATAAAAAGATGAATAAAAAAGAAATTTTAAGTAATCTTTCCGATAAAATCATAGAAGAATTTAAGAATGGAACAGTAGTTTTCCCTAGCTCACTTATTGCATTTACTACTTATCAAATTATTAAAGGNAAATTTAAAAATATTGATATTNTNAATATGATATCTCTGCCTGATGATGAGGTAACAATTAGATTAAAAGATTTTAAGAAATATTATATTAAAACCCTNAAGCATGTAGATGAANTAGCTNTTAATAAAAAGATTAGAAAATCCAATGAATTAGATTTAGATGTTGATAAACAAATTTTAATTGGATGTCANAAACTTGGACTATATCACACACCAAANCCTCTGATAATAAGAAATAAAAGTATTATTATAAAAAATATGAAGATGTTATATTATTACAGGAATAGATTAGATGGATTTGGAATAGAAAAAAGTTTATCTAATTAACTTTTTCAATCGAGTATAATCGTTTTGATATGGAGGGGTGAGAATAATTAATAAACTCGTATAATGGATGAGGTGTCAAATTTGTAAGGTTATCTTTTGACAATCTTTTTAATGCATCTACCATNGGTTTCTTTTCAAAGTTTTTTACTGCATATTCATCAGCCTCATACTCATTTTTTCTACTTTTAATATTCATTAAAATGGATATCAGAGAACTAANTGGACTATAAATAATAAAAAAAGCAAAAATTTCGAGATGCCTAAAGGAAACATTTCCTCCTAACGCATAACTAACTTGACNATTAAATATAAAGTTTGANAATATAAATAACATAAAACCAGTAGTAACTACAGAAATAGCCATGTTAGTCTTGACATGGTTTAATTTATAATGACCAATTTCATGGGCTAGAACCGCAACTAACTCATCTGCTGAATGATTTTTTATAAGGGTATCATATAAAACTATTTTTTTATTTTTTCCTAAACCTGAGAAAAAGGCATTTGCTTTTTTTGATCTTAGTGAACCATTAATCACAAAAATATTAGATAATGGAAAATTTACCTTTCTAGAAAAATCATCTAGTTTTTGTTTTAATTCTCCATCTTTAAGAACTTCTAATTTATTAAATAAGGGGACAATCAGTGAGGTATAGAATATATTTGCAANTATTAAAAATGCTGAAATGAGCATCCAAAAATATATCCAGAAAGATTCTGGATATAACATAATAAATAGAAGAAGAGGGGTTATGAGAATAACAATAAAAAAAGAAGAAATTAAATAACTTTTTATTTTATCAACTAAAAATGTAGAAATTTTCATCGTATTAAAACCAAAATTTTCTTCAATTACAAAGATCTTATATAGTTGGAAAGGAATTTTAATTAAGTCTGAAATTAAAAATATAGAGAGAAAAAAAAGTATTGAGAGACTAATCTCATTTTCAAATGTTATGTTTCTAAGGTATGAATCTAATTCACCGAGTANACCAAAATACAAAACAATAAAAATTATTAAAAATCCATAGATTGATGATATCAACCCAAATTTAAAATTAGCTTTCTTGTAAGATTGTGATTTTGAATACTCATCTTTAGAAAANATATTTNTAACATTTTCTGGTAAAGGTTTATCGAAGCTATTGAAATTAAGTAATCCAGAAATTAATTCAAATAAAAAACTGATTGTTACAATTACTAAAAGTAAGAACTTTATTTCAGAATAATCCATAGGTTAAATTAATTAAAAATTAGGTACAGGNCACCTTAAATAACGCACATTTTTAGGTGGAAGTTTTTTCCCGAAAAAATGAAAGTCAAACATTAAAGAAATTTCATGAGATCCTAGCTTATCAGATGATAAATTATAATCATAACTATATGCTACACTAAAATTTTCACTTCTAAAATTTAACTTACCTACCAAAGTTTCTAGATTATTTTTATTATTTGATAATGGAATCGACCTATACCAAAACCCTATTGAGATTGGTTTTAAATTAAAATATGTGCCNATACTAAATTGAAGAAATGATGGATATTTTACTATATTAAAAGAAGGAGATATCTTGTTATTTAATAAGTTCACTCCACCATGTAATGAGTAGTTTCTTCTTAAATTATTCTCTTGGTTCGAAAATGAAATATTTGGCTGTAGTAGATTATAAATGGAAGATCCTAACCAAAATTTTTCTGAAAAGATTAGAATCCCATAATTCAAATTAAAAAAATTTCTTTTATTAAAATCATTTAGATTCTCTGAAGTGAGACCAATTAATCCAGACGGACCTAACTGATCAAAAAAAATCAACTTTGAATTATCAAAACGAATTGAAGAGTAATTAATTTGAAACCCTGACCTGATAATCATTTTTGAGTTTATATTTATTTCGTATGCAATAGAGGGAGAAATATGATTTGAAGAATAATTTGAGATATTAAATTCTTCACCTGAAATGTTTAAACCTACTGAAAAATTTGATTTTAAAAAATTATAATCGACCCAAGTACTAAAATTATTAAAACCATCTCCAATAGACGTCCACTGATTTCTATAATTAATACCAAACCTTCCAAACTCACCAATTCCAGTCATTGATGGATTTAAAGTTAAGGGTGATGAATAATATTGAGAATAGATAATGTGTTGAGATTGGATTAGTCCAGGTAAAAGATAAATTATGACTATTAAAAATTTCTTTAAAGAATTCATACTATAAATTAAACATCAAGATGGTTAATAAATCTACCTACTTTAATACTCTCCTCTTGAAGATATTTTTTACTGTCCTTAATAACATCCTCAGTTTTTCTCATATCACTAATGGAAAATATATAATCAAAAATATTATTAAACTTTCCATTTAATGAGTAGTCGAATTTACCAGCTATTGCTATTGTTATTGGTTTTTTAATTTTTAAATTATTTATGTATTGAATTAATGCAATAGGGCCCTTATTATTTAATGATTGTAAATCTATAGCACCCTCTCCTGTTATTATTACACTTGAGTCATTCATATATTTTTTATAGTTTACGAATTCGAGCAGAAATTCTGTACCATTATATAGTTTTGCATTAAAAAAAGCAGATAAAATAGCCCCTGCTCCACCAGCTGATCCCCCACCCTCTATTGTCAACAAATTNATATCAAAAATTTTAGAAGCTAATTGTGTAAATTTTTCTAAATAATTTTCAAACTTCGTNAAATATTCTTGATAAAGACCTTTTTGTTTTCCATAAATCATTACCGCGCCATCTTTTCCTAATATCTTATTATTAACATCTGATAATAAGACGAATTCTACATTCTTAATATATTTTAAAAAGTTAGATATATCCACTTCTTCCATATCAGTAATAGGATTTCTCTTTTCAACTTCTTTTCCATCTTTCAAAAATTTAACACCAAGCGCTTTTAGTATTCCTGATGCACCATCAATGGTAGCCGATCCTCCAAGACACAAAATAATTTTTTTAGCACCATTATCAATAGCTGATTTAATTTGAATTCCAGTACCATAAGAATCCATATTAGACAAGTCTNTTTCTTTATTGATCATTAAACTATATCCAGATGAATTAGCAAATTCAATTACTGCAGTTTTTTCCTTTTCAATTAAAATATATTCTGATTGTATAGTTTCACCTACAGGATTTAAAGATTTTAGTAAAATTGATTTATNAGGAAAATAATATTTAAAAAAATCTAGAGANCCATCACCACCGTCAGCNATAGGTAATTTATANGTATTAAATCTAGAATTAACTTTTTTAATACCTCTTTCAATTAAATTGCAGGCATCAATTGATGAAAGAGTTCCCTTAAAAGAATTTGGTGATATTATTATTTTCATATAACTAAAAAATTCAATACTACGTATTGAACAACAATATTTAAAATATATTATAAGAAGAGATTATAATTATAATATTTTTTTTTTCATATTTGACAACTTTTTAAGAAGTAGTATACATATAATGAGTAAAAATTTAGTAATTGTTGAGTCACCGGCCAAAGCCAAAACAATTGAAAANTACTTAGGTAAAGATTTTAAGGTNTCGTCNTGTTACGGGCATATCCGTGATCTAGCTAAAGATGATAAATCGATTGATAAAGANAATGGTTTCAGACCTACCTATNTTCCATCTCCAGATAAAAAAAAGGTAATTAAAGAACTAAAAAGTTTGAGAAAAAAGTCTGAAAAAGTATTTATTGCAACAGATAATGANAGAGAAGGCGAAGCNATAGCATGGCACCTAAAGGAAATATTAGACTTAGAGGAAAACGAATATGAAAGAATTATTTTCAGAGAAATTACAAAAAATGCTATTTTAAAATCTTTAGAAAATCCAACAAAAATTGATATGAATNTGGTTAATGCCCAACAAGCCAGAAGAGTATTAGATAGGTTAGTAGGATTTGAAATATCGCCAATTCTATGGAAAAAAATAAAAAGAGGACTCTCTGCTGGTAGAGTACANTCTGTAGCTGTNAAATTTGTTGTTGANAGGGAAAATGAAATTAATAACTTTATACCTGAGTCATCATTTAAGACAACTGCCAACTTTATATCCCAATCAAATGAAAATTTTAGTGCTGAATTAAATAAAAGATTTAACTCTAGTNANGAGGCAAATGATTTTTTAATTAGCTGCTTAGATAAANAATTCAGTATCTCTAGCATAGAAAAGAAACCATCAAAAAGATCTCCTTCTNCACCATTTACAACGTCAACNCTTCAGCAAGAAGCATCTAGAAAAATTGGATTTTCTCCTTCATTGACTATGTCGACAGCACAGAGGCTATACGAAGCAGGCCACATAACATATATGAGGACAGATTCTGTTAACCTATCAGAGGAAGCATTNAATAATGCNGAAAAAATTATTTATGAGAATTTTGGAAAAGAATATCACAANAAAAGAGTTTNTAAGACAAANTCNAAAAGTGCTCAAGAAGCTCACGAGGCAATAAGNCCAACAAATCTATCNAATGAAAATGCTGGAAAATCTGAATCAGAAAAAAAATTATATAATCTCATATGGAGAAGAACACTAGCATCTCAAATGAGTGACTCCATGTTTGAGAGAACTATTGTTAAAATTGATTTGGGNGNNGATAAATCTTTCAAAGCAACTGGTGAAGTCTTNGTTTTTGATGGNTTTTTAAGATTATATAATGAAAATGANGATAAATCTAAACTACTACCNAAGCTCGAAGAAAAGTCTGAAATTAAGATTGAAAATATTTTATCNAAAGAAGTTTTNACAAAACACCCTCCNAGNTATTCTGAAGCAAGCTTAATTAAGAAAATGGAAGACTCTGGAATAGGAAGNCCNTCAACTTTTGCAGAGACTNTAAAAAAAATAAAAGAAAGAGAATANGTCATTAAAGAAGAAAGAGAGGGNAAAATCATCGAAAGCAAAGANCTGTTATTAAAANATAATAAAATATTATCCGAAATTAAAAAAGAAAAAACAGGATTTGAAAAGAATAAAATATACCCTTCAAACATGGGAATGTTTGTTACTGAATTNCTTAATGAAAATTTTATCTCAAGTTTTATGGATTACTCTTTCACAGCAAAAACTGAAAATCAATTAGANCAAATTGCCTTCAANGGAAAAAATTGGAATGAAATGCTTAAAGAGTTCTACANTGGGTTTTCTGCTTTATCAACTAATGTACCTGAAGAAAGGTATCAACTTGAAAGAGATCTTGGTAAATATGAAGGGAAGACACTGAAAGCAAGGATAGCTAAATTTGGTCCAGTTATTCAAATAGGTGAAAAAGAGGATTCAGATGAAGGATTTCCAAAATACTGCAATATTCCATATGATAAATTAATTAAACATATATCAATTGAAGAAGCTATATCTATTATCAACAAAAAAGATGAGGACGACAAACTTATNAATATTGAATATAAGGATGGTNTNATAGAATTGAAAAACGGNAGGTATGGATTCTACCTAAGGTATAACGAGAAAAATTTCAGAATTAACAAAGAAAAATATCCNGAGCCTAAATCATTAACAAAAGATCAGTTANTAGAAATAGTTAGTACACCAATTGAAAAATCTAAAGANATCTTAAAAGAATTCTTTGANGGTAGTATTCAAATTAGAACTGGNAAATATGGTAAACCACCATATTTACTAGCAGTCAGGGGTTCGGAATATGGTAAAATATTTCAACAAAAAAAGAAGAAACCATTTGTTGGTTTCCCAAAAGAAATTCTAGAAAAATATAAAATGACTATTGAAAAAATAACTGAGGACGAGGTTAAAGAAATATTAGACAAATTCCTAAATAAATAATTTCTTAAAAGAATAAATTAATCTATTTTCAAAAANTTATTAGTCCTATTATAATCTGCCAATTTCTTTTTGGGATCAATAGTAATTGATTTAATTAATTTGCCTTTAATATCCAGCTCNATAGTATATGAATCATTTACCCATTCCCAATCTGGCATAATAATTACATCCTCTTCAGATTTAAAACTTTTTTCTCCTCTCATAATAGATAAAGGTATATACATAGTCTTTATTGAGTTGTCGTTATATAGAACTTCAAGTTCAATAGGCATTGGCATTTTCTCTAATTTTTTAATCTCAAGAGTAATTATATNTCTAGAAGNATTAATTAATTTAAGAGAATAATCGACTTTGTGAATTGTTCCAATCCAGTAGTCTAAATACCAGTCTAGTTCTAAGGAACTTTCCTTCTCTATTATCCTTATAAAATCATTCTTATCAGGATGCCTAAATTTCCATTCATTATAATATCTTCTTAAACCTTTAAATAAATTCTCTTCTCCAATTATGTATCCTAGTTGACTCAGGAATATAGCACCCTTGGTATATGATCCAACACCATATGCACGATTAGTTGAGAAATGATCTGAATGGGTAGTAAGTGGCTCTTCAATTTCCTCTTCCAGAAACTTAAAATATCTCTCATATGAACCAAGTAATGGATTTACTGAGTCAAGGTTATAAATATCGTTAAATAGCTCATATTGAGTTATGTTTTGAGCAAAAGAAGTAAATCCCTCATCCATCCAAGCATAATAGCTCTCATTTGTACCCAAAATCATTTGATACCATGAGTGTAATGCCTCATGAATTGTAACAGATAATAAACTTGGGTACGATCTTTCACCTGTTATTAGAGTAGCCATTGGATATTCCATACCCCCATCACCACCCTGAATTACTGAATATTTTGTGTAAGGATATTTACCAAATGTTTTACTAAAATATTTGAAGGCTTCAGCTGTGTGCTCCTGAAGTCGTTCCCAATTACTTATCATATCATCTGAATTAGGTTGATAATAGAAATGAAGTTCTAAGCCTTGATCTGGAACGGTTAAAATATCATGCCTATAATCTGGATCCGCTGCCCAAACAAAGTCATGGACATTATCAGCTTTAAAATTCCATTTATTGAAATTACCCTCCTTAATTTTAGAGACCAAAATTCCTGTAGCACCAATTATATATTTTTCATGCATTTTGATAGTAACATCAAAATTTCCCCATGGTGCATAAAACTCCCTAGCAATGTACGGATGTGCATGCCATCCACTTTTATCATACTCTGCAATTTTTGGAAACCATTGGGCCATGGAGTAATCAATTCCTTCACTACTATTCCTTCCGCTTCTTCTAATCTGCACTGGAACTTGACTAAAATATTCAATATAAAAATCAGTTGACTGGTTCGGTAACAACGACTTATTTAAATCAACTTCTAAAACTGTTCCTTGTACATGATGATTTAAATCTTTTCCGTTTTGCTGTATTTTATAGATTTGATGAAATCCTATTTCATCTTTAGATAATTTTGAAATTCTATCCATTACCCTTCTATCAGGATCTGGCAAGGACCTACTTCTGACATCCATCATGCTTCCAGGTTGGAAGGCATTAAAATATAAATGAATAAAAATCTTATTTAAAGTATCTTTTGAATTGTTGTGATATATAATTTTTTGTTCACCCTCAAATTGATGGTTTTTATGATCAAAATTTATTTTTATTTTATATTCAACTTTTTGCTGCCAATAAGAGAAAGTGTTTTCTGAAATTAGAAAGAAAACTAAAAAAAAAGTTAGCTTAAACGTCGACATTGGCATACTTGGCATTTTTTTCAATAAAATCTCTTCTAGGAGCAACTTCGTCACCCATAAGCTTAGAAAATAATACATCTGCCTCTGCTGCTGATTCTATAGTAACTTTATTCAATAACCTTTGTGATGGATCCATCGTGGTAGTCCATAACTGTTCAGGATTCATTTCTCCAAGACCTTTGTATCTCTGAATATTTACTGATGACTCTTTACCGTCTTTAGCCATTTCTTTAACAACTTTATCTTTCTCATCCTCTGACCAAACATATTCACTTTTCTTTCCTTTAGAAATTTGATATAATGGTGGGAGAGCTATGTATAGAAAACCTTTATCAATCAGAGGTTTCATATACCTAAAGAAAAAAGTTAATACTAGAGTTCTTATATGACTACCATCAATATCAGCATCTGTCATTATAATGACCTTATGATATCTAAGCTTTTCAAGATTTAACTCTTTTTCATCTTCCTCTGTTCCAAATCTAACTCCAAGTGCTGTTATAATATTTTTAATTTCATCATTATCATATATTTTGTGCTCTTGTGCTTTCTCAACATTTAATATCTTACCTTTTAATGGAAGGATTGCCTGAAATGTTCTGTCTCTTCCTTGTTTTGCTGAACCACCAGCAGAATCTCCCTCTACAACATAAATTTCACATAGTGACGGATCTTTTTCTGAGCAATCTGCAAGTTTTCCTGGTAATCCTGTTCCGGTCAAAACATTTTTCCTCTGTACCATTTCTCGGGCCTTTCTTGCTGCATGCCTTGCCTGTGCAGCAAGAATCACCTTCGAAATAATTTGTTTTGCTTCTTTAGGGTTTTCTTCTAGAAAATTTCCTAGCATCTCACCTACACAAACATCAACAGCACCCATAGCCTCTGAATTACCGAGTTTGGTTTTAGTCTGACCTTCAAATTGAGGTTCAGCTACTTTGATTGAAATTATTGCTGTTAGTCCTTCTCTAAAATCATCACCTGTAATATCTACCTTAACTTTCTCTAACAAACCTGATTTTTCAGCATAAGATTTTAATGTCCTTGTTAAACCTCTCCTAAATCCAGCTACATGCGTGCCCCCCTCAATAGTATTGATATTATTAACATAAGAGACGACATTCTCAGAATAAGATAAGTTATAAGATAATGCAACCTGAACTGGTACATTTTCCTTCTTCCCTTCCATATAGATAGGTGGAATTAATTTTTCCCTAGAACCATCCAAATAGTTTACGAACTCAACTAAGCCCCCTTCTGAAAAGAAAGTTTCTTTCTTATTTTCACCATTTTCATCAGTCTCTCTCTCATCAACAAGAAAAATTTTAATACCTGCATTCAAGAAGGATAATTCTCTTAATCTTGTTGCCACGGTATCATATTTGTACTCATGTTCAGTGAATATTTCTTTATCAGGCGAAAATGTCACTGAAGTTCCTCTCTTTTCAGTCTTCCCAACTTCTTTAACATCATATTCTGGTATACCTCTCTGATATTCTTGTTCAAATACTTTTCCTTCCCTATAAACTGTGGCTTTTAAGTTTTCGGATAAAGCATTTACACAAGAAACACCTACACCATGCAATCCACCAGAAACTTTATAAGTGTCTTTATCAAATTTACCTCCAGCATGAAGTACAGTCATTACTACCTCTAAAGCAGATTTTTTTTCTTTAGGGTGTATCCCTGTAGGAATTCCTCTACCATTATCATTAACCGTTATGGAGTTATCTTTATTAATAATAACTGTTATCTCATCACAATGACCTGCAAGTGCCTCATCAATTGAGTTGTCAACCACTTCCCATATTAGATGATGGAGACCTTTTTTTCCAACATCACCTATGTACATAGCAGGTCTTTTTCTTACTGCTTCAAGACCTTCAAGAACCTGTATATTACCTGCTGAATAATTATTTTTATTGGTTGATTTTTCTGACATGTTTATTTTAGATTTTGTATTTAAAATTAATTAAAAAAAGGCATTTTTAATAGCGTTTAGAGCTATTTATTATAAATAGAAATGATAAGACAAATAAAAAATTATTGGTATTGATAATAAAATTTTATATAATATTGTAAAGAACAATATGAATAACATTAAAAGATTTGAAGCAGTAGATTTTTATCAGCTAGATGAGCTCTATTCTGACGAACAAAAACTTGTAAGAGATTCTGTTAGGCAATTCGTAGATCAAGAAATAATTCCAAATATCGAGGGNTGGTATGAAAAAAATCATTTCCCAACTGATATCGTCAANAAGATGGGTGAGACTGGAATTTTTGGACCTAATGTTTCTCCTGAATATGGTGGAGGTGGGTTAGATAGTATTTCCTATGGTCTCATTATGCAAGAGCTTGAAAGAGGTGACTCTGGAATGAGATCAACAGCATCTGTCCAAAGTTCTCTAGTCATGTATCCTATTGAAGCTTATGGTTCCGAGGAACAAAAAAAGAAATACCTTCCAAAACTTGCCTCAGGTGAGATNCTTGGCTGCTTTGGCTTAACTGAACCAGATTATGGTTCAAACCCAGCAGGAATGGTATCAAAACTTGAAGATAAGGGAGAATATTTTTTACTTAATGGAGCAAAACTCTGGATATCAAATTCACCAATAGCTGATATAGCTNTTGTTTGGGCTAAAGATGAAAATAAAAGAATTAAAGGGGTAATTGTAGAGAGGGGAATGGAAGGGTTTTCTACTCCTAAGACAGGAGGCAAATGGTCTCTTAGATCAAGCTTGACAGGAGAATTAGTTTTTGATAATGTTAAAGTACCAAAAGAAAACCTGTTACCAAATAAAGATGGTTTAGGCGCACCTTTGGGCTGTTTAGATAAGGCCAGGTATGGTATAGCGTGGGGAGCTTTAGGTGTTGCTATGGATTGTTACTACCATGCAAAAAAATATTCCTTGGAAAGAAAACAGTTTNATAAGCCAATTGCATCTTTTCAACTAATTCAAAAAAAACTAGCAGAAATGCTAACTGAAATCACAAAAGCNCAGCTTGTCTGTTGGAGGCTAGGATCAATTATGGATAAAGGAAAAGTTAGCTCAGCACAAATATCCTTAGCAAAAAGAAATAATGTCGAAATAGCCCTAAAAATAGCAAGAGAAGCAAGACAGATCCATGGAGGTATGGGAATTACTAATGATTACCCTATGATGAGACATATGATGAATTTAGAATCTGTTATCACATACGAGGGCACTCATGACATTCACCTATTGATTTTAGGGAATGAGATAACTGGAATACCTGCTTTCTCATAAGATGAAATCATNATCAAAAAAAATAACTTCAAGGTTTGGAAAAGAAATCTTCGTGAGACGCTGGATCCCTAATGTATGTAATCAAGTTATACTAATGGTTCATGGGTTAGGTGAACACTCTGGAAGGTATGATATTTTTTCAAAATATCTTAAAAATGAGAAGGTGAGTTTATACGCATTTGATCTGCCAGGTCACGGTAAAAGTTATGGGAAAAGAGGCCATATAAATAAATTTGACGAGTACTTAGATTGTTTAGAAGATGTTCTTATGGATGTAAGAAAAGATAACTTAGATATCCCTGTAAAATTATTTGGTCATAGCTTGGGGGGGCTGATATCTTTATCATTTCTTATTGATAGAGAAAGTAAGGAGATAGATTCAGCAATAATATCTAGTCCTTGGATCAAATTAGCTGTTAANGTTCCTAGTTATCTAGCTAATATTCAGAAANTTTTAGTAAATATATTACCAGGTTTTAGGTTAAATAATAGACTAAAAATAAATGATTTAACTAAAGACGAGGACTCAAATACAAATTATAAGAATGATGAACTTGTACATGATAGAATTTCATTTAAATTATATTCNGAAATNAATAATCAAATAAAGTCNGTAATTGAAAANTGTTGTAGAATAAAANTCAAAATATTATTATATCATGGAACTGAAGATAANATTATTTCATGTGAAAGCGTGAAGATTTTAAGTTCTAAAATTAAAAATAGTAATACGATATTATTTAAAGGTGTCTACCATGAACCTCATAATGATCTGGAAAAAGAAAATGTATTCATGAAGATAATTCAGTTTATAAATTAAAATAATTTTATATCTTTAAATATGATCAACTCTTTACTATTTATTTTATTGACATTATTACCAAAGCAATCAAATTGGATTAATCTGAGTAGTGACAAAATATCAGATAATTGGCACACGTATTTATCAGAATCTGTTGATGGTTGGGAATCTAATGATGGAGTTTATATTTTAAATCCTTCAGATGAAAAAAATAACGGTCTTGTTTCCAATAAANATTACCATAGCTTTATTTTATCGGTNGAATGGAAAGTAGATAAAGGTGGTAATAGTGGTATTTTCTGGGCATTAAAAGAAGACCCAAAATACTCTGTACCGTATTTGACGGCACCTGAAGTGCAAGTTATAGATGATGATTTTTATGATGAAGCTGACATCGAAAATCATAATCATATGAATGGTTCTGTTTATGATATGGTGACACCTTCTAGTCTAGCAGCAAATCCTACCGGTGAATGGAATCAGTATATTATCGAAATTAATTATAAGAAAAATATAGGTAAAGTCAACCTCAATGGAGTCGATGTTTCAAGTTTTCCACTTAAAGGAAAAGCTTGGGAAAAAATGGTTAAAAACTCAAAATTTGATACTTGGGAAGGTTTTGCTAAAACTGAGAAAGGACCAATTGCATTTCAAGACCACGGCACAAAAGTTTACTATCGTAATATTAAAATTAAAGAACTATGATTAGAAATATTATTTATTTAATTCCATTANTNTTTATGTCTTCATTTATTTCAAAAGATAAAAATTTTGAGGATTATGTCGAGGCTGAAATACCATATCTCAAGGAATTNTATATTGATATTCATAAGAACCCAGAAATATCTCTAATGGAGAAAGAGACATCAAAAAAACTGGCAAATGAGTTAAGGAAAGTTGGTTTTGATGTTGAAGAAAATTTTGGCGGGTATGGAGTTGTTGGAATTCTGAAAAATGGAGATGGCCCTACTATATTATATAGAACAGATATGGACGCACTTCCTATGGAAGAAAAAACTGGTCTCCCTTATGCTAGTAAGGTTATAACAAAAAATTTTGATGGGAATGATGTTGGCACCATGCACTCATGTGGTCACGACATGCACATGACAGTTTGGACTGGAACTGCAAGAGCATTGGTTGAAAGAAAAGACGAATGGAATGGCACATTAATGATGATTGGTCAGCCTGCTGAAGAAATAGGTGCTGGAGCTGCAATGATGCTCAGTGCCGGACTCTATGAAAAATTCCCAGTCCCAGATTACGGTATCGCACTTCACTCTTCGCCAACTATTCCCTCAGGAAAAGTAGGTTTTGGGAAAGGATATATAATGGCAAACACCGAATCAGTTGATATTAAAGTATTTGGACAGGGTTCACATGGAGCCGCTCCTCATATGTCTATAGATCCAATAGTAACTGCTTCAATGATTGTTATGGAATTACAAACTATTGTTAGTAGAAATTTAAACCCACTTGATGATGCGGTTATAACTGTAGGCTCTATAAGGGGCGGAACAAAACATAATATTATACCTGACGAAGTTAATCTTCAATTAACAATAAGAACCTATAAAGAAGAGGTTAGAAACTTAATTCATAAAAGAATTAAAGAGATTTGTAATGGAGTTGCCGCGTCAATGGGCCTAGATGATTCTAGATGGCCTAAAATTGTAATGCGAGACCAATCAACACCAGCTAACTTTAACGATGGAATGCTTATTGATATAATGACTGATGTATCTAACTCGTTAATTGGAAAAGAAAATGTTGTTGTTGTAGAGCCGCAAATGGTTGGTGAAGATTTTGCTAGATACGGAAGTACTAAAGAAGATATTCCAACTGCAATGTATTGGCTTGGTACTGTTCCCAAAGAAAGAATGGATAAATATAACTCTGGAGAGTATGCTCTGCCAGCTCTTCACTCCCCTTTTTATTACCCTGAAATAGAAAACACGATTAGAACTGGAATGAAGGTAAGTACTGAATCTTTAATTGAACTTTTTAATAAGTAAAAGTCTTTTCTCTATCAGAAAAAGAAAGAATGTGAGACTGAGTTTGATTTTCAAAGTTTACCAAAACAACATTTTTTTGAACTCGAAAAACATCAAATAAGATATTATTAGATACTTTTATATTATAAATATCACCTTTTTTTTCAAAGGATAAATTTATTATAATCAAATCATTAACAAGATTATAGTTATCAATTGAAGGAATTATTTCTGATTTATTTACACTGATTTGAAATTTATCCTTGATATATGCATCTAATTGACTTGACACATTTTTTAATTTAATCTCAGTATCTATTGAAATTGATTTATCAAAAAATAATCTAAGATCATCCTCTAGATCATCTCTGAAAATTTTGATTTTTATATCGTGCTTATTTCCCTTTAAAAATATTTCAGATGTACTTATGTACAAAGGGTGTACTAATAAAAGAATATATAAGTAAAAAGTTTGCATTAATTTTAAGTTAACAACAATGTATTAAAATTAATTTTTTATTAAAAAAATATTTTAATTAATATTGATGCTACTAAACTACAAATGAACATTAACTCCGATTCTAAAAAAGAAAATACGTTTGACGCTATTGTTGTTGGAACAGGTATAAGTGGTGGCTGGGCAGCAAAAGAACTTACTGAAGGTGGGCTTAAAACATTAGTTTTAGAGAGAGGAAGGGATGTAAAGCACGTTAAAGATTATCCAACCATGAATAAACATTCATGGGAACTTCCCTACAGAGATCAACTCACCGCAAAAGAAAGAAAAGATTATAAGGTACAACTTAGACCAGGATACACATTAAAACAGTCAACAAAACACTGGTGGGTAAAAGATACTGATCAACCATACAATGAAAAAAAAGGTTCATTTGATTGGATTAGAGGTTACCACGTGGGTGGAAAATCATTAATGTGGAGCAGACATGTTTACAGATGGAGCAAAGTTGACTTTGAAGCTAATGCAAAAGAGGGTGTAGGAATAGATTGGCCAATAAGGTATGAGGATATTAATAAATGGTATGGTTATGTTGAAAATTTCATTGGAGTAAGTGGTAGAAAGGAAGGGCTTTCACAATTACCAGATGGTAATTTTTTACCACCCCTTGATATGAATTGTGTTGAGAAAGATTTTAAAAAGAATTTATTTGATAAACTTGGAAGAACTTATACCTCTGGAAGAGTGACAAATATNACAAAAAACCATAACGGAAGGGGAAAGTGTCAGAGCAGAAACCTATGTATAAGGGGTTGCCCATACGGAGCATACTTTAGTTCTAATTCTTCTACATTACCAGCAGCTGAAGCTACAGGAAATATGACTTTAAAGACGAATTCCATTGTGCACTCAATTATATATGATGATGAAAAGAATAAAGCAACTGGGGTGAGGGTTCTTGACAGTGAAACTCTTGAGATGACAGAATATTATGCTAGAATAATATTTTTAAATGCTTCAACAATAAATTCTACACTGATCATGTTGAACTCAAAATCTAGAAGGTTTCCAAATGGATTTGGTAACGACAGTGGTGAGCTAGGACATAATATAATGGACCACCATTTCAAGGCTGGTGCAAGAGCTCAAGTAGATGGATATGAAGGTTATTATTATCATGGAAATAGACCAGCAAATGGATATCTCGCAAGATTTAGAAATTTAGGTGATGAAAAAATGAATTATTTAAGAGGTTTTGGGTATCAGGGAGGGGCAATAAGAGGTGGTTGGGCAAATTCAGGAGAAGGAGCATTTACTGGTGAAAATCTTCTTCAAAGTGCTTCTACTCCTGGAGGTTGGACAATGAATTTACTCGGATTTGGAGAAATTTTACCTTATCATGATAATAGAATGTACCTCGATAATAAAAAGCTAGATAAGTGGGGAATGCCTACTGTTGTTTTTGAGACGCAGATAAAAGAAAATGAAAAAAAGATGAGAGAGGATATGAAAAACTCAGCTGCAGAAATGTTAGAGCAGTGCGGATTTAAAAACATAAAAGGATATGACAATAAGTATAGTATGGGAAATGGGATTCATGAAATGGGTACAGCTAGGATGGGTAAAGATCCTAAAACGTCTATTCTAAATAAATGGAATCAAGTTCATTCAGTAAAAAATGTTTTTGTAACTGATGGTGCGTGTATGACATCAGCAAGTTGTGTTAACCCTTCAATAACATATATGGCTTTGACAGCGAGAGCAGCAAATTATGCTATAAGTGAACTGAAAAAAAGAAATTTATGATGAAAAGGAGAGAATCAATTAAAACTATATCATCATTTGTATGTGGAACTATTATTATCCCTAGCTCAACATTAATGATGAATTCCTGTTCTAGTCCGGGTCAAGAATTAAGCTGGTTACCAGAGTTTTTGGAAAATGAAAATGCATTTTTTTTAACAGAGTTATCCAACACTGTTTTACCAAATACTGAATTTCCTGGCGCNATTGCTCTTGGTGTTCCTCAAGAAATAGAGAAATATATTTTTAATGTATATGATGAGAAGGACATCACTAAATTTATAGAGGATCTAAATACCATTAAAAGTTATCTTATTGAAAATAATTTCTATGAATTAATNTTATCTGAGAAGACTATTCTTTTGAATAATCTTCAAAAGATGAAAAGAAATAAAAAAATTAGAAAAATATATATGTCATTTAAAAAATTAATAATTGAATCATATTTTCTTACCGAAGTCGGAGCTACTCAAGTACTTAGATATAATGGGCCATCTGTTGTATTGGGTGATTATAGAGGATGTGTTCCATTTGGTGAAATAGGAAAAACGTGGGCAATATAAAAAAAGATTTAAATTATGAATAATNCCTTGAAAACACCAGTCGAAAATTTTCTTAACTGGGAGAAAAAGAAAAGTAATGAAACTTTCCTTGTTCAGCCTATAGATGGAAAATACGTTAATTTTTCATGGGGAAGGGTTGGTAGCGAAGCAAGAAAAATGTGCAACTATATAAATAGTCTCAAACTTCCAGACAAATCAAAAATTTCTATCTTATCAAAAAATTGTGCCCATTGGATCATTGCTGACCTAGCTATAATGATGAGCGGTAATATATCTGTTCCTATATATGCAAATATAAATGGGGAAACAGCAAAGTATATATTAGAACATAGCGAATCAGAGTTAATATTCATTGGTAAATTAGAGGAAAGTGACTGGAATGATATAAAGAAAAATATTCCAAAAAAAATCAAAAAAATTGATTTTGGTTATTACGGCCTTGAATGTAATTTTCAAAAGTGGGATGACATTCTTGTTGATCAAAAAGCTGAATTAAAACTTCCATCTATAGAGATTGAAGATATTATTACAATTATTTATACATCAGGAACAACAGGAATTCCAAAAGGTGTTGTATTAAATTATAAAGCTGCTGGAACAGCTACAAAAAACTTAGACTTGTTATTTCCATTAAGTGAAGACGATAGGTTCATATCATACCTCCCACTCTCACATATAGCTGAAAGAGCTTTAGTTGAGCATGGTGGAATATTATCTGGAGGTAAAATATTTTTTGTAGAAAGTTTAGATACATTCCCTAAAAATCTCAAATATTGTCAGCCAACAATTTTCTTTGGGGTGCCAAGAATTTACACAAAATTTATGAGCAAAATTCAATCTATTATACCTCAAAATATTATTAAATTAATATTAAGTACACCTGTAATTGGTTCATTATTCTCACGTCTAGTTAGAAAATTGCTTGGTCTTAATAAATCTAGGATTTGCATAACAGGAGCAGCATCAATTTCAGTTACAACTCTAAATTGGTTTAATGAATTAGGATTAAAATTATATGAGGCTTATGGAATGTCTGAAAATTCAGCTTGCTCACATGCAAACTTTCCTGGTAATATTAAATTTGGAACTGTTGGCAAAGTTATGCCTGATACAGAGGTTAAAATCACAGAAAAAGGTGAAATAATAATGAAGAATGATTGTGTAATGAATGGATATTATAAAGAAAAAAAACTTACCCAAGATACAATCAAAGATGGCTTCTTATATACTGGAGATAAAGGCCTAATAGATGAAGATGGTTTCTTGAAAATAACTGGGAGAATCAAAGATATTTTTAAAACATCAAAAGGTAAATACGTTGCGCCAAATCCTATAGAAATGAAATTGAGCAAAAGCAATATTATAGAACAGGTCTGTGTTGTTGGGGAAAATCTATCTCAACCAATAGCTCTAGTAATTCTAAGTGAAGGAAAAAAAATTGCTAATGAGGTCTCAACTAACTTTAATTCATTAATGGATTCAATTAATGACACATTAGAAAATCATGAAAGAATTAAAAAAATTATCATAATGAAAGATAATTGGTCAATTGAAAATAATATTTTAACTCCTACTCTTAAGATCAAAAGAGATTCAATTGAAAAAAAATATAAGGAATTTTATGATTATTGGTACAGTTCAGAGGAAAAAGTAATATTTCAATAAGACTAAGGTTTCAGAGACTGATAAGGATTGTAACCGTTTAACTTTTTTTCATAAAAACCTGACCCATCAAACTTTCTAAGATTTCCTGATTTCATGCACTTATTAGAACAACATCCGTTGTAAATCTTTGCTCCATCATCACTCAGTGGAAAATGCTTATTACAATCTGCGTTTGCACAATTTACCATTTTATCAGCCTTTTTTGCAGTAACATAACACTTACCAATAATTTTAGGATTTACCTTATTAATATCCTTAACTATTCTATTATCAAATACATAGCATTTACCTTCAAAATCTTTTCCATTTTCTTCAATACCATATTTAATTATTCCACCATGTAATTGATAAACATTTTTATATCCTCTTTCATTAAGAAATGCACTTGCTTTCTCACATTTAACTCCTCCAGTGCAGTAAGTAATTATTTTTTTATTTTGATGAATCTTATCCTCAATTTCATCAATTGCATTAGGGAATTCTCTAAAATTATCAATATTTAAAGTTATTGCATTTTTAAACTTACCTATTTCATATTCATGCCTTGACCTAACATCAAGTATATATACATCATCTGGTTTATTTTCTAGGACAGATCTAAATTCTGAAGGTTCTATATAATCTCCTTTTCTATTAATTATTTTTTTATTTGTTATCCCTGAGTTAACAATCTCCTTTTTAACTCTTACATTAATCTTTTTAAAGACATTCTTTTCTATGTTATCTACCTTAAACTCTATACCATTAAATATCTTATAACTCTTAATTTTATTAATATACTTTTTACAGTCTTTTACCTTACCAGAAACCGTTCCATTAATCCCCTCATCAGATATTATTATTCTTCCTACAATATTATTTTCTATACAAAACCTTAAATGATTATCTCTAAATTTAATTGGATCTATAATTCTTGAATAGGAATAAAATAATAAAACTTGGTATTTAGAACTCATAAAATACCATTAGAAAATAATATCTCTTCCATCTGACTCTTTACCTTCATAGCAGATACTCTAACCGCTTGGTCAAAGTTTATAGAGCCATCACAATAAATAATACTTCTTGAAACATTGACCATTATTCCACAATTTTTGTTCATGCCTACATCACTGATTTTTTTTAGGTCACCTCCTTGGGCACCAACTCCAGGAATAAGCAAGAAGTTCTCTGGAATTATTTTTCTTATATTCAATAAATCATCTTCTCTATTTGCTCCTACCACATACATCATATTCTTTTTTGATGACCACTCCATTGAATTTTTTATTACAGACTCATATAACTTTTCGCCACCTGAGTTTTTAATTGACTGAATATCCTTAGCACTTTGGTTAGAGGTTAAAGCNAATATAATAGCCCACTTATCTTTAAATCCTAGAAANGGTTCAATACTGTCTCTACCCATATAAGGTGAGAGAGTTATAGCATCAAAATTAAANGTCTCAAAAAATGTTTTNGCATACATTGAAGAAGTATTACCTATATCTCCTCTTTTTGCATCTGCAATTTTAAAAATATTTTTAGGAATATAGTCTAGGGTTTTCTTTAGAGTTTCCATTCCCTTAGAACCATTAACTTCATAGAAGGCTAGATTTGGTTTATAGGCAATAACTAAATCTTTAGTATTATCAATAATAATCTTATTGAACTCAAATATAGGATCATCGTATTTTAAGAGGTGCTTAGGTATTTTTTTTGAATCAGAATCTAATCCAATACAGAGGTATGATCTTTTATTTTTAATTTCATTAAAAATTTGATCATAATCCATTTTATCTAAAATCTATCACTTCAATTTCTGGNTAATTTTCAGTTACAAAAGTAAATAAAGTATTTTCAAGACTCTCTTCTTTGAAGTCATTTATCATGTAAATAAAAGTACTATTAGACTTATCAAATACTGAAAAACTACTAAGTAATCCATCATAATCAATTTTAAATAAAATCTTAAAATAGGATTTNTCCTGATCATCAGGATATATTTCTACTAACCTGAGATCTTTTTCAACACCTAAAAATTTAAAAGAAAATCCTGTCTTATATATTTCAAAAATATTATTTAAGGATATTTCCTGTTCTTCAGNATCAAATTCAGAAATGGTAACCTCATTTAAATCCTCTAGATATGTCCATATAGTTTTTGAATCATTGATAATTTTTTGACCTTCAATGAAAAGTACATACATCTCTTCCTTAACAGATATTTTTCCTTGAAAGGAATCAGTAATATTTTCTGATAAATTATTCATTATGTAAGTAAATGATGTTGTGAAACCTTCCATCTTCTTATACTTCTCACTCATCATATCTAATAGATCCACAGCCTTCTTATCGTCTTGTGAATAAGTATAGAAAGAAATTAAATAAATAAAAAAAAATAATTTGTACACTCTCATACTTCAATATTAATAAATTTATCCTAAATCATTTAGTAATTTTTCTAAACCGTACTCATCTTGAATCAAAACTTTTCTTGGTTTACTACCCTCAGAGGGCCCAACTATTCCTGCTACTTCAAGTTGGTCAGTTAACCTACCCGCTCTATTATANCCTAATTTTAATTTTCTTTGTAACAGTGAAGTACTTCCAGTTTGAGAACTAACTATTAACCTTGCCGCATCCTCAAAAAGAGGATCTCTATCTGACAAATCAATATCAGAAATTTGTTTCTCATTCTCATCAATATATTCTGGCAGTAAATAAGCAGAGACATATCCTCTCTGAGAACCCACATGATCACAAATTTTTTCAATTTCAGGGGTGTCAACGAATGGACATTGTAGTCTAATAATATCAGATCCTGGAGAATACAACATATCACCCATGCCTACAAGTTGCTCAGCACCTTTCGAATCTAGTATAGTTCTTGAATCCATATTTGAAGTAACCTTAAATGATATTCTAGTTGGAAAATTTGCTTTAATAACACCAGTAATGACATTAACTGAAGGTCTCTGAGTCGCCACTATTAAATGTATACCAATAGCTCTAGCGAGTTGAGCTAACCTTGCAATAGGGGTCTCTATTTCCTTACCAGCAGTCATCATTAAGTCAGCTAGCTCGTCAATTACTAAAACTATATATGGTAAATATCTATGACCCTCTTTTGGGTTTAGTTTCCTATTAATAAATTTTTTATTGTATTCTTTTAAGTTTCTTGCTTGTGCATCTTTAAGTAAATTATATCTAACATCCATTTCAGTACATAATGAATTCAAAGTATGAACAACCTTTTTAGTTTCTGTAATTATTGGCTCCTCGGCATCAGGAAGTTTGGCTAGAAAATGTCTCTCTATTTTATTAAATAAAGATAATTCTACTTTTTTAGGGTCAATTAAAACAAATTTTAAACTTGAGGGGTGTTTTTTAAATAGTAATGATGATAGCATAACATTTAAACCAACAGATTTTCCCTGTCCAGTCGCCCCTGCTACAAGTACATGAGGCATCTTAGTAAGGTCTGCTAAGAAGACTTCATTTGATATAGTTTTGCCAAGAATTAAGGGCAACTCAAAATCATTCTTTATAAATTTCTCAGTTCTCATGACAGACCTTAGGCTTACAACCTCTCTATTTTTATTTGGGACCTCGATACCTATAGTCCCTTTTCCAGGAATTGGAGCAATTATCCTTATTCCTAATGCTGAAAGGCTAAGTGCTATGTCATCTTCTAAATTTTTAATTTTAGATATTTTCACACCAGCCTCAGGAACAATTTCATAAAGTGTAACCGTTGGGCCGATTGTTGCCTTGATTTTGGCTATATCTATCTTAAAGTTTTTTAGGGTCTCAATGATTCGATTTTTATTTGAGGTTAATTCGTCTTTAGTTACCTGTATCTTTTCTCTAGTTGACTCATTTAAAAGATCAACTTTAGGATATTTATAATTAGATAAATCTAACTCAGGATCATATACAGTTCCTATTTTAGCAGATGAGGTTTTTTCATCTAAAGTCTCTTCTACTTTGAGTTCTAAGTCATCTTCTTCGCTGTCCTCTTTATTTATTTTTATATCTTTTATCTCCTCTATTTTTTCTGCATTATCTATTTTAATTTCTTCCTCTTCAACTATATTATTTCCTACCTCTTCTTCAAAATCATCCGCTATAATAGTATCCTCACTAGTCTCGGTATCAGTTGTATCAAAATCTTTGCTTGAATTTAATTTAGTAGATGAAATGAAACTAAATGAGTATAAATCAAAATAAAAAACTACAAAAATAAATAATGATAGAAGTAATATTAATATNGAAGAATAACCTAATAAATTATCGAGAAGNATAGCTAAGCCATAACCTATTCCNCCTGTGTAGTTTCTAAGAATAAAACTNTCAGGAAATANATTTAAAAAAAATCCCATTGANGTAGAAATCCAAATAATANAAAAGATTGATAAGATAAAAGTCTTACTGAGAGAATATAACTTAATATTGAAGAGAAATTGAAATGAAATTATTAGAAGGAATGGAACTAAAATAAATGATGAAACACCAAATAAAACATATATAAAATAATGTCCAATAAATGCTCCAAAGACACCTAACCAATTTCTAGCTTCCTCTCCAAAAGTAGAAAAAGAGACACCAGAATTAATTAAACTTTGGTCATCAAACCCAGTAAAAAAATATGATAATAATGAGAAAAAAATAATGAATGAGAATACTAAGGACGTTGCCCCAATAACCAACTTTATTTTACTCAAAAATGATTTTTTATTTTGATCATCTTCATAGTAGTCAGAATTGAATGAACTTTCAACCATTTACTTTTTTTTTATAATAATTTAATTTAATCATTCTATTTCTAAAATGGCTTTATTTATTTTCTTAATCATGCCCGGACCCTCATATATCCAACCAGTATAAACTTGAACTAAGTCAGCTCCAGAGTTTATTTTATTATGGTAATCATTAATATCAAATACACCACCTACCCCAATTATTTTTAATTTTGATAATTTTCTAATATGGCTAATTACCTTATTTGATTTAAGTGAAATTGGCCTNCCACTNATGCCTCCANNTCCCANANGATTAATCTTTGTNTTTTTAATATTATCACGAGANGTNGTTGTATTTGTAGCTATTATGCCATTTATTTCATGATTTTCACAAACCTTAATTATATCCTCAATCTGATTTAAATTAATGTCTGGAGCTATTTTAACAAAAACAGGAATTTTATTCTTTTTTCTGTTTTCCGATTGAATTTGACTTAGTAAGATATCAAGATTTGATTTTGATTGTAATTCTCTTAAGTCTGGGGTATTTGGAGAGCTGACATTTATAGTAAAATAGTCAACATAATCTCTTAATTTCTTAAAACAAAAGAGATAATCATCAACTGCCTTTTTGTTAGAGGTTTGCTTATTTTTTCCAATATTTGCTCCTATAACCATCTTCCCTCTATACTTCTTTAATCTTTTAATTACGTGATCAACACCGTCATTATTAAAACCCATTCTATTTAAAAGAGCACTATCCTCAGATAATCTAAATAATCTTGGTTTTTCATTTCCTGACTGAGGTTTAGGGGTTACTGTTCCAACCTCAACATGACCAAATCCAAAAGTTTCTAAAACATCTAAATGTTTTGCGTTTTTGTCAAATCCAGCAGCTAAACCTATTTTATTTTTGAATTTTATGTTTTCCAACTCAAATGTTAGCTTATCATCTTCCAAACAAAATATTTTTTTAGAAATTAATTTAATTCCAGGTATGAAATACAAAAGTTCTACAAGAGATAGCGATATGTTATGTATGAATTCAGCATTGAAAATGAAAAATATAGGTCTAATGATCAATTTATACATCTGGCAAATATAATAATAGAATTAACTCCTTGGGTGAAATTTTTTAACTACTTCCTTTAAATAATTTCTATCCAAGTGAGTATAAATTTCAGTTGTAGTTATTGACTCGTGTCCTAACATTTCTTGAACCGCTCTTAGATCTGCTCCACCCTCAATGAGATGTGTAGCAAAAGAGTGTCTGAATGTGTGAGGGCTGATATTTTTATCAATACCAACTTTTTTCGCAAGATCTTTAACAATTATAAATATCATATTTCTTGTTAAATTTTTCCCTCTTCTATTTATAAATAAAAAGCCCTCGAAACCATTACTAATTTTAATTTTTAATCTTGAATCATTTATATAAGTATTAATATATTTGGAAGCTTTAGTACCTATTGGGACTAACCTCTCTTTCATTCCTTTTCCTAAAACTTTAATAAAACCAATATCCAAAAATAAATTTTGAACTTTTAAATTTACAAGTTCAGATACTCTTAGCCCACAGCTATAGAGCGTCTCAATTATTGCTCTATTTCTTATTCCCTCCTTAGTATCTAAATCTACACTTTCAATTAATAGTTCAATTTCATTTACATTTAATGTCTCAGGAAGTTTCCTTACTAATTTTGGAGCATCTATTAACTCCATAGGATTTGATTCAATTTTACCCTCTAATAATAGATAACTAAAAAAAGATTTAAGTCCAGAAATTATTCTTGCTTGTGAGTAAGTAGATTTTTTACCCTTAAAAAGATGTTTAATGAAGGACTCAATTACTGGTACATCTATATTATTAAGTTTAAATTCATCCCTGTAGTTATTGGAAAGAAAAGATGTGAGCTTTCTTATATCAAGGAGGTAAGCATCAATAGAATTAGATGATAATGACCTTTCTAATTTAAGATAGTGTTTAAATTCATTTACCTCATACTCCCACATAAAATCCTTTTTTTAGATTAAATTTATACAATCATGAAATTAATTATAGTCAACGGCCCAAATTTAAATTTACTCGGTATAAGAGAAAAAGAAATATATGGNGATACTTCTTTTGAGGAATATTTTAAATCAATTAAGGATAAATTTTCCAATATTGATTTAGAATTTTTTCAGTCTAATCATGAGGGAGAACTAATTGAGAAAATTCAGGAGATTGGATTTTCTTACGATGGAATTATTATTAATGCAGGAGGTTTTACTCACACATCGGTAGCACTAAGAGATGCAATAGCATCTGTAAAAACACCAGCTATTGAGGTGCACATCTCTAATATCTTGACAAGAGAAGAGTTCAGAAAAAAAAGTTATTTGAGTGATGTCTGCAAAGGAATAATTTCAGGATTAGGGCTCAAAGGATACGAGTTTGCTATTGACTATTTTCTATCTCAAAAATGATTGAAATCTATACTGACGGCTCTAGTAGAGGAAATCCTGGACCGGGAGGATACGGGGTTGTGATGATTCATAAGGATAAAAGAAAAGAATTAAGTCAAGGGTATAACTTAACAACTAACAATAGAATGGAATTGTTAGCTGTTATTAAAGCACTTGAAGAAGTAAAGACGGATAAACTAAAAATTATAATTTACTCTGACTCAAAGTATGTTGTAGAGTCTGTTGAAAAAGGGTGGATATGGAATTGGGAGAAAAAAAATTTCATTAAAAAACAAAATGTTGACTTATGGAAAAGATTTATTCCTCTATACAAAAAGTATAGTATTAAGTTTATATGGGTTAAGGGGCATGATGGGAATACAGAAAATGAGAGGTGTGATTTTCTTGCAAATGAATGCCAAGAAAAATCATTAAAAGACGATGTCGGATATAAAAATTAAACTACTTAAAGGATATTGCAGCACCAATTATACCCGCGTTATTTCTGTTTACAGCTGGAATTATTTTACAATTAGATTTTAATTCCGGTCCAAATTCATCAAAATATTTACTTATTCCACCACCAAAAATAATTTGACTGGGTGAAAATAAAAACTCAACATATGCTAAATATTCATTAAATCTTGCAGTCCACTCTTTCCATGTAAGGTTTAATTTTTTTCTTGCTAGGTTTGAAGCATATTTCTCTGCACAGTCACCGTACATTTTAAGATGCCCTAATTCAAAGTTTGGTATTAATTTACCATCAATAAACATAGACGTACCAAGACCTGTTCCAACAGTTATAACTAATACTGTACCTTTAATTTTTACTTTTTTATTTAATGCTATCTCAGATATTCCTGCGGCATCTGCGTCGTTTAATGCTTTACACCTCAAATTGAATTTTTTATGAAATTTTTTTTCAATATTTAATCCAACCCATTTCTTCTCAATATTGGCAGCAGAGTAAACCTTATTTTTTTTAACAACACCAGGAAAGCCACACCCAATATCTCCTTCCCACTTCAATTCATCAATAATATTTAACTTAATTTCATCTAAAACTTTCTTTGGAGTAGGTTTATCTGGTGTTGGAAATCTAATTTTTTCAGAAATTAATAATCCCGATTTAGTGTCAACAATAGCACCTTTTACTCCAGATCCACCTATGTCAATTCCTAAAACATTCATTATAATACGATTTCTAATTTAGCAAAATTTAATAGTAAAGTCTTTTCTCCAACAGTTTTAAATTTTACAACTGCCTTGTTTTGATTATTATCGGTATCTATCTTCAAAATTTCTCCATAACCAAAATTTGGATGTTTAACCTTTAAACCAACTTTTAAATCGCTCACAGAACTTGACTTAAATTCTGAGTTTTCCTTTGCTGTAATTTTTTTTATAGGGGATAAGTTTCTTGTCTTCTCTCTTATAACATTCTTAACAAAAGATTTATTTATATTCTTAATGTCTCCGTCTATATAAATTGGACTAATCTCTTTAATGAATCTACTCTTTTCACAATCTTTTAAGATACCATATCTATACCTTGTTTTGGAATAAGTAATATATAATTTCTTCATCGCCCTAGTAATAGCAACATAAAACAACCTTCTCTCCTCCTCCAAGTCCTCCCTAGACGAAATCATCATTTGTGATGGAAATAAGTCCTCTTCAACTCCAACTATGAAAACTACTGGAAATTCAAGACCTTTTGCCATGTGTATTGTCATTAAGGAAACATATTCACCATCTTCATTTTCATCTTGATCTTGGTCTGTCATAAGAGATATTTCTTGTAAAAAATTATCTAAACTTTTTTCTTTGTTTTCTTCATTATCTACATATTCCTTAATAGAATTTAATAACTCTTGCACATTTTCATATCTGCTAATACCTTCAATACTTCTGTCATCCCATAACTCTTTTAGGAGACCTGAGTTAGAAGCTATATGAGAAGCTGAGGAGTAGGCATCACTGCTTTTTGAAAAATTCTTAAATGAAGTAATGAGATCAACAAAAGAGGTTAATAAGTTTGATATCCTGTTATTTAAATATTTTTCAGAATTTGAAATGATCTCCCATAGACTTTTTTCCTCTTTATTTGAAACAGTTATAATTTTATTAACTGAGGTAAGTCCAATACCTCTTCTTGGAAAGTTAATAATTCTTCTAAATGACTGCTCATCATTTTGGTTAATAGAAAATCTTAAATAAGCTAATATATCTTTGACCTCTTTCCTCTGGTAGAAAGAAAGACCTCCAAATACTTTATACTTAAGACCAATTCTCCTTAAAGATTCTTCAATTGATCTTGATTGGCTATTTGTTCTGTAAAGGACTGCAAACTTTGAGTTTGATAACTGATTTTTATTTTTTTCTTCAAAAATTAAATTAGATACCATTTTTCCTTCATCATTATCAGAGAATGACTTTCTTAGTGAGATTAATTCTCCATCTTCATTTTCTGTCCATACCTCCTTGCTAATCTTAGACTTATTCTTTTCAATTACTGAGTTAGCAGCTTTTACAATTGTTTTAGTTGATCTATAATTCTGCTCAAGCTTTACAGTCTTCAATTCATCAAAATCATCTTCAAATTTTAAAATATTTCTAATCTCAGCACCCCTAAATGCATAAATAGATTGTGCGTCATCCCCAACAACAAAAATATTTCTATGGACAGCAGCTAATTTTTTTGTTATTAAATATTGACAATAATTAGTGTCTTGAAATTCATCTATCAAAACATGTTGAAAAAGTTGTTGGTATTTATTTAGGACATCTATATGTTCTGAAAAAAGGATATTGGTATTAAAAAGCAGATCATCAAAATCCATTGCTTGTGATTTAAAACATCTCTGAACATATATTTTGTATATCTCACAAATCTTTGGTCTAAGAGAGGAAGCATCCTCCTCCTGAAGTATCGGATTATTTACATAATCAGTGTAGGATATCAATCTATTTTTTGCATTAGATATTCTATTATATATGAAGTTCTCCTTATATATTTTTGGATCAAGATTTAATTCTTTAACTATNGACTTAATAAGAGATTTAGAATCTTGAGTATCGTAAATTACAAAGTTTGGAGGGTATCCTAGTTTATAACCTTCAGATCGTAGAATTCTAGCAAAAATAGAATGGAAAGTTCCCATCCATAGACTTCTTGCCTCTGTACCAACAATCTTCTCAATTCTTTGCTTCATCTCCTTTGCAGCTTTATTTGTGAAGGTTAGTGCAAGAATTGAGAATGGGTCGACACCACTACTTATTAGGTGAGCTATCCTATATGTAAGAACTCTTGTCTTTCCTGATCCTGCGCCAGCTATAACAAGACATGGACCATTATCATGAATAACTGCCTCTTTTTGATTTTGATTTAAATCCTCTAAATATTTCATGTAAAAAATAAGTAAGTCAATCTAATACTTAATTGATGAAAAAATTACTTAGTTTTGAAAAAAAATAATATGGAATATAATACTACTAGAACTGACCTAATCTTGAGGGAATATGGAAGAAATTTTCATAAGCTTGTTGATCATATAAATGGGGTAAAAGAAAAAGAAAAAAGAAATGAGTTATCAAAAACTTTAGTTGATATGATGAAAGTAACTCATCCGAGCTTAGGTGACCAAAGTGAGTTAGAAGCTAAGTTATGGGATGATTTATATATTATGTCAGACTACTCACTTGATATTGACAGCCCATACCCTAAACCAGCAAAAAAATTAAAAAGTGATGCATCTGATAGACTTCATTATCCAAAAAGTAAGATTAGATACAGACATTACGGTAAAAAAATTGAGCTATTAATTGAAGAGGCATGTAAGCTCAAGAAGGAAGAAGACAGAGAAGCAGCAGTAATTCATATTGGTAAGATCATGAAATCCTTCTTTGGGATGTGGAATAAAGAATCTATTGACAATAAAGTAATTGTTGAAAATATAAAGGAGCTGTCAAATAATAAACTTACCATAGACATAGAAAAGGTTAAGGAATTAAATCTTTTTCATAAAGTAACTAGAGAGAGAGGATCTAAAAGTTATCATTCTAAAAAGCATCACCACAAGTCTGGCCATCATAAATCTGGCCATCATAAATCCAACCATTATAAATCAAATAGACCCTTTCGCAAAAAAAGGATGCAATGAGCACATTCAAAATATTAGGAGGAAAAAGCTTAAAAGGTGAGGTTAAACCCCAAGGTGCCAAAAATGAAGCTCTTCAGATCTTATGTGCAGTATTGCTTACAGAAGAAGAGACTACTATTCAAAATGTTCCTGATATAAAAGATGTGAATCTTCTAATTGATCTATTGAAAGGAATGGGTGTTTCTGTTGAAAAAGTAAATGAGACAACATATAAATTCAAATCTCAAAATATTGACTTATCATATACTAGAACAGAAGATTTTTTTAAAAAATCGTCAAAAATAAGAGGCTCTATTATGCTGATGGGGCCAATGGTGGCAAGGTTTGGCTCTGCATATATTGCTAAACCCGGAGGAGATAAAATTGGAAGAAGAAGAGTTGATACACATTTTATTGGGCTGGAAGAATTAGGAGCCAAGTTTACAGTTGAAGAAAATAATTCGGTATTTAAAATATCATCTAAAAAGCTTAAAGGTAAGAGCATTTTACTCGATGAAGCATCAGTTACAGGTACTGCAAATATCGTTATGGCAGCTTCTCTTGCTGATGGAAAAACAACTATATACAACGCAGCATGTGAGCCCTATCTCCAACAACTCTGTAAAATGTTGAATTCAATGGGGGCAAATATAAGAGGAATAGGTTCCAACTATTTAAAGATCGAAGGGGTCTCATCTCTTTCTGGAACTACCCATAAAATACTACCAGATATGATTGAAATAGGTAGTTTCATTGGATTGGCAGCAATGACAAAGTCTGATATTAAAATTAATAATGTTAGCATTGAAAATTTAGGTATCATACCTAAAACATTTCAAAGGCTTGGGATTAAGATGGATATTAGTAACGACTCTATTCATATTCCTCCACAGGATCATTATGAGATAGAATCATTTATTGACGGTTCAATAATGACAATAGCAGATGCAGTATGGCCAGGTTTCTCACCTGATTTACTGAGTATTGCACTAGTAACTTCTATACAGGCAAAGGGCACAGTACTTATCCATCAAAAAATGTTTGAGAGTAGATTATTTTTTGTAGATAAACTTATAGATATGGGAGCTCAAATAATTTTGTGTGACCCACATAGAGCAACAGTTATTGGACTAGACAGAAAGATACCTCTAAAGGGTATTCAAATGACCTCGCCAGATATAAGAGCTGGGGTTTCTTTACTTATAGCAGCACTTTCAGCAGAAGGAGAAAGTACAATTGATAATATCGAACAAATTGACAGAGGTTATAGTAATATTGACTCAAGACTTAGGGCACTGGGAGCTAATATAGAAAGAATTTAAAACTTTTCTCTTAATCTAGTCATCGAGTACATCGGACTATCTAAAATAAAAAGATCCATTATAAATGTCGGAATACCTTCTACTACAGCATAACTCTGTAAAGTAACTTTTGTATTAAAATTATCAATTTTTTCTAGATTCCATATAGATCTCGACTCAGAAATTCTCACCAACTTATTATTTTCGGGAATATAATCCGGTAATGAATGCATTTCAATTTTTATATTATTTAAATTTTTTATTATTACAGCATCAGATACAAGGTCTCTATTTTTGAGGGGCCAGTTCATATCTACAACAAAATAAACATACATTANAGTATCAGANTTTTGTANAATTTTNCTAGAATTCAGCTTGTACATCCACTTATATGANTTATCAAAGTCGGTAATTNTATTAAATATNTTATNAATATCTGATCTAATTATTGTCTCAGCTAAATACTCTTTTGTAGATTCATCAACATTCCTTATGTATACTTTTATACTGTCTTTATCTTTTTTCAATTCCCATTTATCATTATCTAAGTTTGTAAAATTGATATGTACCAAATGAACAAATAGTGTAATAAAATTCAATATCATATTTTATAAATTTGCTAAATTGAAAAATAATTAAAAACAAAATTAGAAATGCTAGAGACTCTAACACTAATTTTTCTTAATATTTTAAATTTATCTCTTTACTTGAGTGACAGCTTAGCCACCGACTCAACGCTCAATAAAGTAAGTCTCACAGATACTACGTCTTTAATGGATGATAGTTTAGTTACAGAGAAAATCGAAGAATCAAAGATAAAAATTATAAGTTTTAAGGTTAATAGTAACCAAATATCTAATTATAAAGGAGAAAATGACATCAGGATTAATGAGAGAGATACCTTATCAATTGTTTTACAAGTAAATGATAAA
>NZKG01000007.1 GCA_002692105.1 Marinoscillum sp. | reverse complement strand
TTTTATAAATATTTTGCTGTAGACAATACTTTACATAATCACTAGATGGAAGGTGACTTAAACCTTTAAGACCATTTTCGAACGGATTATTTTTTTCTATTGATCCATCAGAGTTGATTATTTTCTTGCTTCTTTTCCAGTCAAAAATAAAAAGCTCACCATTTTCTTTCTCATATACCATATCTATTGTTCCAGCAATCTTTTTATCCTCATCAAAAACTCTCCATTCAGTTCTGTATGGTTTGTACTTATTCTCTATATGTTTTGAATGGAAATTAAAAAACTTTTCTAGTTCTCTTGATTTATTATATTCTAATTTATTGTAATAATTTTCAATCTGTTCATGAAGTTCTGTTCCTAAATTCCTAGCTTTTTCTCCAAGTTCTTCCCAACCTTTTAATATTTCACTTTTNGATTTTCCTGTTTTAATACTTTCNTTATTTGCCCAAAATTCCTTATCAAACTTTGGAAAAAACTTTTGAATTAATTGAGTTACAGATATTGCCTTACTTTCAGAATCGATCATGTAGCTATGATTTGTATCATTGAACTTAACTCTTAGATCCCTTTTATTAGAGTTTTTTTCTTTTAATAGACTCATATTTAAAAATATGATAGAATTTTAACAATCATAAGTTTTATTTAATTAAAAAAAAATTATATTTATTTAATAACTTAAAATATAAAAAAATGGAAGTTAATGAATTATTAATACCAACCATACTCGGCGGTATATGTCTTGCTATTAGTATTTATGGTTTAGCAGTAGCAAAAGATAGGAGATATGCTTTAGGTGGTGTTTTCTTATACTCTTTTATACCCATCTCTCATAGATTGGGATTATTTTTAGAAGACCCCCAAGACTATTTTAGTTTTGTAACGATAATAATTTTTGTTTGTCAGGCAATTATATCAATTCCTTTAGGTGGCTTTCTAAGTCCTAACAAAGATTCTGTTCAGAAAACGTGGTCTTTAAAAGTTCAGTCCACGATTTTAGTAATAAATTCATCATTTGCGTTTATTATTCTAACTGATCCTGTTGTTCCTACTATTATTGGTGTATATCATGCAATATATTCGCTCATGATGTTGGTAGCAATTTCTAAAACATTATCTGGAAATATGGATATGAAATAATTTATTTGAAAATTATTATTAAATTAAGGCCAACTATGTTTGGCCTTTTTTAATTAAATCATGAAAAACTTTATTTTAATAACCTTAATTTCTTTTTTTAGTAATAATCTTTTATCGCAGGTAACTAGAAGTATAGAAGCTGAAAGTTCTGTTGTAACTAATCACTTTGTCACAGTTGATGGGACAAGAATTCCTTATTCTGCAACTGCTGGTACGCTACCGGTCTGGAGTGATGATGACAAAGCTGTTGCAACCTTGTTTTATACTTATTATAAAAGATCTGATGTCAAGGATGTAAAGAACAGACCAATTTTCTTTTCATTTAATGGTGGACCTGGTGCAGCCTCAATTTGGATGCATATGGGATATACTAGTCCAAGAACTTTAAATATTGATGATGAAGGCTTTCCAACTCAACCCTATGGTATAAAAGATAACCCTTATTCTATAATTGACGTNGCTGATATTGTATATGTCAATCCTGTAAATGTAGGGCTTTCGAGAATTCTTGATAAAGACTATGACAGATCTAACTTTTTTGGTGTTAACTCAGATATAAAATATTTAGCNCAGTGGGTTGAAGATTTTATAAATAAATATAACAGATGGATATCTCCAAAATACCTGATTGGTGAGAGTTATGGAACGACAAGATGCTCAGGGCTTGCTCTTGAACTTCAAAGTCGATACCATACTACTTATCTTAATGGAGTAATATTAGTTTCTCCTACCGGGTTAGGAATAGACAGAGATGGTCCAGTTGGTTCAGCTCTCAGGTTACCTTACTTTGCTGCTACAGCTTGGTATCATGACAAGTTGGNAGATGATTTACAAGAAAAGCAACTTTTAGATCTTCTGGCAGAGGTAGAAANATTTACAGTTGAAGAGTTTTTACCAGCAATTACACTTGGAAATTCAATTTCTGATNNGAAAAGATCTGATATCGCAAAAGTNGCTGCAAAATACTCAGGACTTTCTGANAGAGACTTCTTAGATAATAACCTGGATGTTACNAATCAATATTTTTGGAAACAATTACTTAATGATGATGGGTTTATTCTAGGAAGACTTGATTCTAGGTANAGAGGTATCGATAAAAAAAATTCNGGNGTNTCNGTNGGNAGTTATCCNGANCTNGATGCTTGGGATCACGCNTTNACNCCNGCNATGCAATATTATCTTAATAACGAATTAAATTATAAGACNAATATGAACTATAATGTATGGGGTAATGTAAGGCCATGGAATAGAGATAATGATAGAACAGGTGATAACCTAAGGCAGGCNATGGCAAAAAATCCNTTNCTNAATGTNATGATNCAATCAGGATATTACGATGGTGCAACCCAATACTTTGATGCGAAATATACTATGTGGCANATTGANCCNAGTGGNAAGATGAANGANAGNNTATCNTTNAANGGTTATGANAGTGGTCANATGATGTATTTAAGAAGAGAAGATCTTAAAAATTCTAACGATGATATTAGAGATTTTATTAAGAATACCATTCCAACATCTCCTGCTAAATATTAATATATGAGATTATTTATTCTTATATTTTTTTTCTCATTTTCTTGTTTCTCTCAAGAAGAATTCAGTCTAGACCAAATAAAATCATATCCTTTCCCTAATGAATTAACTGGTTCATCCGATGCTTCTAGAATTACTTGGGCATTTGATGAGGAAGGGAAGAGAAATATATACGTTGCTGAAGGGCCTATATTTAATGCAAGAAGATTGACTTCTTATATGGATGATACAGGTCAGGAGTTGTCAAGTGTTTCTATTTCATCTGATGGGAATTGGATCGTATACATAAGAGGAGGAGATTTTGGTTCCAATTGGGACGACGAGCTGTCTGTAAATCCAACTTTTAATCCTATTCCCCCAAAGGTACAAATTTGGTCTATTGCATTTTCAGGAGGAGATCCAATTATGATTGATGAGGGGGTCAATCCAGTAATCTCACCACTCAGTGATGAAATTGCTTATGTAAAAGATGGACAGATATGGATATCGAATATAGATGGTAAGGGTGATCCTAAAAAAATATTCCATTCAAGAGGAAGAAACGGATCTCATTCATGGTCCCCTGATGGATCAAAAATTGCATTTGTTTCATACAGAGGTGACCGTTCATTTATAGGTATTTATAAAGACGAAAATTCAAATATAAAGTGGGTAAATCCATCTTTCGATAGAGATACTTCTCCAAGATGGTCACCTGATGGAAATGAGGTTGTTTATGTAAGNCAACCAGGTGCCGCAGGTAAACCAAGCTCTATTTTAGGTGGGAAACATAATCCATGGAAAATAGTGAAAACAGATATCAACTCAATGGAAAGTAAAGAGTTATGGGAAGCACCTAAAACTTTAAGTGGATCCTATCCAAGGACTCAGGGAGGAACAAATTTACACTGGGCAAGCAATAGAATAGTATTTTTATCTTACCATGATGGATGGCAACATATATACTCTATCTCTGAAGATGGAGGAGAGGCACTTTTATTAACTCCGGGTGATTTTATGTGTGAGTANATAAAATTATCTCCAGATAAAAAATCACTCGTGTTTACTGCAAATACGGGGGATGATAAGTACGATATAGACAGAAGACATATTGCNAAAGTATCAGTTGATAAGTCAGACATGAAAGTTCTTACTAATGGTATCGGTTTGGAGTGGACTCCATTAGTTACTGGCGATTTGAGACATGTAGCATACATAAGTGCTACCTCAACTAGACCACCTCTCCCCACTATTTTAGACTTAGTTTCAAATGAAAAGAAAATATTAGCTGAAAATAGAATTCCTGATGACTTTCCTTCAGAAAAAATGGTGATACCAAAACAAATAAAGTTTAAATCAACAGATGGNATACAAGTTTATGCTACAAAATTTGAGAAGAACAATAATAAAAAAAATAAACCAGCTATAATATATATCCACGGCGGGCCTCCAAGACAAATGTTATTAGGTTGGCATTATTCATCATACTATTCAAATGCGTATGCTCTTAACCAATATTTAGCAAGTAAGGATTTTGTTGTAATATCAGTTAATTATAGACTAGGTATTGGGTATGGATATGAATTTCATAACCCAATTGATGGAGGTACTAGGGGTGCTTCAGAGTATAAAGATGTGAAAGCAGCGGGTTTATGGCTAAAAGATCAAAATTATATAGATCAAGATAGGATATATGTATATGGTGGAAGTTATGGTGGTTATCTTACNGCTATGGCACTTGGTAGAGATTCTCAATTATTCTCCGGTGGAGTTGATATTCATGGTGTCCATGATAGGACTCTTTATGGATACCTAAACTCTATAAACTATGAGAAAGCTCCTGATTATGAATTAGCAAGAGAAACCGCTTGGGAATCATCTCCGATTGCAGATGTGAACACTTGGAAATCACCAGTACTAATTATTCATGCAGACGATGACAGAAATGTNTATTTTAAACAGAGTACAGATTTGGTTCAAAGGTTAAGAAATACAAATGTTTATATGGAGACAATGGTCATTGTTGATGACACACATCATTTTATGATGTTTGATAATCAAATGAAAGTAAATAAGGCTACTGCTGACTTTTTAATCAGATTAGCTGAAGGAAATATTAATTAGATTTTAATGGGTCCTTTCTTACAATAATTTTATCCTTAAAATTATCTCCATTATCAAGGCGAATNATAACATTATATATTCCTTCCTCGATATCAAACTCATTATATAATTTATCTCCAAATATTTTCTTTCCATTTGCATACATGCCATAATTATCTAGAAATTTCTTTCTTAATTTATTAATGTCACTAAAAGATTTTTGATCTTTAAAATCATAAGAATTTAGTCCTTTTTTATCTACTACAACTTCTTTGAAAGATTCTTTTATACCAATGAATTTATCTCTGTAATTAATTAACTCCTCTTCTGACCTTTTAAGCGTAAAAGGCCAAATGAATCTATTAATTCCTCTATTTATTTCTATAGATTTCCTGAAGCTAGGAGCATTTTCATTGAATTTAAATTCATCTTTTGATATTATTAACTCTCCCTTCGTATTAGTTGTACTATAATAATTAATTATTGATCCGTAGGGTGGATTCTCACCTCTAAATTCAAAAAAAGGTTGTTTTCTACCTGTATTTATTTTTACCCATTTAGTAGATACTCTTGTTGGAAGAAGTTTATCATTTTCTTCATTTAAAAATCTAAGCGGTGATATGTCATCTAAAATCCAAATACTCCTTCCGTGAGTACCGACAACTAAATCGCCATCTCTTGGATGGATTACTAGGTCATGGATTGCGACTGTAGGTAAATTACTTCCAAGTTTTTCCCAAGATAAACCTCTGTTANTACTAAAGTAAACTGATTTTTCAGTCCCAACAAAAAGTAAGTTTTTATCTATAGGGTCCTCTTTTATAACATAAACAGAATAATCTATTGGAAGGTTTGAGCTAATATNATTCCAAGATTTTCCATAATCCTCAGTGANAAAAACATAGGGTTTATTATCATCAAATCTATGATTATCAAAGGAGACGTATGCCCTTCCTTTTGCATGTTTTGATGCCTCAACTCTACTAACCCATATTTTATCTGGTATTCCTCTAATATTTTTCTTCACGTTATCCCAGCTTGCTCCATTATTTCTTGTTACCTGAACATTTCCATCGTCAGTACCAACCCAGATAGATAAAGTATCAATCGGTGTGTCACTTATGGTTATAATTGTAAAGTGATTCTCACCTCCAGTATTACTATTTGTTAATCCACCTCCATCTGAAGTATTTCTTAATTTTTTATCGTTAGTAGTTAGATCGGGACTAATAATTTTCCAATTATCACCCCTGTCATGAGATTGAAATAAATGGTTTGAACCAAATAAAACTTTTTTTGAATTATGAGAAGATATTATAAATGGGCTGCTCCAATTAAATCTAAATTGTGGGGGTAGNAGNGGTCTCTCTGGTCTGTCCCTAAAGAACCAATGTTCTCCTGGGTCAATAGTATATCTATTTCTGGTCTCATNATANTTGTAATCTACATATTGTTTAAANTTTGAAATTGTTTCTGGAGTGGGTGTTATAAAACTGTACTCTCTTGTTTCAATATTTTGTCTTGCAACAAATCCTACATGATTTACAGTATAAACTGTTCTCCAGTCATCTGGATCTATTTGTGTATGAAATCCATCTCCCTCTGCAATCCATGTACTGTGCATATTTAAAATTCCTCTGTACTCTCTGCTATTACTTGGAGTCATCCANAATCCATTATCTTGGAGACCTCCTCCTACATGATATGGATCTCTCATATCAACCCCAATAGCATAATACTGACCTATCGCCATGTTGTTATGAGATAACCAGCTCATACCACCATCAACAGATAGCCTCGAACCTTGGTCAGTAGCTAAATACATTATTTTATTATCATAGGGTGCAATCCACATGTCATGGTCATCGCCTCCATCTGTTCGCCACCTTCTGGAAGAAAAACTTTTCCCACCATCATTTGAAATCATAAACCCTCTAGAAACAACATAGATATTATCAGGATTAATAGGGTCTATCTCAATTTGTCCATGATAAAAGGGTCTAACAGCATGTTTTAGTAAAAATTTCCATGATTCGCCCTCATCATAGGAAATATATACACCTGTACCTGGCTCATCTTCTGGAAGATTCTCATCGGCTTCATATGCCATAACCATTATATCAGGATTATTTAAATGAATAGAAATATCTATCATACCACTCTTCCCTTTTGCAAGTCCCTCTGATATTTTCCTCCATGATTTACCTCCGTCAGTACTTTTAAACAATCCTCCTTGCTCTCCACCACTAATAAAACTAGCTGGTTGTCTTAATCTATGATAAAAACCAGCAAACATAATATCAGGATTTTCAGGATGGAAAATTATTTCAGTACAACCTGTCTTTCCGTCGTTAGGTAAACCACCTAGTACTCTGTCCCATGAAAGTCCGCCATCTTCAGTTCTAAATAGACCCCTTTCTCCAGAATATCCCCAAAGGTGACCTACTGCAGCAGCATAGACTATATCTGGATTATTTGGATGAATTTCAATTTCTGCAATCTGATGCGTTGATTTAAGGCCCATATTTTTAAATGACTTCCCCCCATCTACTGATTTATATATACCGTCACCCCAAGCACTTGAATTCCTGTTTGCTGATTCTCCAGTTCCTACCCATATGGTATTTAAATTATTCTGATCAAATTTTACAGAACCAATTGATCCAGCTCCATAATTATCAAAAATACTTTCCCAAGTGATACCTCCATTATTTGACTTAAATACTCCTCCAGATGCAGATGCAATAAGTACCTTTCTGTAGTCCGTATTACTTGCGTCAATTGCTGCTATCCTACCCATCATATTNGCAGGGCCAATATTTCTCCACTTTAAATCCTGACTGATACCATTATCTTGAGCAGATATATTGGAGGTATATGTAAATGCATATACTATAAAAAGAAACTTTAAAATTTTAGGATTCATAAGACCATTTTCCTCCTACCATAGTTCTTTCAATCGGTATATCTATAATTTTCATAGGATCGATTTTTCTAGGATCTTGACCTAAAATAACCAAGTCAGCCAATTTACCTATTTCAAGAGATCCTTTTATATTTTCTTCATANGATGCATAAGCCCCATTAATTGTTGCAACTTTTAAGGCTTCTTCAACAGTTATTTTTTGACTTGGTCCCCAGACTTCACCTGTGTAATCAGTTCTTGTTACACTCGACTGGATAGCCATCATTGGCTCAAATGGACCTGGAGGATAATCAGATGTCTGAGTTACAGGAACTCCTGCATCAAGAAAACTTTTGACAGCAAACATATTTTCTAATCTTTCTTTTCCATATTCTTTCATTTTTTCACCATGAAAATAAACATAAGTAGAAAATGGGTTTGGTATTACTTCAAGTTCTTTTATTCTCTGAACTAATGATTTATTTATCATGGTACAGTGTTCAATTCTAAATCTTGGATCAATTCTCTTTTTTTCTTTTTGAAGCCTTTCAAATACCTTTAATGTTATGTCAATTCCAACATCTCCATTAGCGTGAACAGCAATCTGCCAGTCATTTAAATGTGCTTTTATTGCCTGTTCAAATATTTCGTCTTCATTATTAATTATTATTCCATAATAATCAGGTCTACCAATGTATGGCTCTGATAATCTAGCAGTTCTCTCAGAAATAGATCCATCACAAACTAATTTTAAAGCACCGATTTTCACCCATTCATCTCCATACCCGGTCTTCTTTCCAGAATCATTCACTTCATTAAAAGCATAATCCCTTATCATGCAATAAACTCTTGTCTTTAGTTCTCCACTATTGTAGGAGTCTTCAAAGCTCTGCAGTGATTTTACACTTGTTCCTGCATCAGTTACTGATGTTATACCAGATCTAGATAACATATTGGATATAAGCTTCACTCCAGCTTGGTAATCAGCTCTAGTAAATTTATTAGGTATAAACTTTTCAACTAGATAAGTAGCTGTTTCAAGAAGCCTCCCATTTAAATTCCCTGTNTNAGAATCCCTTTCAATATTACCTCCTTTTGGGTCAGGTGTTTTTTCATCTATTCCTGCTATTTTAAGNGCTAATGAATTTACATATGCAGTATGACCNCCTCTATGAGTTATNATTACNGGGTGATCTGGAGATACTTCGTCAAGGTCGATATTATTTATATATCTTTTCTCTTTTGTCTTAGTATCATCATATTTAAACCCACTAATCCATTCCCCTTTAGGTGTCTTCTTAGATCTCTCAAAGATTGCATTTTTAATTTCTTCTATTGATCTCAGATCACAATCTACATTTCTAAGGTGTGATCTTCCCGCACCAGCAGGGTGGGAGTGAGCGTCAATAAACCCTGGTGTTATAATTTTTCCACCAACATTAATTTTTTTAGTNTATGNTGAACTTAGATTCATTATNTCGTCGTTACTTCCGACACCAATAATTTTATCACCACTAATTGCTATAGCTTCAGCTGATGGTTGATTAGGGTTTACGGTTAAAATATCAGCATTATATAATATTAAATCTGCTTTTTCTAAATAACACGACATTAATGCTAACGGAGGCAATGATGCTACAAAATCTCTTCTACTAAACTTTTTCATTTCATTAAATATAATATTTATTTAGAGATTTAATCAAGTTCCTTTTTTAAATCAGTATTTGGATAAAGTATGGAGAATAAATAGCCTGTAAACAACCCCAATAATAGAGCAGGAGCTAACTCAGCAATATTATTAAAATATATACCATAAGGCTCGATATTTGGTACTATGAATTTAAAAATAAGTACTCCAAGAAATCCTACTATCATTGAAGCAATTGCACCAGTTTCAGAAAGACCTTTCCAAAAAAGAGAAAGTATTATAGTAGGACAAAAACTTGCGGCAATTCCATGAAAACCTACTAAAACAAACCAAAATATAGTCCTTTCAGGTGTTAAATTAGCAACTGTAATAGCAACAATTAATGCTACTGAAGCCATAACAAACGTCGTGACTTTAGAAATAAATGTTAATTTATTTATCTCTACTTTTGGATTATAAATATTTTGATAAATATCTCTTGCAAATGCACTTGACGCAAGAACAAGAAGGGAATCTACTGTTGACATTATAGCCGCAAGAACAACTGCCATATAAAAGCCAATAAATAGTAATGGTAATAAATTTTCAACCATCATTATTAATGAATTCTGACCATTATTACCAAGTATACTTTCAACTTCAACGCCATTTTCTGTAAAAAAATATCTTGCCATCATACCAATTAAAACAGCACAAGAGTCAGTAATGAGAGTGAATAAAACTGCAACCCATCTCCCTTTATTTATTTCTTGCTCATTTTTTATTGACATAAACCTAACAAAAATTTGGGGAGAACCTAAAAAGGCTAATCCAATACATAGGTAGCCAACAATTGTAGATAGATTTAATAGATTGAATCCACCCGACCCCCACGGTGAAATTAGTCCTCCATCTATTTTATTTAGACCTTCTAATATTAGAAATTCACCATTAAAAGAGTAATAGCCAATTACTGGTAATATAACTAGAGCTAAAAACATGAGACTTCCTTGAATTAAATCAGACCAAGCTACAGCTATAAACCCACCAAATACCACATAGGCTAAAACTATAAAGTAACCCAATACAGCACCTGTAAAGTAATTCCAATCCATAAATGCTTCAAATGCAGAGCCAGTAGCATCAATTTGTGCACTCACATATATTATAATGAAGAAAGTAAGGAAAAGAGACGATAAGTATCTTAAATGATTTGTTTTAGATTTTAGTCTAGAAACTAGGTAATCAGTTATTGTAATAGATTTATATCTATCAGTAAGTTTTTTAAATTTTTTTGCCATAAAAAACCAAGCGCCTAAAACACCTAAAACCTCTCCAATAACAACCCAAAAAGCACTAACCCCAACAACAGCACCTAGTCCAGTGAGACCTAGTAATAGCCATGCTGATTCACCGGTAGCTCTTGTTGAAAAAGCTACAACCCAAAACCCTAGTTTTTTCCCTCCAACATAATAATCCTTTATATTTTTAATCTTTTTAGATGAGTACCAACCGATAAAGAAAAGAATAAGAAAATATAGAAATAAAATAATTAGCTTAACCTCCATCCGTCAATAACAAAATTCATCTGCTACTTTCAGTGCCTTTGAAATTATATCTATACCTTCATCAATATCCTCCTCAGATGATGTAAGTGGTGGTGCTATGAAAACATAATTCCATTTAGTATAAGTGAACATACCTTCATCTCTTAATTTTCTAATTACTTTATTCATGTCTTCCATCTGTTTAGGATTTGCATTAAAAGGAGCTAAAGGATCTTTATTTTTTTTATTTTTTACAAGTTCAATACATCCTAACATACCGGTATTTCTCCAGTCTCCAATAGATGGATGTTTATTCATTAACTCTTCAACTTTCTTATCAGTATATGATCCAATTTTATTGACATTTTCCATTATTTTTTCATTTTCATATATATCAAGTACAGAAACAGCAGCAGCACATGCAACAGAATGTGCAGAATAAGTTAGACCAAGCGGTAAAAATTTATTGTTAAATGAATTTATAATTTTATCTGATACCATTACTCCACCTAATGGTATGTACCCAGATGTAACTCCTTTAGCTATTGTTATAATATCAGGTTTTATANAATGGTTATCATAACCAAACCACTTACCAGTCCTACAGAAGCCACTCATTACCTCATCAATTATTAGTAATAAGTCATATTTTTTACATAACTCTTCTACTTTTTTTAAATAATAAGGAGGGTATTTTATACATCCAGATGTTCCTGACTCACCCTCCATCATTATAGCAGCTATATTATTTGCTCCTTCATAATTAATTGTTTTCTCTAAATTTTTTATTGCTCTATCACCACATTCTTCAAAACTATTTGAGTACCAAGGACACCTGTAATAGTATGGATTTTCAACATGTATGAAGTTAGGAACTTGTTGACTATCGATCTCATTTTTTCTAGGGTCACCACCAGCAGAGACAGATCCGATTGTTGCNCCATGGTAGGACCTATAATGAGTTATTATTTTATGTTTTTGAGAATAAAGTCTTGCTAAAATAATAGCATTCTCATTTGACTCTGCACCCCCTAAAGTGAAGAATGTTTTATTGATATTATTCGGTGTAATATCAGCAAGTTTTTTACCTAATATACCTCTTGAATCAGTTGTAAATGGAGGNCTAACATAACTTAGTTTTTCCATCTGTTCCCTTACAGCTTCTGTNACTTCCTGTCTTCCGTGTCCAATATTTACATTCATTAATTGTGAGGAAAAATCAATATATTTTTTATTTTTTTCATCAAATAGATGAACACCTTCTGCTTTTTTAATATGAATAGGATCTAATCCCTTTTGATTCGACCATGCAAAAATCGTATTTTCAAGATTGTATTTTTTTGTATTCATTTTAACTCATCCAATTTTTTTTTGCTCCTTTATTCCATTTGGTGGTTCTTTTTTTCAGTTGAGTCCAAAAGTTTATTGAACTTTTACCAGTAATATCTCCAACACCATATCTTGAATCATTCCAACCACCGAAAGAGAACGGTTCTCTGGGTACTGGGACACCTATATTAACGCCAATCATTCCAGCATTTACTCTCTCTGAAATATAATCAGCCAATCTACCATCTTGTGTATATACTGAGGAAGCATTTCCATAACTTGATCTATTTTCAATTTTTATNGCTTCATCAACTTCATTTGTTCTCATTATAGCTAATACTGGACCAAAGACTTCTTCCTTAGCAATTTTCATTTTTGGAGAAACGTGGTCAATTATAGTGGGTCCGATGAAATATCCTTTTTCCTTACCTTTAACTTTAAAATCCCTTCCATCTAAAATTATTTTAGCACCATCTTTTTCTGCTTCATCAATGAAAGATTCAATTCTTTTTAATGCTTTTTCTGAAATAACTGAACCTAAATTATCACCAGGTATCATTTTTTTTGCTTTTATTACTAGTTTATCAATAACCTCTTGAATTTCTCCAACTCCAACCATTGCTGATGCTGCCATACATCTCTGTCCTGAACATCCTGACATAGAGGCAAGAATATCGTTAGATGCCATTTCTTTGTCTGCATCTGGTAATACAATTAAATGATTTTTAGCTCCACCNAGTGCAATACATCTTTTTAAATTTTGTGTTGACATTTGGTAGACAATTTTGGCAATTTTAGTCGAACCAACAAATGAAACTGCCGATATGTCATCATTCTCACATATTGCTTCGACAATTTTTTTNTCTCCGTTTACTACATTAAAGACACCATCAGGTAAACCAGATAATTTTAATAATTCTGCAATTTTAGATACCCCTATTGGTGTTTGTTCAGAGGGTTTAAAGATCATGCAATTTCCTAATATAAGGGCATTTGGTATTGTCCACAGCGGTACCATAATAGGGAAATTAAATGGAGCTACCGATGCTACTATTCCAATTGATTCATGAGATGATCTGCATTCAACTCCTTTGCTGACTTCTTGTATTTCATCGNTAATTATCTGAGGCATTGAACAAGCAAACTCTGTAAGNTCAATTCCTTTTAAAACCTCAGCTTTAGCTTCATTTAATATTTTTCCATTTTCTTCAACTATTAATTTTGAGAGAGAATCTAAATTTTTGATTAATTGATTTCTAAACTCATAGAAAATTTCAGCTCTTTCTTTTAATGTAAAATTTGACCAGATCTTATGTGCTGAGAGAGCAGATTTAATTGCTAATTTCAAATCATCATTTGATGAGTTAACAACATCACCAATTATGTTTCCTTGTTGAGGATTATATATAGGAATTGTATCATTTTNTGAGTTTTGAAATTTTCCTCCAATAAAATTTTCTATTTTTTTGTTCATTTTAACCTTTTGTATTTTTTTAAGGTATTTATTAATTCATCATGAGGTAATTTATATACTGTATTATTATTTATACCTGTCATAGTCTCAGCTGATACTAATGCATTGATTATAGCTTCTTCCGTTGCCTGTGCAGTAGCATTTAAGAATGGATTCATAAGATCATTTGGCAAAAAATTAATATTTTTTATTTCCTCTCTATTGTATGCTCCTGAATTTGCAGTAGAGAAAGAAATAAAAATATCTCCTGATCCGTTTGAGCCAAAACCCCCAACTCGAGATATTCCTATTGGAACTCTTCTTGACAATCTTTTCAATTGGTTAGGAAGTAAAGGGGCATCTGTTGCTACTACTACAATTATTGATCCTAAACCTTGTCTTATTTCACCAAAAGTAATTTTTGGTTGTAAATTTTTAATTTCTTTACCAACAGGTACCCCTGCTACAGTTAATTCCTCTCTGTTTCCATAGTTTGCTTGAACTAATACACCAAGAGTATACTCTTTTTCTTTTAAAGCTATTTTTCTTGATGATGTGCCAATACCTCCTTTAAATCCATGACAAATCATCCCTGTACCACCTCCAACATTTCCCTCACTTATCATTCCACCTCTTGCATTATTAAGTGCATTAAAAGCGTGTTCTTTTTTAACATGAAAACCGTTAATATCATTTAGTGATCCGTCATATGTCTCAGCTACAACAGGCAATGTCCAGAATAAATCCTTAATATTATAAAGCGTTTTATAAAATTTATTTTTGTAGCTCCATTCTATAACTGCGTCCCTAACTACACCAACACTATGGGTATTTGTTATCATTATTGGACCTTCTAAGAATCCTGATTCTTCTACCCAGGTTGTTCCTGTCATTTCACCATTTCCATTTAAAGAGTACCATCCAGCAAATACTGGGTCGTAATTCATTCCTCTTGGCAGTATAGAAGTTATACCAGTCCTAATTGGACCTTTACCTACAATCAAATTTCCATCTCCTTCTATTATAGTCTCATGTCCCACAAGAATTCCTTCAACATCAGTAATTGAGTTATATTTTCCTGGATTTCCATTAAATGGTATTCCTAAATCTCTAGCTCTAATTTTATTTTGAGAATAAATTTCGATACTAAATATTGATAGAATTAAGATTGTTATATAAATTCTCATTTGATTGATAATTTAAATATATATAAATCAATAAATAATATTTTATCCAATTATATATAAAATTTTGAGTGAAAGAATAGAGTCAAATTTTGAGAAAAAGTTAAATTATCAAACCCATGGATTTGGTTTTTTACTTAGTCTTTTAGGTACCTTCTTTTTAGTAAATAAGTCTCTTGTTTATCCTTTAGATGAAAAATTATTCTCATCTATTATATATGGACTTTCTCTTATTTTTATGTTNGNGTCATCTAGTCTTTATCATTATTTTATTGATAATAAGCATTCAAACTCACTACAAAAGCTAGATCATGTTAGTATTTATTTTTTAATTGCAGGTTCATACACACCNCCTATACTTCTAAATATAAANAGTTTAATTGGTGAAAAAATACTTATTATAATCTGGGTTATGGCATTTATTGGTGTTATTCATAAAGTATTTTTCTTTAATTATTTTAAAAACTTATCCCTGATATTTTATTTAATAATGGGTTGGTTAATAATTATAGACTTTAGAACAGTATTGGTTTCATTTACAAATTATGAAATAACTTTAATGGTAATTGGTGGAGTTTTATATTCTGTGGGGGCTGTATTTTACTCTAAGGACCAACTGAAATATAACCACGTAATATGGCATATATTTGTNCTATTAGGCTCAATTTCTCATTTTTTTTTGATGAACTCTATAATCTAATCAGATCTTATAAAATAAATTCTATTGATATCTGCATCATATTTTCTGTTCATCATCTCGTTATATACTTTATTTGATTCGATTTTAAGTGTATCGCCATTGACACTTATTACACTTTCAATATTTTCTCGGTACTTATAAAATATTTTTATTTTATCACCGTCTAATTTAAAATCATAAAAGCGCCTTTCACCATTTTTAAATGTCATCTCAATATAATTCCATTCATTAATATACATTTTTTTATCTCCGAAGAAATTACAGTGAGATACTTGAAAACCCAGGGCATCATTCTCGATGCAAACTCTATCCCAATTCCCAACTAGTTCGCCTAGGGGTATTTCATCTTTTATTCCAAATATTGAAATGAAAAGTAAAAAAAATTTTAATATCACTTAATCTTTATTTTAGAGTAATTATCTATTCTGATAAAATTTATTTTATTATCAGACTCAATTTTATCATAATCAGCATATTCTATTTTAGCAAGAGCTGAAACTAATCCTTTAGCTTTTTTCTCTTCATCGTGGGTATTTATTGTATTTCTGGGAGAAAGTTGGTTGTATAGTTCGTATACATTATCCATTCCAGGGTTTACATCTCCACCCATAATTTTTGGTATTTTGAAATGAGTAAATGTAGTTATAAGCAAACTTATATCTAGGTTTTTNATTAAATCTAGTTGTTCTTTACTTAAAACAAAACCNTGAGGGGCATAGAANATAGCTTCATTATTTTCATTAATTATAACGACAGCATAATATATAGGATCTAATATTTTATCTGGTCTTAATGATATGAAAGTAAGACCTTCAAATTTGGTTTTTTTATTTTCCTCAAGTAACGTTATATCTCTATTAGGGAATTGTTTTTTAATCTTTTTAAAAGCTAGGTCTGTAGCTATTATTGGCTTTTTATTAGATATTTTTTTGAGAGTTTCAATGTGGCAGTGGTCCTCATAATTTTGAGATATCATCAAAAATTTAAAATCTGGTAAGTCATTTACTTTTACAGGATCTTTAATGTGCCACGCTTCGTTGAGCCACTTAAAACCATCGATTTCAGATCCTATAAGCCANGGATCAACAATAAAACTTTTTGAATTAAAATCAATAAGCCATGATGAATCAAGATTAAGTCTTTTTACNGATAGCATTATGCGATAATATTTATTAAATTATTAATATGATCAATTCAAAAATAAAGTTTTATTTACTAATACTTTTATTTTTTCTGCAGTTTAAGGGTTATACGAACAAAATAAAGTTGGGATTTAATACTGGAATTAATTTCTCAACAATAGTCAACTCCAATCCCTCAGACCAATTCAATAATGGAAGAGGTTTTCTTCCAGGCCTAGCATTTGGACTAAATACAGAGTATTTAATTAGAGATGGTTACAGCTTATTATTTGAGATAAATTATTCTACAAAAGGTTTTACAATAAATCAAACAGGAGTAAGAGTCAAATCATTCTATAATTATTTTGAAATTCCTTTTAGACTGAAATACTATTCCTCTTCACAATTTGCTATAGAAGTAGGTCCTTATATAGGAATAGCTTTTAAAGAATACTTAAAAAATAATATTACTAAGTCTAAGGTTTATGGAAATATAGGTAATGATTATGATGATGAGTTAAAGCCTTTAGACATTGGCGCTCAAGGTGGAATTTCTTATAACAAAAATGATTTTAGTATAGGTCTTTATATTTCTTACGGAATATTAAATATTAGACCAGCTGGTGGTTTTGGAAGTTCANTTAGAAATTTATCTACTCAGGTGCGTTTTAATTACATTTTCTCTAAATTAGAATCAAATGAAAAGAGTTTTTAGAGATAGTTTTAATGGAATTTTAGGTGGGGTGTGTTCAGGTTTAGGTGAATATTTTAAGATTGATCCAGTAATTTTTAGACTGTTGTTTATTGCATTTTTCTTTATGTTTGGTGGGGGAATATTTATTTACCTTATTGCCTGGTTGATTATACCTGATAGATATTAGTCAATTTTTTCTAGTAGGAGGTAAACCATCCCTAACGTTCCATCAATAAAATTACCAACTCTAATATTTTCATTAGGACTATGTTGGTTATTATCTTTATTAACTGACGGATAGGTGAGGGCTGGAACATTCAATGTAGTTACAAATGGGGAAATAGGTATTGAACCACCGGATGTTCTTTTCTTTATAGGATCTTCATTAAATGCTTTTTTCAATGCTTTAGTTGCCCAATTTCCAATAGGTGAATCTATCTCAGTCCTATAAGCTAGATAGCTTATCTTAGAATCAAACCTAATTATATTTTTCTTGCTCAGTCTTTCATCTGATGTAGGTTCTCGTCCCTCTATCACATAGGCACCTTCATTAATAATATGTTCTTTTATTAAACTCAATAGTCTTTTGGGATTACTTTCTTTTACAAGTCTGACATCGATTTCAGCAATTGCAATATCTGGGACTATTGTTCTTACTTCTTTTCTAACCCAGCCTGATTGTAAGCCCCTAACATTTAGAGATGGATATTGTATTGCCTCTTGATAATTTTCACCCACTTTATCAGCTGAAGCTACCATAAGTTCTTTTTTTATCTGATCCTCATCGTCTGGAACTGCATCCATTAGTAATTTGATTTCATCACTGAACGTTACTCCATCATAAAATCCAGGAATTACAACTCTACCATCATAATCCTTCATCGATGAAAGAATTTTTGATAAGTTCATTGCCGGATTTGGTGCATAATTACCAAAGTGTCCGCTATGTTGTGGTCTAATTGGTCCAAATGATGTGAGTGTGATTCTACTAATACCTCTTGCTCCAAATGTTAAAGTTGGTTTATTTGAAGGGTGTCTTGGGCCATCAATAATCAAAAGAAAATCAGACTCTAGTTTTTCTTTATGAAGAGATACCGCACTCACAACCGTTGGTGAACCCATTTCCTCTTGAAAATCAATAATTAATTTTATATTGAATTTAGGTTCTTTATTCAGTTTTTCAAGAACCTCTAGTGCATTAACTAACATCATTGGGGGTCCTTTATCATCACTAGTTGATCTACCAAAAATTCTCCAATCTGGATTTGGATTGTTTTTGATTTTATCTCTTTCTATTTCTACCCACTTACCATTTATATTTTCAGAAAGAATGGGAATAAATGGATTTTCTTGGTTCCATTTACTAGGATCAACGGGTTGACCATCCATATGAAAGTAAATCAGAACAGTTTTATAATTTTTTGAGATAAACTTATTTGCAATTAATAGCGGATGATTTGGCATCATTGGGCTAGTGCTTTTGGCCATTACCTTTTCAACATCAAAACCAAGTTCTGTAAATGTTTCCTCACACCATATTATATTCTTTTTAATATTTGGTGTGTCATATCCGTCATTAGGTATTGAAAGCATATCAAAGAATCTTTCCCAATTACTCTGAATTACCGAATAAGTTGTTTTTTTAATTTTATCATCACTTTGTGATAAAAGTAAATTTGGAATTATGAGGCATATAATTAAAAATAATTTATTCATCATTTATTTTTTTTGATCTTTTATAAATTTTACCTGAAGGTTTTACTTTGGTAAGATTTTTTCTTCTTACTATTTGTGCTAATTGGCCTTTTGATTCCTCTTTTTTTTTCTTCATCTAAAGAGCTAGTTTTTTTCTTACATATTTATTAGTGGTTGATTTACCATTTTCAAAAAATTGAATAGTAAGTGTATCTGCATCTATATAAAATGAATTTTCTATTAAGCTTCCATTTTCTAATTCTATCTCAATAAAATTATCTGTTTTTTTAAATTTATAATCTAATGTTTGAGTCTGCATTATCTCTTGTAATGACCCATCATCACTAAACTTGAGAAACTTTACTATATTGTCGTCAGTTGATTTCCAAAGTCCAATTAAATTATTTTCAAAACTTATATTTGAAAAGATTAAAAGCAATGTAGGAAGTATGAAGTTTATCATTTTTTTATTTTAAGATATAAAATTTAATTCTATTTTAAGATATTAAAAGACTAATATATTTTATCTATTTTTAGTAATAAAATTTGATTAAAAAATTTAATTACTTACAAATAAATACACCAATAATATTTTGAATATGAAAAACTTTTTAAGAAATAGAGGCTATTTTAACTTCCAAAATCTAACTTTTTTTGGCCTATTAATTTTAGCATATCAGAACTATGAGACGAGAAATAAATTAAATGATATTACTTCAAGATTAGAGTACACATCTTTTGAATTAGATGAAATAAAAAAAGAAACTAGAGAGGCTTTAAAGTATGCTAAATCAGCAAATACTATGACTTTCTCAATTATGTCTTCTTTAGANGAAAAAAAATAAATTTTTTGTANATGAGATTAATAGTTATACTTTTTTTTCTATTNNTAAGTAATAANTCTTANAGNCAAAAAATTTACTCAACAAAATATNAATCACANGCTGACATTAATGTTTTTGTCACAGAATTTAAATCTCAGGCCGATCTATTAGTTTACAGGGTTGACTATATTTCTCAAGCAAAGCAAAACATTGGTTTATGGTTTTTTGTTGAGTATGAGTCCCGATCAGATAAGAAAATTTTTTTTTCTGATTATAAATCACAAGCTGATTTAAAAATTTTTTTTGTCGATTACAAGTCTCAAGCAGGATGGAGAAATAATTCTAAAAAGTATCTTCTGTACTAGTCATTTATTTCGTACTCTGCATATATTTTAGCTTGATATAGGTTATTACTTATATCACTAATGAGCCTTGAGTAGTTATTCACATAAATTTCAGCTCTAGTTAACAAACCAAAAAATTCATCTGAAAAATAATACTCTTCATTAAAATTATAATTTGTTAGTTGTTTAACACCATAGATTTCGCCCTCTAAATTATTTTGATCAATGTTAATGCGAAATTTTGAATATACTTGATTAAAAAAGTCAACTGCAAAATTATCTATTAAAACAGAGATTGAAGTATTTCTGTCATTTTGATGATTATAAATTTTTAAAAGCAAAAGTTTAAGTTCAGTTTTTTCTATTAATTCAAAACTACCGGTAGAGATTAGTTGATTAAAAATGCCTTCTTGAGCAAAATATGAATACATTATATTAATCTCTGTCAATCTATTTATAACCTCTTTCTCTGACAAGTTTTTATTTCTAGATAATATATCTCCTTGTAATTCATTGATGATTTTAGATGATCTATTCATTTCCGATTTGATATAATCAAGCTGTTTTTGATCTTCATCAATCGTATTTATTAGATCGGTAATGAGTTTATTTTTGTTTGAATTTTTCTCTGCTAAGTCTCTTCTACCTTCAATATAAAATGATAAAATTATACTGAATAAGATTACCAAAGATTCTACTGAGTATTTTTTAATATTATCAATAATGCTCATAATTATTTGTTGGAAATCTCATATTCAGCGTAAATTCTCGCTTGTTTGTAATTTTCTTCAATATCATTTAAAAGTCTAATGTACATATTTCCCCACTGTTTAGCTCTGGAGAGTAATCCATAAAATTCATTAGAATAATAAAATTCTTTATCAAATTGAAAATTTCTTAGAACTTGTTTGCCATAGTATTCGCCATCAAGGCTATTGTATTCTGTATCTATTCTGAACTTACTGTAAATATTATTTTGATATTCAATATTAAAAAAGTCAATTGAAGTTGATATAGCGATATTTCTTTCATTTTGGTGATTGAAAAGACGTAATAATATAGATTTTAGCTCTTGGCTATCTATTAACTCAAAACTTCCGGTGGAAATTAGTTGATTAAATATTCCTTTTTGTGGAAAAAAAGACGTTCCAACATTTGCTGTGATTGCTTTTGAAATTAATTCGTTCTTTTTTGGATTGAAATCGTCGGAATTAATGTCTGATTGAATATCATTAATATTTTGAACAGCACTGGATACTGTTTTATTTATGTTTTGAATTTGTTCTAAATCTTCATCAATTGAATTTATTAAATCTAGGATGAGCTTATCTTTATTATCATTTTTTTCAGCTAAATCTCTCTGGCCTTCAACATAAAATGAAAGAATCACACTAAATAAAATGACCATCCCCTCAATACCGTAGGATTGAACTTTACTCAAATCGATTTTCATAATATTATATACTTAGAGATAAAGATATAAAATAATTTCTTGGTAATCCTGGATAATAAAATCTAGGATCTCCCCCCCCGAAACCTCTTGCATTAATAACGATACCAGATGCATATCTTTTATCAAATAAATTATTTACACCTGTTGATATATTGATTCCTAAATTTTTTAAATTATAAAGTCTTGATAATTTCAAATCAATGACAGAGTAAGAATCTGTAAACAATTCATTTGAATCATTCATAGGTATTTTTCCTACATTTTGAAATGAAATTTGTGCTAGATAATTTTTTAGATCAAACTTAATTTTAGAAAAAGTTGTATGGGTAGGCACACCTGTTAATTTATTTTGAGAGTAGTCAGTTCCTCTATTGTTAAAATCCTTGAAGATATACCAATACTTAGAGAAATTACTTGATGAAGTAATAGTTAAGTTTTGACTTCTTAGTAATGGGAAATTTATTGTAGCCTCTAGGCCAGGATGAGTTGTTCTACCAGCGTTTACTCCTGTAAAAGTATCGAAACTTGTCCTTTGTGCTACTAGTAAATTTTTAATATCCATGTAGTAGAGGTTAAGGTTATACGAAAGAGAATTATCATTTGTAGACCCTATAAGACCTAGCTCATAATTCCACCCAGTTTCGGGTTTAATATCTGGGTTTACTATCCCATTTTCATCGAGAGTCTCATCTATATTAGGGGAAGAAAAACCGTGACTAATGTTTCCAAATATTGAAATATTATCCAAATTATGATTATAAGATAATCTTGGAGATATAATAGTTTTTGTGTTATAGTTTAATGAAGTTGATTCAGTCTCATCAACCCAATCGTAATTAATTTTATTAGATCCAATTCCGAAAGTCAAAAAAGAGTTTTTAAATGACTTATCAACCTGCAGAAAGTAATTATAGTTTTTTCTGTCTTGTGTTTGCTGAGATATTATCGATTGATCCATACTTCCATATTCATCCCAAGTACTGAATATATAATTTTCGCCAGAATACTCAAGTCCGTAACTAAAGTCAAAAGAATTTAACGGAAACTTTCCAATATGTCTAAATCCAAATGAATCACTATCCTCAATCAAGTAATTAAATGGCCTATTCTCATCATTATTAAATGTCTTGTAGAAAAAAGTAGTACTTGATGTGTATTTATTTTTTTTTGAATTAAATGTTAAGCCAGTTAGTGACCTATTATAATCCTCTCCTCCTTCAACGTTTCTCCAAGAAAACGCTGCGCTAGAAGGGTTGTCTATAAAACTTTCTAGACTTAGTGAGGAAGGTATAAGTGCTTCTGCCGAATTATAAAAGTGAATAAAGTCTATTACGTAATCGTCATTAATCTCACAATTCACACTTGCGAATATTCTATTATTATCATAAGTATTATTATCTCTGAAGCCATCGCTTTTGATTTTTTCAAAGTTAAGGAGCAAATTTATTTTATTGATCTTTTTAGATACAGAGATGCTATTCTGATAAGTATTAAAAGATTTAAAGATCGATTTTATCTTAACTGTTTTTTCAAAACTTTTAGAAGTTTTAAGTACAATATTACCTCCAAGACCAGAACCATAGATACTTGAGTTTGGACCCTTATTTATTTCAATTTGATCTAATATCTCAATTCCAAAATCTTCAATTGTTGT
>NZKG01000006.1 GCA_002692105.1 Marinoscillum sp. | reverse complement strand
TCCCTGATTTTTATTAGATATTTCTTTGAAAGGTGAAAACACATCTGGGATTTCAATACCTAAGGTTTTTGATGCAAAAGTTTGAAGTTTTTTACCAAAGACAATTGAGTATGATCCCCCTGCTCTCATAAATTCCATCTTCTGAGGAGTAAAGGCTGATGAAATATCCATTAATTCCTTATCTCCACAGAATAATTTCTTAGTTTTTGTATCGATAGTAAGTAGGGTGCCAGTATCAACAGAGTAAGTTCTTTTTAGAATAGGATCCCCCTCTTTGTTAAGTTGTATATTACCATCATCATCATATGTTTTAACCCAATTTTTTAGATCTAAACCAATACCACCTGTCACTCCCACAGTTGTCATAAAAATTGGAGAAATACCATTTGTTCCAGCAACAACGGGTGCTATGTTTATGAATGGTACGTATTTACTTGCTTGCTTTCCAATCCAAAGAGCCACGTTATTTACACCTGACATCCTAGATGAACCAACGCCCATCGTTCCCTTTTCTGCAACTAACATAATNCTTTTTTCAGGGTACNTTCTTTGAAGTTCAACNAATTCTTTTTGTTTCTCAATGTCATGATCAAACATTGATTTACCNTGAAGTTCTCTGTCAGATCTTGAGTGTGCATCACCACCAGGTGATAGAAGGTCAGTTGAAATATCTCCTAAACCTGCAACAAACGTGACAAGTTCAATTTTATCAGGAATNTCAGGTAGATNAGTAAAAAACTCAGCATTGGAATAGCTTTGNAGAAGACCCTTNGCAACTGTATTNCCTTTTTCATATGCTTTTTTGATACGCTCCATATCTGCCTCGTATAGGAAAACTTGTGTTTTCAAAATATCTGAGGCTTTTCTNTTATGTATTGGATCTGAACCCAATGCTAAATCTAAAAGGATTTCTATAGAGGAACCTCCTTTCATGTGAGAAAGAAGTTCATAAGCAAAATCAATTGGTATTTCATCTACTTGAATTTTNCCAATAATAATTTCTTTTAAAAATTTAGATTTTACATTCGCTGCACTAGTAGTTCCTGGAAGAATATTGTATATAAAGAAATGTAATGATTTGGATCTTTCCTTACTATTTAGATCTTTNATATTTGAAATAATCTCAGTTAAAAGTAGAGCATCATCTATAGGCTTTGCTTTCAGACCTAACTTCTCTCTATTCTCAATTTCAATCAGATAATCGCTATATCTGCTCATATGATCTGCGTTTACTTTTTATAAAGCAAATTTAGGATATAGATATATTATTTCAATCCTTAATTAATGTATTTTTTAGTAAGAGAATTCCTTTGATTCAACTTCTTTTTCTCTTGAGTAGACATTAATTCTTACTATTTTGCCTTCTTTAAATTGTACATCATGGACGTTGTACTGAAAAATTTCATTTCCTTCAGCATCAACATCATAATAGTCGTTTCCTGTAGTAAGCCATTGTTCTATCTCGCCTTCCTCATTTTCTCCAGCATTAGCAATCATCCACCTTACTTCCCATCTAGGGCTAGATGAATCAAACCAATTACTTAAAATTTCTATATGGTTGTTAGAACCTTTGACTACACTTCCGTCTGCAGTATATCCTTCCCAATTTTCTGCATTAATCTCAGCAATCTTATCCAGATCTTTTTCATTATGTGCCTTAATATAATCAAGCCAAATTTGCTCATTAGACACATCTCCTACAGTGAGAGATTTAACATTACCGTCATCATTTTTAACAGATCCAATTATTATTGGTTCAGAAATTTCAGGTGTTGAATTAGTACAGGAAAATAAAGTTGTAATAACAATTATTAGTGTGTATATATTTTTCATAGACTTTGTTTTTTTAATATAATATACAAACTTTTAGCTAAAAGAAAGGTTTGTGTCAGGCTTTGAATGCCTATTAGGTTGGTCAAGACCTTTTATGGGGTATTTCATATTAGATTTTTTGACGGTGCCTTTTAATAGTTTTTTGTTTATAAATGTAATCTCAACAGATGAAGGAAAATTAGAACTTCTATTAACTTCACTGTAATTGTTTCCGTGAATATGAGCTATATGAAATGTCTTTCTTAGACCATCAATAATAGTATTAAATTCTTTTGATTTTGAGTTAATATCATGAAATTCAATAGCAAGGCCAAGAATATTTACCTTCGAACTATTCATTTTATTCAGCACTTTAAATTCAGCTCCTTCTATATCCATCTTAATAAATATTTGTCTTGAACCTTCCGATTGAATTTTTTCAATAGTTGAATCAACTGTTGTATTTATCCCATCATTATCATCCCATATCCTTTTTCTAAAATGTTTAGTCCTTTGTCTAAAGAATTGAAAATAACTTTTAATTACCGATAAGCCATAGAAAGACTTTGTTAATCTTTTTTTATCTAGAATAACAATATAAATGAAACAAAGAAGGATGGATTTAAAAGTAAATTTTATTAATGAGGGTAGATTTAAAGTGTGATCATAACAATGAACATTAATATTATTCCTTCTTTCTAAGAAATCAACCTCAAATGACCAATCTTTATTAATCCCATAAGATATGAGACCGTCACATTTATCAATTATTACTTTTGGGATGATGTATCCTCCGTCATTATCACGACCTATTCTTATGAGGTTATTTATACTAATAGGTTGAAGATTTGTAATGTTTAGCATCAGATAGCCAATTTATAAAATCTTTTTCCTTAACATATTACGAATTCTTTTCTCAGATATAATTATCTTATAATTTTCAGATATTGTGAATAGATTCTTGTTTAGAGTTTCTCTCTCGTTGTCAATTGTTTTAATTAGTAGATCAATTTCCTGATTTTGAAAATCACTTGGATTTTGTGAGTTTTTATAAAAACTTAATCTATCATACTTTACTTTAACGTTTGATTGTAACTTAATAGTCTCTCTTAAAAGGTTTTTAATTTCGTTATCATCTCTTGATAGGACTTCATTAATTACAGATAAGACTGCACCACTTGCACCGATCGCCGCTCCTGCTTTTCTAGTTATTTCAGCGTTAGTTGATAGAATTCCCATAACAGATCCTAAAAATGTTATACCTGCTGCTCCTAGAGTTCTTAATTTTCTATTATTCTTTGATGTTGCCTCAATCCATTTTAAGTTACTATTAATTTCTTCGAGACCATCTTGCTGAATTTCTAATTCTGAAATTAATTCAGATACTTTTTCTTGAACTTTCTGAGGATTGAGGGTACTCATGACTACAACAGATACTGAAACCTGTGATGACATTCCCGAAAGGTCGCTAGCTCTTATTTGTAGGTCATAGTTTTGAGTTGAATTTATTTTTTCAACATGATCATAATCTACATCAAAAAGTAAAGTTTTATTGATATTGTCTAACTTCATTCCTCTAGGTAATTGTGCCCCTATGTTTTCAATTAGTATGGAGTCGTTTACATTTGGGTCATCTACGGGCAACTTATATTCATATGTCTTTCCTTCCTCAACAATCCATTTTGACATTTTACCAAATACTGGAGGGAAATTATTTTCAGAATATATGATTTTAAAGCTATCAATATCAAATAGTTCAGGTTTATTCTGTTTGTAAACTTTGAGTTTAAAGTCATAAGTTTTTTCAAGTTCTTTGATATTATTTGGATCAATTTCCCAATTAATTTGTCCACTGATAGGATTAAAAAAGTCTATTGGTGCATTAGTTTGGAGGTCAAAGATTAAGTTATTTCCCCCATCACTTATAATTGGCGAGTAGCTGAAACTAAATTTTTCTCTTATGATTTTATCAATTTGTTTATTTATTATTAATGGAGGATACTCAAGATTAGTAATCTCTATAAATAAGTCATACCTCAATAAATTATTTGATTCTGAGTTTATAAAAATATTCCATGTTAAAAACTTATTTAGAGCCTGGTCATTATTTGGAATGAAATCAAAATATATTTTCTTGCTTGTCTTATCGAATAGAATTTTTCCATTTTCTATGATTCTAAAATTCGGATTTTCATTAAAGTAATAATTAAATATTATGTTGTCTGATTTATCATTTACTTGTAAAACAATTGACAAGGTATCTCTCTCATTAATCCTGATGTCATTCTCACCTTCATAATTAAATATTTGTTTGCTATTTACCTTGAAACTTATAATTTTTATCTTGGATTCTTCAATTTTCTCTATTACTAAACTATCATCCATTAAAGACGTAGTATCTTTGAGAGTTATTTTATTGAGCGTCGAGTCGGTAGTTAGGCTGTCACTCAAGTATAGAGATAAATTTAATGTATTAAGAAAAATTAGTGTTAGAAGCTCTAGCATTTCTAATTTTATTTTTAATTATTTTTCAATTTAGCAAATTTATAAAATATGATATTGAATTTTATTACACTATTTGTTCNTTTGGTANATATCAATTTTACAAANNTAGNTAATGATAAATGGGAATTGAAAAAAAGATAAAGATAGTATAAAAGTATACATAAGGAATGTTGATGAATCTACAAAAGAGTATTTAGCTGAGACAATAATTAGATCAGATATTAATAATATATTTAATACAATTACCGACTTTGATAATTCATATAAGTGGATGTACAAGCTGAATTCTAGTAAAATTCTACAAAAATCTGATACTCTAATGTATGTTTATTTTGTTGTAGATATGAACTGGCCTCTCAAAAATAGAGACCTTGTATCTGATGCCCTAATAATAAAAAATTTAAATAATATAAAAATTGAAATGCATTCATTACCGGATTATATTCCCGAAAATAATAAGTTGGTGAGAATTTCTGAGTCGAGATCTATATGGAATCTAGAAAAAATTGATAAAATCATAAGAGAAAAATTTAGTTTCAGCTACTCGCCAATTATAAGTGATGGAGGAAATAACTTAATCTTTGACCTACAAACTAATGCGCCAATAGACTTTTTTAATCCTATCAGTGGACAAATTAATTGGGAAATTGATCCAAATAATATCAAAGAACTTGAAAAAACTTATGACTTTAAACTCAAAGTTTACAAACAGAATAAACCTGAACTATTTGATATTGATAGCTTTAAAATCATTTATTCTGAAAATAATTTCCCTCCAGTATTTGGTAAAATGTCAAAATGGATTGTTGAAGAAGGAAAGACATATGAATATAAGTTGCCCGTAGATGACCCAAATGTAAACGACTCAATACTAATTGAAAATATAGGAGCACAATTACCTAGAGGAATGAAGTTAGACAATATTAATAAAACTTTACTTTTTGATGTAGATTATGATCATGTTGAAAAAATAAATTCAACTCAAAACTATGACCTACAAATAAGAGCTAGCGACCTTTCGGGAATGTCATCACAGGTTTCAGTATCTGTTGTAGTCATGAGTACCCTCAATCCTCAGAAAGTTCAAGAAAAAGTATCTGAATTAATTTCAGAATTAGAAATTCAGCAAGATGGTCTCGAAGAAATTAATAGTAACTTAAAATGGATTGAGGCAACATCTAAGAATAATAGAAAATTAAGAACTCTAGGAGCAGCAGGTATAACATTTTTAGGATCTGTTATGGGAATTCTATCAACTAACGCTGAAATAACTAGAAAAGCAGGGGCGGCGATCGGTGCAAGTGGTGCAGTCTTATCTGTAATTAATGAAGTCCTATCAAGAGATGATAACGAAATTAAAAACCTTTTAAGAGAGACTATTAAGTTACAATCAAACGTTAAAGTAAAGTATGATAGATTAAGTTTTTATAAAAACTCACAAAACCCAAGTGATTTTCAAAATCAGGAAATTGATCTTCTAATTAAAACAATTGACAACGAGAGAGAAACTCTAAACAAGAATCTATTCACAATATCTGAAAATTATAAGATAATTATATCTGAGAAAAGAATTCGTAATATGTTAAGGAAAAAGATTTTATAAATTGGCTATCTGATGCTAAACATTACAAATCTTCAACCTATTAGTATAAATAACCTCATAAGAATAGGTCGTGATAATGATGGAGGATACATCATCCCAAAAGTAATAATTGATAAATGTGACGGTCTCATATCCTATGGGATTAATAAAGATTGGTCATTTGAGATTGATTTCTTAGAAAGAAGGAATAATATTAATGTTCATTGTTATGATCACACTTTAAATCTATCCTCATTAATAAAATTTACTTTTAAATCTATCCTTCTTTGTTTCATTTATATTGTTATTCTAGATAAAAAAAGATTAACCAAGTCTTTCTATGGCATATCGGTAATTAAAAGTTATTTTCAATTCTTTAGACAAAGGACTAAACATTTTAGAAAAAGGATATGGAATAATAATGATGGGATAAATAGAACAGTTGATTCAACTATTGAAAAAATTCAATTGGAAGGTTCAAGACAAATATTTATTAAGATGGATATAGAAGGAGCTGAATTTAAAGTGCTGAATAAAATGAATAGTTCGAAGGTAAATATTCTTGGCCTTGCTATTGAATTTCATGATATTAACTCAAAATCAAAAGAATTTAATACTATTATTGATGGTCTAAGAAAGACATTTCATATAGCTCATATTCACGGAAACAATTACAGTAAAGTTAATAGAAGTTCTAATTTTCCTTCATCTGTTGAGATTACATTTATAAATAAAAAACTATTAAAAGGCACCGTCAAAAAATCTAATATGAAATACCCCATAAAAGGTCTAGACCAACCTAATAGACATTCAAAGCCTGACACAAACCTTTCTTTTAGCTAAAAGTTTGTATATTATATTATAAAAACAAAGTCTATGAAAAATATATACACACTAATAATTGTTATTACAACTTTATTTTCCTGTACTAATTCAACATCTGAAATTTCTGAACCAACAATAATTGGATCTGTTAAAAATGATGACGGTAATGTTAAATCTCTCACTGTTGGAGATGTGTCTAATGAGCAAATTTGGCTTGATTATATTAAAGCACATAATGAAAAAGATCTGGATAAGATTGCTGAAATTAATGCAGAAAATTGGGAAGGATATACTGCAGACGGAAGTGTAGTCAAAGGTTCTAACAACCATATAGAAATTTTAAGTAATTGGTTTGATTCATCTAGCCCTAGATGGGAAGTAAGGTGGATGATTGCTAATGCTGGAGAAAATGAGGAAGGCGAGATAGAACAATGGCTTACTACAGGAAACGACTATTATGATGTTGATGCTGAAGGAAATGAAATTTTTCAGTACAACGTCCATGATGTACAATTTAAAGAAGGCAAAATAGTAAGAATTAATGTCTACTCAAGAGAGAAAGAAGTTGAATCAAAGGAATTCTCTTACTAAAAAATACATTAATTAAGGATTGAAATAATATATCTATATCCTAAATTTGCTTTATAAAAAGTAAACGTAGATCATATGAGCAGATATAGCGATTATCTGATTGAAATTGAGAATAGAGAGAAGTTAGGTCTGAAAGCAAAGCCTATAGATGATGCTCTACTTTTAACTGAGATTATTTCAAATATTAAAGATCTAAATAGTAAGGAAAGATCCAAATCATTACATTTCTTTATATACAATATTCTTCCTGGAACTACTAGTGCAGCAAATGTTAAATCTAAATTTTTAAAAGAAATTATTATTGGTAAAATTCAATTAGATGAAATACCAATTGATTTTGCTTATGAACTTCTTTCTCACATGAAAGGAGGTCCCTCTATAGAAATCCTTTTAGATTTAGCATTGGGTTCAGATCCAATACATAATAGAAAAGCCTCAGATATTTTGAAAACACAAGTTTTCCTATACGAGGCAGATATGGAGCGTATCAAAAAAGCATATGAAAAAGGAAATACAGTTGCAAAGGGTCTTCTTCAAAGCTATTCCAATGCTGAGTTTTTTACTGATCTACCTGAAATTCCTGATAAAATTGAACTTGTCACGTTTGTTGCAGGTTTAGGAGATATTTCAACTGACCTTCTATCACCTGGTGGTGATGCACACTCAAGATCTGACAGAGAACTTCATGGTAAATCAATGTTTGATCATGACATTGAGAAACAAAAAGAATTAGTTGAACTTCAAAGAAAGTACCCTGAAAAAAGGATTATGTTAGTTGCAGAAAAGGGAACGATGGGCGTTGGTTCATCTAGGATGTCAGGTGTAAATAACGTGGCTCTTTGGATTGGAAAGCAAGCTAGTAAATACGTACCATTCATAAACATAGCTCCCGTTGTAGCTGGAACAAATGGTATTTCTCCAATTTTTATGACAACTGTGGGAGTGACAGGTGGTATTGGTTTAGATCTAAAAAATTGGGTCAAAACATATGATGATGATGGTAATATACAACTTAACAAAGAGGGGGATCCTATTCTAAAAAGAACTTACTCTGTTGATACTGGCACCCTACTTACTATCGATACAAAAACTAAGAAATTATTCTGTGGAGATAAGGAATTAATGGATATTTCATCAGCCTTTACTCCTCAGAAGATGGAATTTATGAGAGCAGGTGGATCATACTCAATTGTCTTTGGTAAAAAACTTCAAACTTTTGCATCAAAAACCTTAGGTATTGAAATCCCAGATGTGTTTTCACCTTTCAAAGAAATATCTAATAAAAATCAGGGACTAACAGCTGTTGAAAAAATATTCAATAAAAATGCTGTTGGCAATTCTGGAAAAATACTTCACTCAGGATCCTATACGAGAGTAGAGGTAAATATTGTTGGATCACAAGATACAACAGGCATAATGACATCTCAAGAATTAGAAATGATGGCAGCAAAAGTTATATCTCCTATACTTGACGGAGGCTATCAATCAGGATGTCATACGGCATCTGTTTGGGATCAATCATCTCAAGAAAATATACCAAAATTGATGAAATTTATGAATGACTTTGGTCTTATAACAGCCAGAGATCCGGAAAATAAATATCACCCACTAACCGACGTTATCCATAAAGTATTAAATGATATAACTATAGATGATTGGGCTATTATAATTGGTGGGGATTCTCATACGAGAATGTCAAAAGGAGTTGCTTTTGGAGCTGACTCAGGAACGGTAGCACTTGCACTAGCAACAGGTGAAGCATCAATGCCTATACCTGAATCTGTTAAAGTCACTTTTAAAGGAAAGATGCAAGACCACATGGATTTTAGAGATGTTGTACATGCAACTCAGTCTCAGATGCTAAAAGAGTTTGGAGGAGAAAATGTATTTCAGGGTAGAGTTATTGAAGTTCATATAGGAACCCTTCCATCTGATCAAGCATTTACCTTCACTGACTGGACAGCAGAGATGAAAGCAAAAGCATCAATATGTATATCTCAAGATGACACGCTGATTGAATCTTTAGAGATTGCTCGANAAAGAATTCAAACCATGATTGATAAGGGTATGGATAATAAGAAGGAGGTACTTCAATATTTAGTTGATAAAGCAAATGAAAGAATTGAAGAAATTAAGTCAGGAGAAAGACCACCACTAACTCCTGACGAAAATGCTAAATATTATGCTGAATTTGTTGTTAACCTTGGGATTATTGAAGAACCAATGATNGCAGATCCTGATGTAAATAATGAGGATATATCTAAAAGATACACCCACGATACAATTCGAGAACTTTCGTTCTACAAAGGAGAAAAAAAGATAGATCTTGGTTTTGTAGGATCTTGTATGGTCCACAAAGGAGATATAAAAATAGTATCAAAAATGCTTAGAAATTTGGAGGAAATAAATGGGAAAGTCGAGTTTAAAGCTCCTTTAGTTTTAACAGCTCCAACATATAATATAATTGAAGAACTAAAGGATGAGGGAGATTGGGAAATTCTTCAGAAATATTCGGGATTTGAATTCAATGATAATGCTCCTAAAAGTGTAGCAAGAACGGAATTCGAAAATATTCTTTATTTGGAGAGACCAGGTTGTAATTTATGTATGGGAAATCAGGAGAAAGCTGAAAAAGGAGATACTGTAATGTCAACTTCAACAAGGTTATTTAAAGGGAGAGTTGTAAAAGATTCTGATCGTAAAAAGGGAGAATCATTGCTAGCGTCAACACCTGTTGTAGTTCTATCTGCCATACTAGGAAGGACACCTACACTAGATGAATATAAACTTGCNGTTAACGGCATTAAACTAACACGCTTTGCACCACCTCTTAGTGGGATGACATCTAAACCTAGTCACATACTTACATATTAGATTGTGGAGTCGGCGGGATTCGAACCCGCGTCCAGATATGGAAATAATATCTCGTCTACATGCTTAGATAATTTTTAATTTTCGTGATAGAGCAGGGAAATATCAACCAACTTCTATCCTTATCTACTTAAATTCCCATATATAACCGTAGAAAAAAATATATGGTAGATCTTCTTATGACATCATATTAATTAGTTGAAGACCAAAACTAAAAATGATGTGGTTATTTAAATTCTTGGAACTTAAACTGCCATAGCGTAATCGTATTTACGTTCGCCGTTTATAAAAAATTTGTATTTAATTACGGATGTTAACTTCACCCGACATGCAAAAATAAAATTTGTCATACTGTCAATTCCAGTCGACCCCAAAAAACAAAGAACATAATTGTTGCGCAAATGTAATTTATTTAATTTAGATACGTGGAAAAATATGTTGTATCGGCTAGAAAATATAGACCAACAAAATTTGATGATGTTGTGGGTCAAGATCATGTGACNACAACACTTCAGAATGCTGTTAAAAATAACAAAGTTGCNCAGTCTCTTCTTTTTTGTGGNCCGAGGGGTGTTGGAAAAACTACTTGTGCAAGAATATTAGCTAATGAGATTAATGAATTTGATTTTATTAATCCTCTTGAAAACTCAAATAATTTTAATATATATGAGCTTGATGCTGCATCTAACAACTCAGTAGATGACATAAGGAATTTAATTGAACAGGTAAGATACCCTCCTCAATCAGGAAAATATAAAGTTTATATAATTGATGAAGTTCATATGTTGTCAAATGCTGCATTCAATGCTTTTTTAAAAACACTTGAAGAACCCCCATCTTATGCCATATTTATTCTNGCAACAACTGAAAAGAGCAAAGTTATTCCAACTATACTNTCAAGGTGTCAAATTTATGACTTCAATAGAATTGAGATCCCTGATATTAAAAATAAATTAAGTGAGATTTTAGATTCGGAGAATATAAAATATGAAGATGAAGCCCTNCACCTCATTGCTAGAAAAGCAGATGGTGCTCTGAGGGATGCACTATCAACATTNGACCTTATNAAAACCTTTATTAAAGAAGCATCGATAAAGCTTGATGACGTAACCAAAAATCTTAATATACTAGATACTGATTACTTATTTAAAATATCCAANTTTATCTATAACGGAGATGTAACAAACTCAATTATATTACATAAAGAGATTATAAATAATGGTTTNGAGAGTATAAGTCTTTTATCCGGGTTAACATCTCACTTCAAGAATTTATTGTATTCTAAGAATGAAAAACTTGTTGAACTGATGGATGTTTCTGAGTCAGAAAAAATCAAATATAAAACCCAATCAGANGAGATAGAAAATGATTTTATAGAAAAAGGAATAGAGTTATTAAATGAGTTTGGAATAAAATATAAACAGTCAAATGATCACCAAATTCATACAGAAATTGTTCTGTTAAAATTATGTTCATTAAGNAAAAAAAAAACTAAANTAACNACCGAAGAGAAAGAAGTTATAAAAAGNGTAGAAAATTCTTCAGAAATTAATNCTNTTTCATCAAAGCCTAAGTCTTCANCACCCAGCCTAGAAGAAGATTTAGTCAAAGACACGCCAAATCTAAAAAATATATTAAATNAAAGTNCANAACCAAAAAAAGAAGAAAAAGTTGAAATTGANGAAGAGAAAATANTNCCTGTTAGCNTAGATCTTAACATAGNTAACCTTAAAAATGCAATCAAAGAATTTAGAGATGGAGTTGGAGATAANAAGTCTGAGGANGCTNTACTAAANAGAGAGATATCATTGGAAGANAGTTCAGTTATTTTATCTCTTGAGAATGAATTNGANTTATCAATATTTGAAGACTTGAAAAGTAAACTTCATTCTTTTCTAAAAAAGAAATTTGATCAAAATATTGATTTAAAAACNAAATTGAATATCAAAAAAAAGGAAAAAACAATCTATACCAATAAGGATAAATTTGAATACTTATCGAAACAAAATTCTAATCTAGAAGATCTAAAAAATAAACTTGGTCTAGATTATGAATTCTAAACTTCCCAACCTTCTCTGTAGGATCTCCTTACATATCTGTTTGCAGCACTATAGTTAGTAATCTTCATACTTTCACCATCCCAAAGTAGTTTTTTTCTACCAGGAAAAAACGAGGTTCCTTTTTTATTTGTTTTCATCTCCATGTAACTCCTTATCGCAATATTTCCCATTAATACTGTCTCAGTCATAGGTCCTGAATAATCAAAGGAAGATGTCAATTTTTTATGTTCATCGCTGTTAAATCCTGATTTACATGCCTCAACCCACTTAGATTGGTGTCCAAACTCATTACCAGGCTGATTTGATGTATCAAATTCAACAGTTTCTTCTCCGTCAACATATAACTTAGGAGTAAAACCATAGACCCCAGTTGTAATAATTCCTTTAGACCCTATCATCATTACACCATTTGCACTATTTGGTGTACCTAGAGAATCCTTGGCAGGAATTAAATCAGGATGAGGTGGTCTTATACCTCCATCTAGCCATCTCATCTTCAATGAAGAATTATTTTTTTTCGTCGCGTCAAAGTCTAATGTAACTGAAGATGATGGGGGACATCCCTCTGGGATATATTCAGGATTCCACATATTAATAAATACTTGTCCCACACTACACTCAACAGCTGTAGGATAGTATAAACCTAAAGTTCTAAATGGTACATCAATTATATGACAACCCATATCACCTAGTGCACCAGTTCCATAAGCCCACCAACCACGCCAGTTAAATGGGTGATATGCCTCTGAGAAAGGGATAGCCGGAGCAGTTCCTAACCAAAGATCCCAATCAAGATTATCTGGGGCAGCAGATCCAGTTGGCTTTGGGACAGGAATACCCTGAGGCCACACAGGCCTGTTTGTCCACACATATACCTCATCAACTGTACCTATTTTACCTTCATTAAACCATTCCTGAACTTTTATCATTCCTGAATTAGATGCACCTTGGTTTCCCATCTGGGATACAATTTTATTTTCTCTTGCCATCTCTGTTAGAATCCTAGTCTCTCTTATATTATGCGTTAGAGGTTTTTGTACATAAACATGAATACCTCTCTCCATAGCGGAAATTGATTGAATAGCATGCATATGGTCAGGAGTTGAAATTGTTACTGCGTCTATATTTTTTACTTTATCAAACATCTCTCTGTAATCTTTAAAGAACTGAGCTTTAGGAAATCTATCCCTAGAAGTTTTTGTGTATTCACCAGAGTCAACATCGCACATTGCGACAACATTTTCTTTACCCTCATTAGAAGCATTCCAAAGGTCTGATGTTCCTTTACCACCGATACCAATTCCAGCAATATTTAGTTTGTCACTTGGTGACAAGAAGCCTGAGCCTCCTAGAACGTGTCTTGGTACAATAAAAAAACTCGATGCTGCAATTGAACCTTTCTTTATGAAATCTCTTCTAGAATTAGTTGTGTAATTTTTTTTTGGTGGCATTTAGTTTGGTTGTTTAGTTTCTAATATTGGTATAAAATCTCTTTAATTTATAAAATTTTTTCTTAACTTAATAACACTTCAAAAATTAACCATTATACAATGAAAAATTTCAAACTTTCTTTGATGATGTTTCTCCAATATTTTATTTGGGGAGCTTGGTATGTTACAGCTGGAACATACATGGCTAAAATCCTAATGTCGTCAGGAACTGAGATAGGAAATGCATACAGTGCTTTCGCCTTTGCGGCAATTATTTCACCATTTTTTGTTGGTTCAATTGCAGATAGATTTTTTTCTGCACAAAACGCTATGGGTGCATTGCACATAATTGGTGGCTTGATACTAATATATGCAACTCAAGTGTCATCTTCAATGATTTTTATTGTGACAGTTTTAATGTACTCACTGACATATATGCCCACAGTTGCTTTATCAAATAATATAGTTTTTGCTAATATTTCTGATTCTGGAAAGACATTCCCAGTTATAAGGTTCTTTGGAACTTTTGGTTGGATAGTTGCAGGATTAATTATTGGTCTACTACAATTAGAAAATAATCTTGATAGTATATCATACACCTTTTACATAGCCGCTGCTGCATCAATATTACTTGGCATATTCTCGTTTGCCCTCCCTAACGTGCCACCTAAGGGTAAGTCGGAAGACTCTGCTTTAGGGCTAGAGGGATTGGTAATGCTTAAAGATAAATCTTACCTTATATTTTTTATATCTGCCGTTCTAATATGTATACCATTATCATTCTACTACTCATTTGCTAATGTATTCCTTAATGATATAGGAATGGAAGGCGCTGCTGGGAAGATGATTTATGGCCAAATTTCGGAGGCTATATTTATTCTTACAATTCCATTACTCTACTACAGACTCGGTGTTAAAAATATATTAATTATTGGAATTGCAGCCTGGATTCTAAGGTTTGTGTTTTTTGCTAATGGTGACCTTGAGACATCTTACTGGATGATAATATCTGGGATAATATTACATGGAGTCTGTTACGATTTCTTTTTTGTGACTGGATTTATGTATACGGAGAATAAGGCAAATCAAAAAATCAAGAATGCTGCTCAGGGATTATTCACTGTCGCAACATATGGTATTGGAATGACTATAGGCTCATGGTTTTCTGGATTAGTTACAGAACATTACACCTTAGAAGGTATAAAGAACTGGTCTGGAATTTGGGAGATACCTGCATATATATCTGCAGCTGTTTTACTTTTTCTAATTGTATTCTTTAAAGACAAAAAATAAATATTATGCAAAAAATTTCAATGTTAGGCTCAGGATTTATTGGGAGATTCTATACTGATTCACTTCATGGATATCGGAATAAAGATAGAGTTGTTTCAATCTACTCCAGGAGAGAAGAAAGTGCCAAAAAATTTGCTGACGATTACAAGGTCCCTCACTGGACTACAGACATGGAAGAGTCTATATCCAGATCAGATGTAGATGTAGTTTGTATATCTCTACCAAATAACTTACATGAAAAAGCTGTTCACCTTTGCTGTAAACACAACAAAGCTGTGATTTGTACCAAGCCCCTTGGTAGGACAGCTGAGGAAGCTAAGAGAATGGTTGAGGCAGTTGAGAAGGCAGGAATATTTGCAGGGTACCTAGAAGACCTCTGTTACACACCAAAATTTCTTAAAGCAAATGAAAGTGTGAGAGCAGGAAGCCTGGGAAAGATTATATGGACAAAGTCAAGAGAAACTCATCCTGGACCTCACAGTGACTGGTTCTGGGATAAAGAGCAGGCAGGTGGAGGCTGTATACTTGACCTTGGGTGTCACTGTATAGAGATAAGTAGAAACTATATTGGAAAGGATATAAAACCAATTGAGGTAATGTGTTGGGGAGATACTCAGGTGAAGCCTATAGACGCAGAGGACCATGCCATTGGTTTAGTAAAATATGAAAATGGAGCCATAGGACAGTTTGAGGTAAGTTGGACATTTAGAGGAGGCTTAGATCTAAGGGATGAGGTGATGGGAACTGAGGGAACAATTTGGATAAATTCATTTCTAAGGACTGGATTTGAAATGTTTACGACCGGAAAAGGAGGGGATTATGTTGCAGAAAAGGCAGAGTCTGATTCTGGATGGATATTCCCGGTAGGCGATGAACTAAATGAACTTGGATATAATCATATGTTCGCTGACATGTTTGATAACCTAGAAAAGGGAGAGAGTCCTGCCGAGACATTTTATGATGGGTACATAGTAAATGCAATTATCGATGCGTCATACAAATCAATAAAATCTAAAAAGTGGGAAAAAATAAAACTAGATATTTGGAGAGGAAAAGAGGGAGTTGAGAAGATAAGTACTCTAGAAAGTTACGACGATAAATTTTATCTTGTGAAAGAAGAGGTAACTCACTACGGAGACAAAAAATTAATTTTAAAAAGTAAATCTGACGGGAAAATAATAGAGAAAATCATAAAAGACTAAATCTTCTCCTAAGCAGTATCTTATTTGTTTTATTTCCTTTATTAAATTTCTTTAAACTTTTTAACTGAATACCAAAGAGTTGCGATACTTGCCACAAATTCTGTTCATCACTTTTAAAATATGACTCTACCCTCCCTCTCTTTTTTTTCTTAGAGAAATAGTAAGGTACTCCTGGAACTAATTTATGATTCATGTCCAAGTCATTATAAGTAATAAATAATTTCTTTGATATGTCATAGACTTTTATAATTTGCTCTATGTTGTCACTAGAATCTATTATTATAGCTGGTAAATTATTTAGAAATATGGTCCTATTAGAAAGTACATCTTTTATTTTTAAGTCAATGGATGAGGTTATTTTAGATTCAACAAAGTCCTTTACCTTGTCAAAATCAAATGAACTTATTTTTTCTGCTAAATAACTTAAATCTGTGGGAATCAAGAAAGAATACTCTTTATCATTAGGTATATCATCTGTTTGAATCCACTTATTCAAGTCCTTTAATCTTTTGTAATCAATTGATAATTCAGAGGAAATATCTCGAATGTTTTTAAAGATTTGATTTGTATAAATAGAGTAATTTCTGTCGTATTTATTTTCATATATATAATCTTGAAATGCTACTTTATGGGCTAAAAATTTTATTATATACCAATGTGTTTCCTCACCTATATCTAACCTCTTGGCACCATAAAGATTTGGGTCAACCTTTAATTTTGCTCCACTCAAACCTTCAAGATAGGATAGAATAGAAAAAATCCAATTTTCAAAAACGAAGTTACTGTTCTTTATATAACGTGCAGCTGCCCTTGTAGATGATATTATATTTTTCCTTTCGTCTACATCATTATTTATACTAAGACCATACTCTTTACCTGTCTCCGACTTAAATTGCCAAAAACCTACTGCATTAGAAGAAGATACAGCATCAGGAATTAATGCTGACTCTTGGACCGAAAGATATTTTAAGTCATCAGGAACATTTTCTTCTTCTAAAATCCTTTCAATTATTGGAAAATAAATTTGAATTCTATCAATAAAAATTTGAAAATATTTTTCGTTTGCATGTAAGGCGTCTACCTCTATCTGAATAATTTCCTTTGCCCCTGGCTTAATGTTAAGTACAATATTATCAATCCTTATTGAATTTGGCACTTTAGGTGAGTCTTGAGAGAATAGGTATGGAACCATTATGAGGTTACATAAAAGACTTAAAATTATATTATTGACCATTTTTTATAATAATAGTTATACCATCCCTTATCGGTAAGATCATCTTCTTCACACCTTTTAAATTGCTAATAAACTTATTAAAATCATCCATTACTTTTGTTAACCTATCGTCCTTATTCCCTGTCAGGTCAGTAACCTTTCCACTCCACAAAACATTGTCTACAAGTATTATACCACCTGGATTAACTTTAGGTAGAACCATCTCAAAATAAGTTTTATAATTTCTTTTATCAGCGTCTATAAATACAAGATCAAAACTATCATCAATTTCAGATAATATATCGACCGCATTCCCTAATTTCTGAATAATTTGATTGTTATAATTAGACCTCCTAAAAAAATCTGAAACTTTTTTATGTAGAGATGTGTCCTTATCAATTGTTATAAGCTTACCACCTTTATTTAAACCCTCTGCCATGCAAAGTGCCGAGTAACCTGTATAAGTACCTATCTCTAAGATACAATTGGGATTTTTTATCTTTGAGATCATACTTAAAAATCTTCCCTGAAGATGTCCTGAAAGCATTCTTGGCTGAGGTACATTATTGGAAGTATATTCATTAATTTCCTTGAGGAGTGATGACTCTCTATCCGAATAAGCCAGGCAATAATCTTCAATTCTTTTGTCAAGAAAGTCCATACATCACAAATTAAAAATTTATTGACAATTAATGTATCTTTAACTCAAAAATAAAATAATGAGATACGACAGAATTAACAATTCACTATATACCAAAAATAGAAAAAAATATCTGGACAAAGTCGAAACTAATTCTATCTCAGTCCTCGTTTCAAACGATGAGCTTCCAACAAATGCTGATGAATTGCTTCCTTTTGTTCAAAATACTAATTTATTATATCTGACTGGAATTGATCAAGAAGATACTTACCTGATCTTAGCTCCACAATTTCCTGATAGAAGGATGAGAGAGATTTTATTTATCAAGGAGACGAGTGAAGAAATTGCTATATGGGAAGGCAATAAGTTATCAAAGAAGGAAGCCTCAGAGATATCGGGAATAGAAACAGTGTTATGGAATGATCAGTTTGAAAAAATATTACCCTTAATATTAACCGAGTCAAAAAACATATATCTAGACAAGAATGAGCACATAAGGTCAAGTACAGAGGTTGAGACAGCTCAGGATAGGTTTATAAGTAAGATAGAATCAAAATTTCCTACCTTCGAAATTAAAAGATCCTACCCTATTCTTAGCGAGAATAGAATGATTAAAAGAGAGGAAGAAATCTCTCAAATTCAGAGAGCTTGTGAGATAACTGAAAAGGGGTTTAGAAGAGTTCTAAAATTTATAAAACCTGGCGTTTGGGAATATGAAATTGAAGCAGAGTACTCACATGAATTCATAAGTAATAGGTCAAAAGGCTTCGCTTACCAACCTATAATAGCATCAGGAATTAATTCGTGCTGCCTCCACTATAACACAAATAATATGCAATGTGAGGATGGGGATATTATATTAATGGATGTCGGAGCAGAGTACGCAAATTATAGGTCAGACATGACAAGGTCTGTTCCTGTTAACGGAAAGTTTTCTGATAGACAGTTAGAAATATATAAAGCAGTATTAAATGTTAAGAATGAAGCAAATAAAATTCTTAGACCAGGTAATACAATTGACCAATATCATAGAGAAGTAGGGAAAATTATGGAGAGTGAGTTACTTAGAATTAAACTTATTGATAAGACTGATATCAAGAATCAAGACCCAAAAAATCCTGCATTTAAAAAGTATTTTATGCACGGAACATCTCACCACTTAGGTTTAGATGTACACGATGTAGGTAACTTTTATGTGGAGATAAAAGAAGGTAACGTCTTTACAATAGAGCCTGGGATATATATAAAAGAAGAAAAATTTGGCATAAGGTTAGAAGACGATATCCTAATTGGAAGAGATAATAATGTTAACCTTATGGAAAATATTCCTATCCTTCCTGAAGAAATTGAAGATATTATGAATTAATTAACCGATAGAAATTCTGACGAAGCTTTCTACTTTCAAGTCTGGAGAACAGCTCGATAAATACTTATCTACTGTCATCGAGCCATCTTTTACAAAACTTTGGCTCAGTAGAGTATTTTCTTTGAAAAACTTTTGAAGTTTACCCTGAGCTATTTTCTCGATAATATTTTCAGGTTTACCTTCCTTAATCGCCTGTTCCTTACCTATCTCGATTTCTTTGTCGATTATAGATTTATCTACACCATCGCTATTTAGAGATATGGGATTCATTGCAGCTATCTGCATTCCAATATCTTTTCCAGCACTTTGGTAATCCACACCATCGGTACCAGTTAAAGAAACCAGAACACCTAACTTACTTCCGGCATGAATGTAGGGTACAATCTTCTCTCCTTTAACCGCACTGAAATTACTTATTTCAATCTTTTCTCCAATTTTTCCGATGAGATTAGTTATGTGTTGACTGACAGAAAGACCATCGATTGTAGCGGCAAGTACTTCTTCAACATTATCTAAATTATTATTAAATGAATGTTCAAGTATGCTATTACCCAAGTCAACAAATTCCTCGTTTTTTGCAACAAAATCTGTCTCACAAGTAAATGATAGCATCGAGGCTTTATCTTCAGACTGATCTATTTTAAAGAGAACAATACCCTCAGAAGTTTCTCTTCCCGACCTTGCCTCAGATACCTTTTGCCCTTTTTTTCTTAGGATATCAATGGCCTTGTCAAAATCACCACCAGCCTCTACCAATGCTTTTTTACAGTCCATCATCCCAGAACCTGTCTTCTGTCTTAACTCATTTACCTCCTTAGCTGAAATACTAACTGACATAATTTAATATTTAAGTTATGCTTTTTTTGATTCTTTTAGCTTTTTCTCCATCTCCTTCTTCTCCTTTGCCTCCTTCTCTGAGGCCTCTTTTTCCTGCTTGATTCTTATCTCTTCCTTAATTTTTTCTCTCTCTTTAAGGCCCTCCGCAATTGATTCACTAATGTAGTCCATTATTATAGATACAGAAGTAAATGAGTCGTCGTTAGAAGGGATCTCGAAATCAATTGAATTTGGGTCAGAGTTCGTATCAACCATACCATAGATAGGTATATTAAGTTTTTTTGCTTCTTGGACAGCAATATCCTCATGATTTATGTCAACAATAAAAAGTGCTGCAGGAATTCTGTTTAGGGAAGATATCCCACCGAGTGCTCTCTCTAGTTTAATTTTATCTCTAGAAATCATTAACCTTTCCTTTTTAGAGAAATCAGATGTATATGTGTCTTGGCTCTCAAGATTTTCAATACTTGATAATTTTTTTAATGATTTTCTGATTGTAGAGAAATTGGTTAACATCCCTCCTAGCCACCTCTCTGTTACGTATGGCATGTTTAATTCTTTAGCTTTCTCAGAAACGTAGGTCTTTGCTTGCTTCTTAGTTGCTACAAACATAATTTTTCTTCCCGACTTAGCTATATTTTGCAGAGATGTTGCGGCTGTATATGCACAGTCTATAGTCTTGTGTAAATCTATTATATGGATACCGTTATTCTCCATAAAAATATATTCCGACATCTGCGGGTTCCACTTTCTAGTCAAGTGTCCGAAGTGAACACCTGCCTTCAATAAATCTTTATGTTCTAATTTCTTCATATAACTTATCTTTTAACCCACTGGAATGCTCTCCTAGCTTTTCTTCTTCCGTATTTTTTACGCTCAACCATTCTCGGATCTCTAGTCAAAAACCCTTCTTTTTTAAGAACAGGTCTATTTTCCTCATCGTTTTTTACTAGTGCTCTTGAGACCGCTAGTCTAATCGCCTCTGCCTGACCCTTAAGTCCACCTCCGTGTATATTAACTTTGAAATCAAATTTGTTTAAAGCATCAACAGATTTTAGAGGTTGCTCTACGATTAACCTTAGCAACTCAGAAGAAAAATATTTATTAAGATCGGAGTTATTTATTACGAAAGACCCTTTACCTGGTTTCATGTAAAGTCTTGCAACAGATGTTTTTCTTCTTCCGACAGAAATGATATACTCCATATTAAATTTTTATTTCTTTTGGTTTCTGACCTTCATGCGGATGATTTGAGTCTTCATACACAAATAGGTTTCTAAATAATTGTCTTCCAAGTCTATTCTTAGGCAACATACCTCTTACCGCCTTCTCTATAATAAATTTAGATGACTTCTTGTCTTTCAAGTCTAAAGGATTGATTGTTTTTTGACCACCAGGATACCCGCTATGAGATACGTATTTTTTATCTCTCCACTTGTTACCAGTTAACTTAATATTATCGGAGTTGGTTACAATGACATAGTCACCACAATCCATATGAGGCGTGAATGATGCCTTGTGCTTACCTCTGAGGATTTTTGCTACCTCAGATGCGAATCTTCCAAGTACCTTTCCATCAGCATTTGCAACGAACCAATTTTTAACTATTGATTCTTTATTTAGGTAAGATGTCTTAAAACTGTTTGAGTCCATAAGCTTTTAAAAGTGAGCAAAAATAGATTTATTAATAAATAAAAACAATAATTAAGAGGTAAATATTATACAGGCTCTACTTCAGTTTTTCTCAGTATTTTCGCCAAAGATTTCTTCTTTTTTTTCTTATTTGGGGCAAGCTTCAAATTAAATGAGAATATAGAGCCTTGATTTATTTTTGATTTGAGTTTAATCTTTGTCTTATGTCCCTCGATTATATGCTTTACAATTGCTAAGCCAAGACCCGTACCACCTCTCTTCTTTGACCTACTCTTTTCAATCCTATAAAACCTCTCAAATATTCTCTTTCTATCATTTTTAGGTATTCCAATTCCAGAGTCTTCAACACTTATGTTAACAACCTTTTTTCTTTTTTCAATCTGAATTTCAATATTTGAATTATCCTTCGAATATTTAATTGCATTACTTAACAAGTTTTTAAGGACCTGAAATATTCTGTAATAGTCAGCTAACACAATAACAGACTTCCAATCTTTTTTTACAACAGATACATTAATTTTCTTAGATAAGGCAATAGGCTCTATCTGCTCAACGGTTTCATCAATTAATGGTATAATATCAAAAGCCTCCATTTTCATTTTAATCTCTCCTGTCTCCATCTGGGATATTGTTAATAAGTCTTTAACTAGAAGGTCAAGGTAGTCAAGACTTTTTGCTGCTTTTTTTAAAAACTTTTCTCTTATTTCCTTATCTGCATTAATATTATCTAATAATGTATGTACAAATCCTTGTGCTGAAAATAGTGGTGTTTTCAGCTCATGAGAGACATCCTGTAAAAATTCTCTTCGAAAAGTCTCAAGTCTCTTAAGCTCGTCAATTTCAAGTTGCTTTAAACTTGCGTAACTATATATTTCTTGGTTAATACCTTTGAGAGGATTAATTTCTCTCAAAAGACTTGTGTCCGATTCTACTGTTTCAAAATCTTTATTCCTTATTTTTTCAAAAGAGCTATAAATTTCGCTTATTTTCTTATCAAACAGATTTTCAGTAATTATAGCAAAAAGCAGCGTAGAAGATGAAAAGGATATTATTGCAGCTGTCAAGAGGTTAATGCCTTCACTTACTCCAAGTAAAAGAGCTGTTAAAGTTGATATCACACCTACTATTAGACCAAATAATACAGAGACTGCCTTTGAGTTATTCATTTAATAAATTTACTTTTTTGAATAATTAAATCGAAATTCTTTTAAGCAAAAATTTTTGAGGTTAATTAATCTGATCTAGTTAACAATTCATTAATGATAAGTTAAAGCAAGGGAAATAAATTCATAACATTTTATTAAAACATTCCTAATCCGTCAATTACAAGACAATTCTACTTTTGAGCAGTTTATTTAACAATTTAATTAACAAAAATTATATAATTATATGAAAAAAATATTTGGGGCAAGCTTCAAATTAAATGAGAATAT
>NZKG01000005.1 GCA_002692105.1 Marinoscillum sp. | reverse complement strand
ATAAAGCTCACTCAGGAGCTTAACTTTAAGATAAAAACATGTTCAATTCCCACCGTATGTNTANTTTCTGGTTTTGTTGTAGGACCAAACCTTGGGTTGGCGCTACATTCAAACCAAANGTCATGTTACATCGAGTCTTANTTGGGTGTTGTAGAGTTAGGCTTTGGCTTGGTTCCTGTTGGTGGGATTACNAACGAACTATTAGTAAAATTAGACCAAGAAAAGGCCCCAGGAGACCCTGAAANCAATAGGCTCTCTTTTTTACATGAAAACTTTACGTTTAAAAAAATATCATCATCAGCGCGGGTAGCAAAAAGAAACGGTCTCTTAGACTCAAGAGAGGGCTTAGTGTTTAACCCAAAAAAGACAATTTTAGACGCAAAAGATAAAATAAAACAATTAAATAAAAAGGGGTTTGTCTCAAACCTAACAAACACTAAAGTTACAGCAAGGGGATCACAAAGTCTTGCTTTGCTTTATACCCAAACAGAAAACCTTAAGGAGTCTGGCTTTTTAAGCNACNACGATAAATATGTTTCTGATATGTACTCTTATCTCCTCTGTGGNGGAGAGGTAAGCGAACAAATTAAAGTTGATGAGTCTTATTTTTTGAACCTGGAGAAAGATGTTTATATGGAAGTTTGTTCTGAACCTAAAACAATAGAAAGGGTTGAGCATTTTATAAAACACAAAAAAGTATTGAGAAACTAGATGAGAGAGNCATACATCATATCAGGCCTTAGGAGCCCTATAGGAAAAGCAAAAAAAGGATGCTTTAGGTTTACAAGGCCTGATGACTTAGCATCACAGGTTATAAAAAAGTTAGTTAAGACGACACCCGGATTGAAAGGAGATATGGTTGAAGATCTCATTGTTGGGAACGCTGTACCTGAGGCAGAACAAGGAATGCAAATGGGTAGATACATTTCTTTACTTTCATTACCAAAAGAGGTTCCTGGTTTCGTTGTTAACAGATACTGTGGATCAGGNCTTGAAGCTATTCATCTAGCCTTTTCTAAAATCCAATCTGGGTANGCAGANTGTATTATTGCTGGAGGGACNGAGTCTATGAGTATGGTTCCTTTTTTAGGTTACAAAACCTCACCGAATTATAACTTATCTAAAACATCCCCAGACTATTACCTTAACATGGGGTTAACTGCGGAAAAACTTGCTAAAAAATATAAAATAACCAGGGAAGAGTCGGATCATTTTTCGTTTAATTCTCACAAAAAAGCTATCGATGCAATTANAAAAGGGAGGTTTAAGGGTGAAATAACCCCAATAGAAATAGAGGAAACAAAAATAATAAATAACGTAAGAGAAAAACAAAAAAACCACTTTGATACCGACGAGGGACCCAGGTTAGACACCACCCTTGAGGCTTTATCTAAACTTAACCCTGTGTTTAAGATTGGTGGGCAAGTTACAGCGGGTAATTCTTCCCAAATGTCAGACGGTGCCGCTTTCGTTGTTGTTGCNTCTGAGAGTTTTATGAAAAAAATCAAAAGTAAACCCATAGCAAGGCTCACTTCGTATGTTGCTACGGGAGTGGAGCCTAATATAATGGGAATTGGTCCAGCAAAAGCAATACCAAAAGCACTAAAAAAAGCGGGTTTAAAAATAAACGATATAGAACAAATAGAGTTAAATGAAGCTTTTTCAGCACAAGCTCTAGCGGTAATAAAAGACCTTAACCTAAACCAAGAAATAGTTAATGTAAACGGCGGAGCTATAGCTTTAGGTCATCCATTAGGTATGACCGGTGCAAAACTTTCAATCAGTTTAATTAATGAGATGAAAAGAAGAAAGCAGAGATACGGTATAGTTACAGCTTGTGTTGGAGGTGGACAGGGTGTTTGTGGTGTTTTTGAAAACCTTACCTTATAACCTCAACAACAACCTCTATCTCAACAGNAATGTTACTTGGAAGAGAAACCATACCGACAGCTGATCGTGCGTGTTTTCCCCTATCACCAAAAACCTCAANAATAAAATCAGAGAACCCATTAACAACAGCTGGTTGTTGATAAAAATCNGANGTAGAGTTAACCATTCCTATAACCTTAACAAACCTCTTGATTTTGTTCAAGTCTCCTATTTCTTTTTTNAGAGATGCTAATATGTTNATTCCTGTTAATCTGGCTGCATTATAACCCTCCTCAATAGTCATGTCTTCACCAAGACGCCCGGTAATATAATCCCCATTTTCTTTTCTTGGACCAGTACCAGAAACATATACCAACATTGAGTTTTTGGTCTCTGAAAACCTAACCGTAGGAACATAGTTTGCAATTGGTTCCCCAGGTATAGGTAGCGTTATGTTTAGGTCTTGAATTTTTTCTTCAACATTATATTCGTATAAGGGTTCATTCAAAACATAATAGTCGATAGCCGCCTTATCACTTGGCGTACAACTGGTTATAAATAACAACAAAACTAAATACCTAACTTTCTCCATATGATGTAATTATAATTTTTCTTGTTTTTCCACCGTTACGGTGTTCACACAAATATATTCCTTGCCAAACCCCTAACAAAGGAACACCCTCTTTTATTGGAAAAGAAACAGAACTTCCTAAAATGCTTGATTTAATGTGTGAGGTCATATCATCGGGACCCTCAAGGGTGTGTTTATAGTGTGTTTCTTTTTCTGAAACAAGCTTGTTAAAATGTGTTTCAAAATCTTCCCTAACCGTAGGGTCTGCGTTTTCATTTATTGTAAGGCTTGCCGATGTGTGCTTGATAAAGACATTTACAACACCTGTTATTTTTGGTAGGCGTTTTACAATATCTTCTGTTATTAAATGAAACCCCCTCGGGTAAGGGTTTAGCGTTACCTCTTTTTGATTAACCATCCCCACCAACTTTCATTCTTTCTGCATTCTCAGCTATTCTTAGGTTTTCTGTGAAAGTAAATAAACCACCCGAAATAACCTCAGGAAGGTTGTGAGACGTAAATCCGATTCTGTGGTCAGTCACCCTTCCTTGTGGGTAGTTATACGTTCTTATCTTATCTGAACGGTCACCCGACCCCACCATAGTTTTTCTCTTACCAGCAAGCTCTTCGTTTTGTTTTTTAACTTCAAGCTCATACAACTTAGACCTTAAAACCTTCATAGCCTTGTCATAGTTTGCGTGTTGGGACCTTCCATCTTGACACTCTACAACAACACCCGACGGTTCGTGAGTTAACCTTACAGCAGATTCGGTTTTGTTTACATGTTGACCACCAGCTCCAGAAGCTCTAAAGGTGTCTTTTCTAATGTCTGCGTTATTTATTTCAAGCTCTACATCCTCAGCCTCTGGTAAAACAGCAACAGTTGCAGCTGAAGTGTGAACCCTTCCCTGTGTTTCTGTTTCCGGAACCCTTTGTACCCTATGAGTTCCCGCCTCGAATTTTAATTTACCGTATACATCTTCCCCCTCTACAGAGCAAACAATTTCTTTAAAACCACCAGAAGTTCCTACACTTGAACTTATTAAACCCAAAGTCCATCCGTTTTTTTCAGAATATAGTTGATACATTCTCAAAAGGTCCCCAGCAAATATAGCGGCCTCATCTCCACCAGTTCCAGCCCTAATTTCTAGAATAACACTCTTTTCATCATCTGGGTCTTTTGGTATTAATAAAATCTTAATTTCCTCTTCTATCAAAACCCTCTTTTCACCTAATCCGTCTAATTCAGCTTTTGCCATTTCCTTAAACTCCTCATCTTTTTCTTCATTTAAAATCACCTTCGCATCATCCAAACCACTAAGAATATTTTTGTATTCAATATATTTTTCTACAATTTTTCCAAGCGATTTATATTCCTTATTTAAGGAAGTGTATTTTTTTATATCTTTAGTAACCTCGGGGTTGGAAAGGTCTTTCTCTACCTCTAAAAACCTGTTTTCAATCTCTTTAAGTTTATCAAGCATTATTGTTTTTTATAAACACTTAAACCTAATAATAATTATCATATAAAAATTGTTATTTATTAAAATAAATCAGGAATAATTAAGTTTGTTAAAGGACATGAATCTAACTTATAAAATTTTATTGATAACACTCTTTTTGGGCTATGAAAAAAGTACGAACATAGCTTTTGCTTTACAAAAGAAAGATATATTTAAAAAATCTATACTCTTTTACACACTTAACAACAACCCCTCACCTAATAAAACATTAGATGAGATTCACAAAAGCTTAACATCAAAAAGACTAGATATTATTCATTATGTTGACTCAATCAACCTCTACGTTAGTAAAGAAGTTACCTCAAGCTTGATTGGNTATTTTAACGAAAGAGAAATTCAAAANGCGATTTTTTATAATCAAAAAAAGCAAAGTCTTATCTTTTATGAGATTAACAAAACATCGGTTAACTCTAACTCATTTTTAGAAACACACATTGATAGCTTAGATACTTACATTAAAAACGTATTTAAATCTACAGAAGAGCCNTTAACATCATTCTTGTTAGCACCTAAACCAGAGATATTACCAAAGGCTAAAATCCGTTTATCAAATCAAATACTAATAAAACCATTACTTGAAGAGGAGAAGGTTGGGTATGTTGGTAATAAAACAGAAAACCAACCCAAAAATATTATTCAAATAAAAGAGGTCGAAGACTATCGCTATTATTTTTCTGAGGGTATAAACTACATTGTTTATACCTTAAGAGGTACTAATGATTTTCTTAAAAAAACCTATAATATTAAAACACTACCAGATAACCCCTTACGAAGTATTGTTTTGGTTGTCGAGCATACAGTAACTAGAAANAAATATTTTTTCTTTAAAGAGGAAANAATAACAGAGGAAGATTTGATTAATNTTTTTTTTAACTAAAACTAAGTTTACTATTAATAAAGGGAATAAGTGACATAAGAACAGCTTCCTTATANTAACGNGTTCTATCAACCAATCCACCTGTTAGAATTCCAACCGCACCATCTTTACGTTTAGAGTTTTTTCTCCCAAAAACAATATCATCNGCTTCTCCTAACTCAACACCAGTTTCAACTAAATTTTGTATTTTTCTTGGCAGTTGAAAAAGAGACGTCTTACCACAACCAACCTTTTTATCATCACGTGTTATCACCCAAGCAAAAGCATATAGCTTTTTATCTATAAAACAACAACCTCCCTCTATACCCACATAATAGTTAGCCTCATCTTTAAGCAACCCCAAAACCCTATTATTTGCACCCAAAAAGGTTTCTTTTTCACCCATAGGCTGATCTGATACACCAGAGCTTACACCCTTACCAACCACTTTAAATTTTATTTTAGGGTACACAAGATGAAAGGCTTGTTTAACAGCATTTATTTTTGTTGGGTTGGAGGAACCAACCAAAATTAACTTACCTTTTCCCACCTTTCTTCAGGGGTTTTTTTAAAAGTAAATGTTTTTCTCCCCTCAGACCTTTTAATGCTTACTATATTCATTTGCCCATCAATCTTGTCAAATAAAAGTGTGTTTTTGATATATATAATACTTTCTGTTGGTGTTTTGTTAGATTCTAAAACAACATTTAAAGTTTCNGTATAATCACTACCCTCAAAAACAAAACGTTTGACATTAAAACTCAAATTAACCCCATCAACCCTAACAAAGAAGTTACTTTTTATATAATCCGTGAAAACAATCTCATCTTCACTTTCTATATTTTTAGAAGGACCTGTATATCCTAAAGCGTCAAAGATGTCATCTTTAAAAATTCTAAAAGAGAAAACATAACCTTTATCAGATGCAAACGCATTACAAACACTCACATATACAGCGTGTGANTTTACTTTTGTGGGTGTAACTAGAGATAAAAAAAATCCAATAAAAATTAATCTATAAACCATATTTGTCAATAAGGTAAACCAAGGAAGCCATCGATGCGGTTCCTAGTTCCATTTCTCTTGGATGTATAGCCTCAAAAACATCTTTTTGGGTGTGATGTATCTCAAAATATTTTTGACCATCTATACTTAACCCAAACATAGGGGTCCCCGTTCTTCTGTGTAGTGGGCCAATATCTGCACCCCCCCCTCCTTTAGAGAAGTACGATATCACCTTTTGATCAAAATACTTTAACCAACCTTGTATTTTTTCCAACTGAGCATCTGATCCAGAAAAACCAAACCCACGAGGAACATAAGCACTTGCGTCACTCTCTATAGCAACTATATGGTTTTCATTATATTTTATAGCATTTTCAGCATATTGGGTACCTCCCCTTAACCCGTTTTCTTCGTTCATAAACATAACAGCTCTAAGTGTGTGTTTTGGTTTAATTCCTTGTTTTTGGAATAATCTTAAAGCACCTATTGAGTGTACACAACCAGCCCCATCATCATGTGCACCTTCGCTTACATCCCAAGAGTCAAGGTGCCCCCCAACTAAGATGATTTTTTCCGGATTTTCTGATCCTTTAATTTCACCAACCACATTATGTGATAAAGCGTCAGGAAACCACTTTCCAGATAACCTTACGGTAAGTTTTGTTTTTGGATCTTTTTTAATTTTATCTGACAGCTTAATTGATGAAACAACACCAAGCCCTCCGTGAGCTATACTGTCTACACCTTCTTTGTACGACATGCTACCAGTATGTGGGAAGTCATCGTTACCAGATGATAAGGATCTAAAAACAGAGGCAACCGCACCATACTCGCCAGCTTTTATTGCACCTAACCTCCTTTGAAAACCAGTTTCACCATAGGAAGCTCCAATATTAATATACCTCTGATTAAAAGCCTTGTTGTAAAAAACTATTTTACCCTCAATCCCATCTCTACCTAACATATCAACCTCATCTAAAGACTTCACCTCAACAACTTCTGCTGTGACACCCTCAATAGGTGTTGATATAGTACCACCTGCACCAAGAATCGAAAGGTTTATTTTCTCTCCGTTTTCGTAGTAGTAACACTCTTCGTAATCACCCCTCTCCCAGTGTGGGACCATTACCTCCTGGAGAAATACAGAGTCAAAACCATAGTTTTCCATTACCTCCTTTGACCACAAGACAGCTTTCTTTGCTCCCTCGGAACCGCTGAGTCTTTGACCAACATCCTTAGATAAGCTTCTTAGGAGGTTGTAGCTCTCCCTGTCACCTAAAGCGTCACCGTAAAAAGTNTTTATCACGTCTGCCGTTTCTTGGTCATAAGGTTCGGTTGTTTGACACGAAAATNTTATTGATATTATTAAAAAAAGTATNGATAATTTTTGCATAATTTATGGTTTCTGAGGTTATGGTATTATTTTATTTTATCATAAGATTCTGTATAAATATAATCCTTCCCAATCTTATCTTCAAACATGACTTTAGCTTTTTCGAGAGTAACTNTTTACGTTAATTAAATNNGAACCTTTGTTTAATTAATATAAGCCATATATAATATGTAAAAAACAAAAATAAAATATGTAGAAATCATAGTGTATGCGTGCCACTTCCTGACACCACCATTTCTTGTATAAAAAATAATTGATAGAAGGGTTAATCCAACAAACCATAAAGATAAATTAGTTATTAGGTTTATAATATTTTCNTCTAAGATAATAGGCCCNTATATAACAGTGAAGAATAATAACGGAAGTCCAAGAGCAACACATAAATTAAATATGTTACTACCATAAGCATTTGAAATTGCATCATCATAATTACCCTTTTGCGCATCCTTATANGAGATTATTGTGTCAGGAAAACTACTACCTATTGCCGCAAATATTATAGCTATAAAAAGTATAGGTATATTTAAACCATCAAAGTCTCCAAGAAAAGGAACGGAGTAGGTTTCACTACCCAACCACTCACAAGCAAGAACCAAAAAGTAACAAACAAAACCTATTACCAATGAGGATGTGATAAAAACAAACCAAGCTCTTGTGCTGTTCAACTTCTTATTTCCAATTAACATCATCTTTAAATCAAAAACAATGAAAGCNGAAAGTATAGAAACCTTATCCTTTTCACTAAAAGGTTCTTCGTAATTAATTTGATGTCCACCCTTCATGGTTTTAAATAAATAAAANACATATAACACGTATATCAACAAAAGTATGACACTTTCAAACCAAGTTATTTGACCTTGTTGAATAAAATATATTAACACAACCTCTACCAACAACAACCAAAAACCATCTCTTATTATAATTTTTTTAGAAACACCAACACTATCCTTTTGGGATTTAGACAAAACCCCAATTACTGCAGCTGAAGGAATTATCAATGAGTTAAATAAAACACTTCCAAAGGAAGTTCCAACACCACCTGAAAAACCAGAAACATCTTGTAAGAAGAACAGAAAAAATAACGCTATAAACAGCTCTGGCATAGAGCTTGCAACAGCATTTATAGTTGCCCCCTTGACACCATCCCTGAGGTTCCTTCCNATGTAGTTAGACCCTTCTAANAAAGTATCTCCAGCTCTCCATATTATATACCCACAAAAAGCAATAAGTAGTAAAGGAACAACTANCCCAGTCATATGTCTATTATAATAAATGAGCTTCAAGTTAANACTTAGCTCTTANCAACAAGATATATAAAAAACNAATAATATCTTNGATTATATTTACTCAAATATTATTGNATAAAANCAAACACTCACAAACCCNANACACTTTAACTTATCCTACTCCAGTTAATGTTTTGTTTTATNTTTTCTTTTAAATGAACNTTAAGGCACTCGTNTTNTTTTTTTAATAAGTTAGGGTCTTCTTTAANAATTTTCTTTGCTATTTCTCTTGACTGAACAACAACACTTTGATCTTCNGCAAGGTTAGTAAATTGTAACTCTAAAAGACCGCTCTGTTTTGTCCCCATCATATTTCCTGGACCCCTCATCTTTAGATCAGCGTTTGCAATCTTAAAACCATCATTTGTCATGACCATAGCTTTCATTCTTTCTTTTGATTCCCCTGAAATTGTATACTTGGTCATTAAAATACAGTAAGATTGTGCAAGACCCCTTCCAACCCTTCCCCTAAGTTGGTGAAGTTGTGACAACCCAAACCTTTCAGCGCTTTCAATCACTATAACTGATGCGTTTGGAACATCTACACCCACCTCAATTACAGTGGTAGAAACTAAAATTTTAGATTTACCATCAACAAACCTTTTCATCTCATATTCTTTGTTTTCTGATTTCATTCTTCCGTGAAGAACACCTATTTGTGTGTTTGGGAAATACCTTTTAAGGCTTTCATATCCATCCATAAGATCTTTATAATCTTTGTTTTCAGATTCTTCAATTAGTGGGTAGACCACATACACCTGTTCCCCTTTGTCTATTTTTTTCTTTATAAAACCAAAAACCTTTAATCTAGAGTTATCGAACCTATGTGAGGTGATTATTTTTTTTCTACCTAACGGGAGCTCATCAATTATAGAAACATCTAAGTCGCCATATAAGGTTAGCGCCAACGTTCTTGGAATTGGTGTTGCTGTCATCACTAAAATATGTGGGTAATATTGACTTTTTTTTGACCACAGNTTTGCTCTTTGAGCAACACCGAANTTGTGTTGTTCATCTATTATAACTAAACCCAACTTTTTGAAGACGACTGATTTTTGAATTAGAGCGTGGGTACCTATTAGAATATCTACAGTTCCTTTTGAAAGCTCTTCTAATATAACCTCCCTTTCTTTCTTTTTTGTCGATCCAGTAAGCACCCTTACTTTGATATTGATTTTTTTTGCGTTGTTGTTAATACTATTAAAGTGTTGTTCTGCTAANACTTCAGTGGGAGCCATAAACGCNACCTGACAACCATGATCAATTCCNGCNAACATACATAAAAAAGCAACAATTGTTTTTCCACTTCCAACATCNCCTTGAACCAACCTATTCATTTGNTTTCCTTTTGACATATTTTCATAACACTCCCTTAAAACTCTTTTTTGAGCACCCGTAAGTTNGAAAGGTAAATGNTCTTTGTAGAATTTATTTATGAGNANGTTTTTTTTGAATACATATCCAGGGAATGACGAAACTCGAGACTCTTTTAACTGAAGAATTTGTAGTTGAAGAAAAAAAAGCTCCTCAAATTTTAACCTTTTTATGGCTTCTTTTATATGTGCATAACTTTCGGGGAGATGCATATTAACCAGAGCACTACTTTTAGATAAAAGCTTACATTCGGCAATGATTTCATGTGGTAAGTTTTCTTTGATGTGTGGTCTTGCTTTGGTAATAACTTGTCCTATTATTTTATTAAAAAACCTATTATTAATATACTTTCTCTTAAGATTTTCATTAGATGGATATACAGGCCTTAAACCCATTGGCATTGAGTTTTTATCACCAAATTCAGGATGGAAGAATGACGCTTTCTGTTTAGCTAATTTTGCTTTTCCAAATATTAAGTATTTTTTTCCTATTATAATTTTATCTTCAACCCACTCTATACCTTTCATCCAAACTAATTCCGCATATCCTGAGGAATCTTTAACTGAAGCTTTTAGGGATTTTCCTTTATATTTTCCAACCTTTTTCTTGCTAACCACCTGTACTTCATAAAGTGCTGAGCTTGTATCATTATTAATTTCAGCAATTTTTTTAATTTCAGATCGGTCTTCATACCTAAATGGGAAAAACCCCAACATGTCTTGTAAAACTCTGATACCAAGCTCTTTGTTTAACACTAAAGCTTTATTAGGACCGACACCTTTTATAAACTCAATCTTCTGAACCAAAACGTTTTCATTCATTCCAGGTAAGTGTATTTAAAATTTGGTTAACGTCGTCTTTTAAATAATTTATAACCGGAGCAATCGAGTCATTTTCTATTGGCACATCAAGATAAAGTGCGACTCTTAAAAAATTTTTTATACTGTCAGTTGTTATGAATTGATAGGGAGAAGCAACCGCTCCCTTGATTTCAAAAATTGTTGCTTGTTTTTTTTTTGACGTGACAACCTTCTTCTCAAGAATAGATTCAGCCTTAATTTGGTGTCTACCGATTAATTTATAGGACTCTTCAATAAATGTATACAGATCAGATTCCGTTATTATCTCTTTGTGAGTTATTAATATTTCTGCTTTTAATTTTTTATACTTAATGGTAACCCATGGTAATTCCGGATCAAGAAAATGGTTAGCTAAGGTGTTTTTTTTAAACAAATAAACACCTTTAACTTCTATGTTTTGATAGTTTTTTTCTGGAAATGAAATATAATTAAACCCCCTAGGTTTAGGCTTATAGGCTGTGTTGCACGAACCTAAAAAAACAAACCAAATAAGGCAGAAACTAACTTTTTGTCTTTTTAAAAATTCTGACACGCTTTATCCTTTTATTATCAACAGACATTATAGTAAAAATAAACTTATCGTATTTAATTTTATCTCCAATGCTTGGTATTTTAGAGTTTAATTCTAAAATAAGGCCCCCAAGAGATTCACTTTCTCCTTTAGACCCATCAAAAAAGCTCTTGTTAATACCCATCACCTTACACAGGTCGTTTAATGATGTTTTTCCGTCAAAAAGAAAGGTGTTATTATCAATTTTTTTGTAGTAAAAATCATCTTCAAAATCAAATTCATCTTTTATATCACCAACAATTTCTTCAATTATATCCTCTAGTGTTATTAGCCCAGAAACCCCACCATATTCATCAATTACCAAAGAGAGGTGTACCCTTTTTTCTTGAAAGTCTTTAAATAAAACATCTATGTTCTTGTTTTCTGGAACAAAAAACGCGGGCCTAATTTTTTTTGTCCAGTCAAAATTAAAATCATTAAGGTATGGTATCATGTCTTTAACATATAAAACCCCTTCTATATTATCAATAGTTTCCTTATATACGGGTATTCTCGAATAACCAGATTTATTAATTAACTCAGATACTTTTTTAAAAGAGTCATCCACCTCAACAGCCACAATATCCACTCTGGACTTCATAATTTCTTTAACCTTAATGCTACCAAAATTTATAATTCCTTCCAATATGTTCTTTTCTTGCTTGCTGGTATTCTTGTCTATAGTTAAACTCATTGCTTTACTTAACTCTTCTTTAGAACTCTCTAAAGGTTCTCTTTTATTATTTTTAAAAATTTCTGAAATTTTTATTAAAATCAAAATCAGAGGTTTAAACAACACATTGGAGGGGATCAGAATTATTGAAGATGCTTTAATAAAAAGTTTTCTATTTTTGCTGGCATAGACCTTAGGTATAATTTCCCCGAAAAATATGATAACAGCAGTAACCACGACCGTCAAAATAAAAAAAACATACGCAGACTTACCAAAAGCACTCCAGGTAAAGTAGGCAGAGAGGGTTATAATAGCAACATTAATCAAATTGTTTACAACAAGAATATTNGCTAAAAGTCTTTCGGGAGAGTTAAGTAAATTAATAGCATTAATTAATTTATTGTTTTTGTCTTTTGCTAAACCTTTAATTTCAGAGGGNGATAAAGAAAAAAAAGCAACCTCTGAACCAGATATTATNGCAGACAAAANAAGTAAAGAGANGAGCAATCCGCCTTGCAGNACTATATTGAAAAAATCAAAAGTAACCGTTTGGTTTATCAAAAATATTACAATACTGGGTTCAGGAAAATCTATATCCAATTATAAAAAATTAAAACGGCAAATCTTCTTCTACAGAATCTTCTTTTTCAACNGGGGAATTGTNAGTGCTTTGGTTTTCAGGAGCCCTACCTAGAAGAGTTATATCTCTACCCACAACTTCAGAAATATANTTCTTTACNCCGTCCTTATCTTCATAAGATCTATTAGANATTTTTCCCTCNATATATACTTGACTNCCTTTTTTTAAGTAACTCTCCGCAATGTCGGCAAGAGGAGACCATAACACAATATTATGCCATTCTGTGTTCGTTACTTTTTCTCCNGANTTTTTCTTATAAGTCTCGCTAGTAGCAAGAGAAAAGTTTGCTACACCNCGACCGTCATCTAATCTACGAANCTCAGGNTCTTTACCNAAATTNCCTAATAAAATTACNTTNTTTACTCCTGCCATAAATTTAATTTAAACATTAACTGTTATATTTCAAATAGTTATCAATAACTTTTGGAAAACCAACTTTCNCAATTTCTCTTTTTTCAATTTCCTCTAAAGAAAGNTTTTTTTTAATACTGTANAAATCCTTATTTCTTCTTATAAATATTTTATAAAAGTTAACACTTATGGATTGATGGCTAAGCTGACTTAANTTCTTTANAATGTTTTCAGANTTAAGGTTATTNATNTCCANTCCNGTNTTTTGTTTAAATAAACNNATTGCNTCAGAAGAGTTTTNNTCTTCNATAAGAAAAAACTCATATAAGTTATTCCATATATCTTTTTTAGTTCTTTTTTGAATCAGATACTTGCNTTTATTTTCTATTGCAAAATAATTAAAATACCTTTTTTTTCTTTTTTTTGGTTTTTNTTTAATTGGATATATTTCTTGAGTGTTGTTAATAAATGAATAACATGTTTTTTTATTGTTACAAANCTTACAGTTTGGNTTTTTAGGCTTACAAACTAAGCTTCCAAANTCCATAAGCGCTTCATTATATAANCCNACATCTTTNATGNTCTTNGACAATTTTTTTGATATTNCNTCAAAGTGATTATANGANCCTGNTTTATTTATATTTTNCTTAACCCCTAGGTATCTGGANATAACCCTAAATACGTTTGCNTCTATAACAAACCTCCTCTTNTTAAAACAAATAGATGANATAGCAGATGCTGTATATTTTCCAACNCCNGGTAACATTAATAAATCATCGTANTNGGTTGGAAAAACACCCTTAAAATCCTCTGTTATTATCGTAGCTGTTTTATGAAGATTTTTTGCTCTGTTATAATACCCTAANCCTTTCCACATTGAGTATATNNCCTCTTCATTNGCNTNAGAAAGGGNTTTAANGTTNGGAAANTTTTTAATAAANTTTTTATAGTACNTTATTCCAGTATCCATTTGAGTTTGTTGGAGAATTATCTCAGACAACCACACNTTATAAGGGTCTTTATCTTTTCTAAAAGGAAGATTTCTTTTATTAGTTTTGAACCATTTTAAAATGTTTGATCCAAACTCTAAATTCAAATCGTATTTGAACATTGGTTTTATTGAAGTAATTTTACATTTTATAACAATTAAAATTAAAAATAGTGAGAAAAGCAGAAATTATAGCAAAGGTTTCATCCCAAACAGGGGTAGATCGAGTAGATGTTCAGGAGGTAGTAGAAGCAACCTTAATCACAATCAAAGAAAGTNTAAAAAANGGNGAGANTGTATANATTCGTGGGTTTGGAACTTTTTCAAATAAAAAAAGAGCAAAAAAAATTGCNAGGAACATATCTACCAATACGGCTATANTTTTAGATGCTCATTATACCCCNNACTTTAAACCATCAAANCTCTTTGTTCAATCTGTTAAAGAAAACAACAAAATAAACTAGGTATTATGTCAACAAAAAGACTTCAAATAATATTTTTTACAGTAGCTATATTATCTACAATCATGTTATATCAGCTCCCAACATCGGTTATTGATAACAGTGAGGTGGAAAATAGTGTCAACGAAAACCTTTCCATTGATAGAGCAATAGAGCTTGTTGAGGGGGAAAACCCCATGGAGGGCATTTTTATGTTGCGAGATATTATAGAGAGAGAGCCAGAAAATGTTGATGCCTTGTATTATTTAGGTGTTTTGTCTCTTAAAACCTCTCAGTACGAAAAGGCTTCTCAAAGATTTAATCAAATAATAACTATTGATTCATCAGATAAAAGAGCATATTTGCAGTTAGGTTTTAGCAACTACTATTTAGGAAAGTACAAAGCCGCCGACTCATTGTTTAATTTTATTGTAGAGTCTGGAGATAGTTTGCTAATAAAAGAATTAGATGTTTTTTTAAAAAGTAAATAATAGTAAATATGCCAAGTGGTAAAAAAAGAAAAAGACATAAGATATCAACACACAAAAGAAAAAAAAGATTAAGAAAGAATAGACATAAAAAGAAATAAAACAATAGTACTATGAGTAGCGAGTTAATAATAAATTCATCTCGCGACAAAAGTAGAATTGGGCTTCTAAAGGATAAAAAACTTGTCGAATTTCATCAGGAAAGTGATGAAACTAAATTCAATGTAGGTGATATATATGTAGGAAAGGTTAAAAAAATTAACAAAAGTCTTAACGCAGCCTTTATAGATATAGGTTTTGAAAAAGACGCATTCCTACACTACTTAGATTTAGGCCCCCAATTTTTGTCGCTAAAATCATATGTTAAGAAAGTTAGAGGAAAAGGTAAAGTTTCATACGATTCCTCAAAGAAGCTTGATGACATCAATAAGTTTGGAAAAATAAATGAAGTTCTAACAAAAGGAGATGAGATACTTATCCAGGTTGTTAAAGAGCCAATTTCTACTAAAGGCCCAAGGGTTACAACAGAACTTTCATTAGCCGGAAGATATTTGATCCTAGTTTCTTTCTCAGATACAATTAATGTATCAAAAAAAATAACTCAGAGAGAAGAAAGAATGAGGCTTATTAATCTTATTAAATCTATAAGGCCAAAAAACTTTGGTGTGATTGTNAGAACCGTTGCNGAGAAAAAGTCNGTATCGGAGTTAGATAANGATTTGCANAGTCTAACAAAAACNTGGAAAGANGGTATAAAAAAGATAAAGAAAGCTAAGGTCGGNGAAAAAATAATTGGNGAAGAAAACAANGCCACATCATTGTTAAGAGATATCTTAAATTCTTCATTTGATAATATAATAATTGANGACAAAGAGCTTCATAAAGAGGTAAAGAGTTANGTTAAAAAATTTGAACCTAAAAAAGAAAAAATAGTTAAANTATACTCATCNCCAGCTCCTATTTTTGAAGTNTATGGTATTGAGAAACAACTACAAGANTTGTTTGGGGAAACGGTCTCTATTGCAAACGGTGGNTATGTTATAATTCAACACACCGAGGCNCTTCATGCAATTGANGTTAATAGTGGAAAAACGAGTAAAGCNGCTAACCAAGAAGANTCTGCTATAAAAGTAAATTTAGATGCGGCTGTAACCATNGCACGNCAGTTNAGGCTAAGAGATATTGGCGGGATAATTGTTATTGACTTTATTGACCTTAAAAAAATGTCTAATAANAGGAGGCTTTTTGAGGTTATGAAAAAAGCAATGGCAGAAGATAGATCAAANCACACCATTTTACCGCTNTCTAAATTTTGTTTGATGCAGATAACTAGGCAAAGAGTAAGGCCAGAACTCAAGATGACAAAGGAAGACGCAGACCTAGATCAAGAGGGAACTGAAGCTGCAGATAAAATAGAGAAGAAAATCGAACATCTATTTGTTAAACAAAATGAAAAAAACTTAAACCTGGTTGTACATCCTTACCTGTATTCTTATTTTACAATTGGAGTATTATCTAGACAATATAAATGGTTTATAAAGTATAGGCGATGGGTTAAGATTGAAAAAGACATCAATATTGGATTGAAAGATTATGTTTTCCTAGACTCAAATAGGCAGATAATTCAAACTAAAAAGTGAAAAAAATAATTTTTTGTTTAGTTTTTTTACTTTCATGTAATCCATCTCCCTGCAAAAAAACTTATCAAGCTTTATCAAATGAAATAGAACTAAACGACCTCTCAAAAAATCTGTTTGATGTTAATTCTCAAAAAGAGTTTTCTGATTTTTTGATATTAAGCTCTGATTTTTTGATCCCTTTTTTTGAGCTTAGCACTCCTCTTGTACAAGAAGATGTATCTCAAGTGTATTCTCTTATTGATAACGTATATTACGATAGTCTATACTTTGACGTTAAAAAGACATACGGTGATTTTAGTTTAGTCCATAAGGAGCTAAACAATTCTTTTCATATATATAATAAGCAAAGTAACATTAAGTTTCAGCCTCAGTTAAATATTATTGTTTCAGGTTTTTTTAATGACCTACTCGTCTCTAGAAACTCAATTAGCGTTGGCATCGAGTACTTTTTAAAAAAAGGAAATAAATATAAACCAAGTGATTTGCCAGATTATATTTTAGACCGTTACACTCCAAACCATTTAAACCCCACATTACTTACGGCTTTTTTTTCTCAGTTCAATATTATAGACGAGTCTGATAAAACCATGTTAAATGAGATGATCGCTTATGGTAAGTTGTATTATATAGTAGAAAAGATATCTGATTGTGTCCAAAAAAATATAATTCTAGGTTATGATTTAGATCAGTACAAAACGTTAGAGGAAAATGAAGCATTTATTTATTCATATTTTATTCAGAACGAATTGTTTTTTGAAGAACAACAAAAAGAAAAACAGAAATACATTTCGGAGAGGCCNAGAACTTATGAGATATCATCTCAACTTCCTGGGAGAATAGGGAGATGGTTAGGNTGGAAAATAGTTCACTCTTACATGGCTGAAAACGAAGTAACGTTNGAGGAACTTCTAATNGAAAAAGATTTTAAAAAGGTATTTTATAATTCTAATTANAAGCCCAGTTAAAAAATGCTTAAGTCTGANAAAGTTAAGTTTATGATCAGTAAACTAGAGGANCTATATCCCAAAGTTGATGTCCCNTTAGACCATAAAGANCCNTACACATTATTAATTGCTGTTTTAATGTCAGCCCAAAGTACTGACATAGGTGTAAATAAAATNACTCCTATATTGTTTAAAAAAGCTGANNACCCATATAAAATGNTNAAGCTTACTATTAGTGAAATCAGAGATATAATTNGNCCTGTTGGTCTTTCNCCTATGAAATCAAANGGGATTTTTGAATTATCAAANATATTAATTGATAAATACAAAGGTGANGTTCCTAAAGATATAGANGCATTAGAATCTTTGCCTTCTGTAGGGCACAAGACAGCAAGTGTTGTTATGTCACAAGCTTTTGGNGTCCCTTCTTTTCCNGTGGATACACATATTCATCGTCTNATGTATAGATGGGGGTTTTCTACTGGAAAAAATGTTAAAACAACAGAAAAAGATGCAAGAAGATTATTTCCGAAAAAACTNTGGAATAAGNTACACCTTCAAATTATCTTCTATGGAAGAGAATANTCTCCTGCNAGAGGATGGAATATTCATNCTGANCCAATAACCANGACNATTGGTAGAAANTCTGTATTAAAANCTTTTTCTATAAAATAATCTAATTAACAATTTTNTTTGACTTGGAATAGACCATAACNTTTTNCAATGNTNGTTNAGATGGAAACAGTTNTATTTTATAAANTTCACTTAATATAACTTCTAGCTCAGAGTTAACNTCTAAGTCAGTGAGTAAATTAATNTTAAATTGTTTTTCTTTATTTTCTTCTAATTCTCTGTAGATATTTTTTATAATATCATTGTTAGTAGAGGTTTTACTCATAGGCAATTTGTTTTATTTTAATTTTTTTTCTTAGAGCAAGTAGGGCATATCTCATTCTTCCTAATGCTGTATTTATGCTCACATTAGTCTCTTTAGCTATCTCCTGGAAGCTCATATTCATATAGAGCCTCATAACCAATACTTCTCTTTGTTTGTCAGGAAGTTTTAAAAGCATTTTTTTAAGATATAGCTTAGAGTTTTTAGATAAAGTTTCTTTATCATCAGAGCTTTCTGAAAATTTAAGACAATTGAAAATATCAGACCCATCGGCTAATGTTATTTTAGGATTTCTTTTTTGTTTCCTAAAGTTATCAATAGCCATGTTGTGAGCTACCCTTAAAATCCAAGGTAAAAACTTACCTTGTTCATTATATTTATGGCTTTTAATTATATTGATTGTCTTTATAAAGACTTCTTGTAGAATGTCTTCCGCGACATATTTATCCTTCACAATAAAGAATACTGTAGTAAAAATTCTGGATTTGTGCCTCTCAAAGAGAGATGACAAAGCCTCTTCGTTACCTTTTTTGTAAAGTGATATTAAACAACTATCACTTAAATCCGTTTTTATCATACTTCTGTTGTAATTTGGTAACGTAGAAGTCTATATCATATTGTGTCTTTTGATTAAATTATATTTAAATATACTTAATCATATATCTAAATCAAAACTATGTCAGAACCGAGAGAGATTAATATTAAAGGAGCTAAGGTTAACAACTTAAAAAACATCTCTTTATCAATTCCAAGAAATAAATTTGTTGTAATATCAGGGGTGTCAGGTTCTGGAAAAACATCATTAGCATTCGATACAATATTTGCTGAAGGTCAGAGAAAGTATATTGAAAGTTTGAGTTCTTATGCTAGGCAGTTTTTAAAAAGAATGGATAAACCTAATGTTGACTTTATAGACGGTTTGTCTCCAGCAGTCGCTGTTGATCAAAAAAGAAATAATAAAAACCCAAGATCAACGGTTGGTACGCTTTCTGAAGTATATGATTATTTAAAGTTATTATATTCTAATGTAGGGATAACCATATCTCCTATTTCAGGAAAAGAGGTGAAGAAAGATACACCACTAGACGTATACCGTTTTTTAAATAAGAAAAATGAGGGAGCAAAGTATTACATTTCTTTTCTAAAGAAAATTGATGAAAAAAATTATAAGAGAGATCTTGAGGTTTTATTGGGTAAGGGTTTTACCCGAGTAATCCTAGGCAATGAATTTTATACAATTGAGTCTTTATTAAGTAAATCAAAAAAAACAAATCAACTAGATGTTGTAATTGATAGAGGTATAGTATCTAGAGATGATGAAGACTTTAGATTTAAGATTATAGACGTTTGTAAGGAAGCATTCTTTGAAGGTTCAGGTATTATTAATGTTAACATTTTAGATAAAAACCATTCTTTTTCAGACTTATTTGAACTTGATGGAATAAGTTTTGTAGAACCTTCAATTAATTTATTTAGTTCAAATAACCCCTACGGTGCATGTAAAACGTGTGGAGGCTTTGGAGATGTTTTAGGAATTGACCCCACTAAAATAATACCTAATCACAACCTCTCTGTTTTGTCAGGGTGCGTTGCTCCGTGGCGAACTGATAAGATGAAAGTTTGGTTAGACCCATTATTACAAAATTGTAAAACACTTCGGTTTAATATCCATAAACCATACTCAGACTTGTCAGAGAGAGAGTTAGAGACTCTATGGAATGGAGGAGGAAAATTTAAAGGTATCAACAAGTTTTTTAAATACTTAGAGAAAAAAAGTTATAAAATTCAATATAGAATTATTGCATCAAGGTATAAAGGAAAAACTAAATGTAACGATTGTCTAGGCTCAGGCATAAGAAGCGAGGCACATCACGTAAGAATCAATAATAGAAATATCGTAGAAATATTAAAATCCCCTTTAGATGAGACTCTTAGATTTTTAAAAAACTTAAAGTTAAGTAAGTCTGAAAAAAAACTTAGCGAAAGAGTATTAGATGAAATTATATCCAGACTAAGCTATATAGATAAAATTGGACTGGGCTATTTAACACTTAACAGGAAAGTCAATACTCTTTCTGGGGGAGAGTTCCAAAGAATTAAATTAGCAACTTCTCTAGGAAGCTCCTTGGTAGGATCTCTTTATGTTCTTGACGAACCAACAGTGGGGCTTCATCCGTTCAATACCTCAAAACTTATTGAGATACTAATCTCTTTAAGGGATATAGGTAATACAGTAATAGTAGTTGAGCACGATGACGAGGTAATTAAGTCATCAGATTACCTTGTAGATATAGGTCCTGGAGCAGGAAGAAATGGTGGTGATATTATGTATTGCGGTGAGACCAGTAAAATTTCAAAAAAAACTTTAGGACCAACCTCTCAATTTATTTTTAATAGATCTAAAAAATTTATACCGAGTGTTAGGTCCTCAAATAAACATATTGAAATAAAAAACGCAAGAGAAAATAATTTAAAAAATATTGATTTAAAAATTCCTTTGGATTGTCTTGTTGTTGTCACAGGAGTTAGTGGGTCAGGAAAATCCACTTTAATTAAACAAGTACTCTATCCAGCAATGGCTAAAATTTTAGAAACTAAATTTGAAAGAGAAGGCGCATATGACTCTATTGGAGGTGATATAGATATTATTAAAAATATAGAAGTAGTTGACCAAAATCCAATTGGAAGATCCTCAAGATCAAACCCGGTAACATACACAAAGGCTTACGATGCGATACGTAAGCTTTTTTCTAAACAATCTCAGGAAGACAACTCAAATTTAAAACCGGCTGATTTTTCATTTAACGTCGAGGGAGGTAGATGTGAGGAATGTTTAGGAGAAGGAATAAAGAAAATTGAAATGCAATTTATGGCTGATATTTTTTTAGAATGTGACGCATGTAAAGGAAAAAGATTTAAGAAGGAGGTCCTTGATGTTAAAATTGAGGGAAGAAATATTTACGACGTTTTAGATATGACAATTGAGGATGCTATATCATTTTTTAATTCTTCAAAAACAATTTTAAATAAGTTAAGTCCTTTAAAAGAGGTTGGTTTGGGTTATTTAAAATTAGGCCAATCCTCTAGCACCTTAAGTGGGGGCGAGGCCCAGAGGTTAAAACTTGCCTCTTATCTTATAAATGATAATAAAGAATCCAAAAATAATTCTTTATTCATTTTTGATGAGCCAACATCAGGGTTACACAATATGGACATAGCAAATTTTATGAAGTCAGTAAATGATCTTATTAATAAAAATAATTCTGTGATAATTATTGAACACAATACTGAACTTATAAAGCAGGCAGATTGGATAATTGATATGGGACCAGGTGGGGGAAAGGCTGGAGGAGAAATTTGTTTTCAAGGAACACCTCTTGAGTTAATTAAAACAAAGAAAAATAAAACAGGAAAATATTTAAAGAAAATGTTCGTTTCTTGAGTTATTCTAATTAATTAAATAATTAAGGTAATTTTGTGATATGCCAAAAAAAATAATTGCAGCAAATTGGAAGATGAATAATGATGAGTACTCATCAAAAAAGTTAACTTTTGACTTTTTAAAGCACCTATCAAAATCTAATAATGAGGATGTTTTGAAATTATTAGCTGTACCATTTCCATTTCTAAATACAGTTTCTAAAATGTGTGAGGGTGTAGATTCTGTAAAAATAGCGTCTCAAAACTGTAGTGGCTTTGATAGCGGAGCGTATACAGGAGAAGTTTCTGCTAAGATGTTGTCAAGTATTTCTGTTAACTTCTCATTAGTTGGTCATAGTGAAAGAAGAGAGTTTTTTGGTGAGAAAGATGGCGATATCTTAGATAAAGTTCGATTGCTTTTAAAAAATAATATTACACCTGTTTTTTGTTGTGGAGAACCACTAAATGCTAGAAAGAAAAGCATACACCTAGAGCATATTGAAAACCAAATGAATTCTTCGATTTTTAAATTAAACAGTTCTGAATTTAAAAAATTAGTTGTTGCATATGAGCCTATATGGGCAATTGGAACAGGTGAAACAGCTTCTATACATGATATTGACGAAATGCACAATCACATTAGAAATCTAATTAAGTCTAATTATAATACCTCTGTATCTAATAAGATAAGTTTGTTATATGGAGGAAGTGTTAAGCCAACTAATGCAAAAGAAATATTTGATATAAAAAATGTTAATGGAGGNTTAATAGGAGGGGCATCATTGAANGCAAAAGACTTCATTGATATAGTTAACTCAATAAATTGAGACTATGTCTGCTCTTATTTCTTNTAAAAAACTTATTNTAAGTTTATTATTTTTACNTCTCTTTTTNNATAATGAATCTTTTTCTCAGGAGTTAAGCATAATTGATACCGAAAANTTTTCTANAGTTTTAGAAAATGAAATTAATAGANAGGAATCATCAGATGATATTTTAANAATATATGNAAATTCTATTAATATTTGGGAGAATAGGTTGAATNATAGAGAGAAAGAACTCATGGTATCTATTATTAACTCATTGAATTATAATAATAATTTTAAATTCAGTTTTTTCTTAGAATATTTCAATTTAGTCTTAAATAATAACCTTTTAAAGCAAACTAAACTTGAAAGTTTTCTATACTATTATTCCAACATTTTAATCAATCAAAATTTAGAAGATGATTATTTTAATATATTATTAAATAAAATTGAAAACAATTTATTTGTTGACTCTCCTTCTCATAAGCTTTATAACGACAAGAGCTTTACAATTGATATTGATGAGGCGCCCCCCTTTTTCTCAATTGGTTATTCTGACCAAACATTAGGCGCAGTAGTATTTGTTTTTTCAGATGTGCAATTGAGTTATGTTCATGAATATGGAAGTTTTACAATAAAAACTAATCTACTAAAGTTCTATCCAGACCTTAAAATAATTAATGGACAAAACGGTGAGATTGATTTTCCCTTTCAAAATAGTTATATAGAAACTGAAAAAATAAATTTAAAAAACTACTCTATTGACCTTAATAATGGCAAAATCATATCTAATTCAGCACAGCTTTTCTCTAAAAATTACAAAAAAATAGTAGGTTCATTTAACTATGACCCTTTATCTCAGAAAGATTCTGGCCTAAACCAATTTAGTTTTCAGTCTAGTTCCAGTGATAATGAAATTATAATAAATGGTACTGCTAAATTAATCTCTGGGATAACCATAGCAGGCAATAATTTTTCTACTTCTTCAAAGTCAGGTAAAAAATCTAAACTCATATTTTCACTAAAAGAAAATAAAANAATTATAATAAAATCAAACTCTTTTTTAATAAAGCAAAATGAAATCTTTTCATTTAACTCTCGGTTTACATATCTAGATGAAAGTGATTCTTTGTATCATCCGTCTTTAGAGTTAAAATATATAATTAGTTCTAATCAACTCCAACTGTTTAATTTAGAAGGATCTCTTAAAAACACACCCTTTTATTCTACATTTTTTGATGTCGAAATAATTTCAGATTACTTGTATCATACACCCGGGCAAAGGCTGATGAGTTTTGGAGTTATTATGGCACCAGACCAACGTCCAGTAAGTGTTAAATCATTAAATTATTTTTCTGAAAAGATTATTAATGAATTATCAGATCTTAACGGAGTTAATATATTGAAGGCTACTTATAATTATGCAATTAAAAATAAAAGGCTAGATTTTTTTATTGATGATTTATCTTATTTTCTAAAAACACGTTCAGAGTTAATAAGAGGCGGAGTATTAAGTTTATGGAGACAGGGTTTTATAGATTATAATTCTTCAAATGGTTTAATCCAGGTTCTCCCTAAGACAAGACATTACTTTTTATCGCACTTAAAAAGGTCTGATTTTGATGAATATTCATTTACCTCAATATCTCAAAATTCAAATAATATTAAATATGATATACAAGAAAAGAAAATGTATTTTGAGGGGGTTGATAAAATTACTCTAAGTAAAAAAAACAGGATGGAGCTTTTTCCAAGAGATGGAAAAGTAGAACTTAATAGAAATCGAAACCTTAAACTTAATGGAGATATTTCGGTTGGTAATTTTGATTTTATTGGAGTTGACTTACTCTTTGATTACAACTCTTATAAATTAGATTTAATCGAAATTGATACTTTAAAAATGGTGGCATCTAAAGAATTAATTGATAATTATAATTACTTATATAACATAGGTGGCGACCTCCTAATAAATAGCCCTAGAAACAGATCCTCATTAAAGCTTCTTCCCAATTATCCCTATTTTATTTCTGACAAAAGCACAAAAATATTTTTTAGTATGCCAGATGATTATGGCTACGAGTATGACAGTAGTTTCTATTTTTCTATTGATCAGTTTAGGATTGATAGCTTAGATAAAGCTACCTTGCCAAAATTTGAATTTCCTGGAACTTTTTATTCTAATGATATCTTTGACCCTCTTGAAGCAAAGCTAGTTACTATGCCAGATAACTCATTTGGATTTGATTTAGATATTGATAAAAACGGGGTTTCGGCTTATAAAAATAAAATTAACGTCTACGAAAATATTAAAGTAGACTCAACTGGTCTTTACGCTTCTGGAAGTTTTAATTACAATCAGCTGACAATATTTTCTGATAAGATAAGATTATTCCCAGACTCAGCTTCTGGTTTTTCTGATAAATCATTTATATATAATGGGTATTCTAAAACTAAAGAAATTAATTATCCAGATATGGAATTATCAAACTTAGAATTTAGCTTTTACAATTCTTCGGANGATTTCGTTCATATAAGACACGATTCATCTTCATCTAATAATGAAAATTCAAAATCTTATTTTTCAGCATTTGATAAGTCNATGGAAATTGTAGGTGACTTATTNATATCAANNGAATATTTAAAATCCNAAGGTAAATTATTNTANAANAATTCTNTTTTTATCTCCGATGAGTTTTTATTTGATTTTAAAAAAGTTAATTCAAAACTCTCNGACGTNAGGTTAAATCATAAACTATATAAATCACATTTTTTAGANTCGGANNATAAGACCCTTGTNATNGATGTCTTTGATAAAAAAATCAGTTTGTTTAATGAATATATTGAGNATGANAATTTTTACCTTCCCTTCAATAAAACCCATACATCTATGAACCATGTAGAGTGGGATATAATAAAAGAAGAAGTTTATTTTTCTAATAAAACAAAATCTAATTTTTTAGCATCCTTCTATCCAAAGACAGATGCTTATAGTAATTGGAGTGTAGACAGTGAGTCAGCAAAAATTAATCTAGTAACTAAAATGTTAGATTTGGATGGAGTAGATGAATTACAAATTTCTGACGCTTACATTTTACCCAATGAAGGAAAAGTTAGAATAGGTGAAGACTTTAAGTTTTTAACATTAAAGGATTCTGATATTTTATTAGACACTATAAACGAGTACCACAAATTTACTAAATCAACTGTTGAAATTAATTCTAAAGATGAGTTTTCGGGTAGTGGTATTTATGAGTACGTTAACTTTAATGATGACACCTTTAATATTCCATTCTCTGAATTTAAGTTAATAGATGTTTATGAAGATTCTAAATTAAAAGGACAGACATCATTTTCTTCGGGAGTTATAAAAAAAGACAAGCCAATTCTTATGGAGCCAGGATTTAACTTCTTTGGAAATATTGAGCTTTATGCTAACAAAGAACAACTTTTATTTAATGGAAAGATCATACCTTCAGAGATAACAAATTTCGATGAAAGCAGGGCCATTTCTTATAATAACTATTTTGCCCCAGGAGATGAGCTTTCAATAAATATTTCCGAGCAAGACAATTTTTATTCCTCTTCAATATCTAAAAATAACAGCAATTTATTTTTTGATTTTTTTAATAACTCCGTTGAAAAAATGAGCCTGGTTTTCTTTAACCCGAGCGGTCTTCTGTCGTACGATCCTTATGAAAAGACNTACTTAATAGAAACAAATGAAAAAAGAGAACAAACAGTATATAATGGAAATTCTCTTTTTTTTAAACCCTATGATCGTGAGGTATCTTTTGAAGGAAAAGTTAACTTAGTTGACAACGATAATAATTTTAATATATATTCTTCAGTGAGCGCAAACGCTACACTTGACTCTATGAAAATAAGCTCCGAGGGAGTGCATATAATTGATGTAAATATTAGAAAATCATTAATTAATGACATTGGAGATTTATTTTTTGAGTCTATAGAAAATTATGGAGCTGGAATTGCTCATGATAATGAACAAGATCTTTTAATTAGGCTATCTGACATCATAGGAAATGAAAAAATTACGACTTATGAAAACTCTATATTGAGTAGTTATAAATCATTACTAGAGGCCGATCCCTTACTGAACAGTTTTTTTGTTTTTCCTAACACAAAACTCAACTGGTCCCCTTCGAATAACTCATGGTATAATTCTTCTGTAATTAACCTTTCCAATATAGGTGCTTTAGATATTAACGCCTCGATGGATGGTTTTTTTGAAATAACATATTTAAATGATTACGAATATATCTTCTCCTTATTTTTACAACCCTCTCCTGAATTATGGCTCTATATTTCTTATGACAGAAACACATTAAAACTTGTTTCTTCTAACTCAGACTTAAACACAGGCTTTGGGGAAATAACNGAATCCAGAGGAAGATATATTGACATAGAAATTTCTAACGAAGAAGACGTATTAAGTTATGTAAACAATTTCAGATTAAAATATTTTAATATAAAAGAACCTTATAACTTACTTTCTCCGTCAGATACCTTTTTAGAAGATGAGATATTCAAGACTATTTCAGACGACGACGGATTTTAATTCTTAAAAATATATAATCCTAAACTCCAATTATTTAAATTTATATTATGAATATTAATAACTACATAAACGAAAATAAAGATCGTTTTTTAGATGAGCTTTTTGATCTTCTTAGGATAGAATCAGTTAGCGCAGATCCACAGTTCAAAGACTCAGTTGAAGNAGCAGCAAATTATTTAGTAGATCAGTTCACCAAGTTAAATTTAGATGCTGTAGAAAAAATAAAAACGGCAGGTCATCCAATCGTTTATGCTGAAAAAATTATAGATAAAACTTTCCCTACTATTCTTGTCTATGGTCATTACGATGTTCAGCCTGCTGATCCCTATGATTTGTGGGACTCACCTCCTTTTGAACCCGTTATTAAAAATGAAAAAATTTATGCTAGAGGATCATGTGATGATAAGGGACAAATGTTTATGCACCTAAAAGCTTACGAGACACTAAAAAAATTAGATAAAGTCAATTTCAACATTAAATTTATGATTGAGGGTGAGGAGGAGTGTGGGTCAGACAACTTAGAAATGTTTGTTACTGAAAATAAAATAAAACTTTCATCAGATGTTATTGTGATATCAGACACTAGTATTATAAGCAATGAGTCACCTTCAATTACTGTAGGCCTTAGGGGCCTTTCATATATGGAAGTTGAGTTAACTGGACCAAATAGAGATTTGCACTCAGGCACCTACGGTGGAGCTGTAAATAATCCAATTAACGAATTATGTAAAATAATTTCTTCACTAAAAAATGAAGAAGAAATAATAAATATTCCTGGATTTTATGATGAAATAATTAACCATTCAACGCAATCAAGAGAAAAAATAAACTCTGCACCTTTTGATCTTGATCAATTTAAATCCCACATTAATATTGGCTCTGAACACGGTGAATTGGGCTATTCAACTACAGAAAGAATTGGAATTAGACCAACTCTTGATGTAAATGGAATATGGGGTGGTTATACTGGAGATGGATCAAAGACTGTATTGCCATCAAAGGCATTTGCTAAAATCTCTATGAGACTTGTTCCTAATCAATCTTCAAAAAAAATAACAAAATTATTTACTGATCACCTCAAGTCATTATGCCCTGACTCATGTTCGATTAAAATTCAAGAGCATCACGGTGGGGAGCCGGTAGTTGTTAATACAGACACAAAAGGTTATAATGCNGCATTTCAGGCTTTCAAAGAAATATGGGGTAAAGAGCCTATACCTACTTACGACGGTGGAAGTATACCGATTGTATCTCATTTCAAAAAAGAGTTAGATAGAGATTCAATCCTTATGGGGTTTGGTCTTGACGAAGATGCTATACACTCACCAAATGAATCTTTTGGACTTTTTAACTTCTATAAAGGAATTGAGACTATAACTGCTTTTTACTTAAATTTTGCTAAGAAATAATGTCACGAAATAATTTTTTTCTATCATTAGTATTTTATCTAATTTCTTTTACCTCCTACTCTCAAATACTTGAGCCAATATCCTGGGAGTTTAAAGTTGACAGCAGTAATTATTCTGAATCTAAACAGTTAGATTTAATATTTGAGCCTACTACTGAAGTAGGTTGGTATATATACTCTTCAGATAATGATCCAGAAGCTGGACCGTATACAATTTTTGAGTTTAATGAAAACATAACCTACACCCTTCAAGATGAGCTAAGAGTTAAAAATGTAAAGACAAAGTTTGATTCAGTTTGGTTTGCTGACGTTAGATATTTAGACAATGGCGGTGCTTTTATACAACCGATAATCAAGAATAATAATAACTTATCTGTAAGTGGCTTTATATCATATCAAGTCTGTTCAGAGATACAAAAAATGTGTATACCCTTAGAGACAGATTTTAATTTTTTTAAAAAAATAGAATCAAAAGAGGTTTTAGCAGTCGACTATTTAAATGTAAAAGAGAATGAATCCCTATTGTCCTTTGTTTTCTTTTCTTTTCTTGCGGGTTTCTTAGCTATACTAACTCCCTGTGTTTTCCCAATGATTCCAATAACAGTCTCTTTTTTTGCTAATAAAANTCAACAAAACTCNACAAAAGACGCTTTAGTTTATGGCCTTTCAATCATTGTAATTTTTACTTTTTTTGGTGTTTTCCTNTCATTGTTAATNGGTCCACAAACAGCTAANGATATTGCCACAGGCTTGGTCCCTAATATAATTTTCTTTNTTCTATTTCTAATTTTTGGCGCATCATTAATAGGATTTTTTGAGTTGACACTNCCTTCAGGTATAATCACATCAATAGATAAAAAGTCTGACCAGGGAGGGTTTATTGGNTTATTTTTTATGGCATTAACATTGGTTCTAGTTTCATTCTCTTGTACGGGNCCTTTGGTTGGCAGTATACTTGTTCAGTCTGCTAGNGGNTTAAAGATACAGCCAGTACTTGGTATGTTAGCTTTTTCTACAGCTTTTGCAACACCATTTACTCTTTTAGCAATATTCCCAGACAAACTAAAATCTTTACCAAAGTCAGGCGGATGGATGATTACTCTAAGGGTAATACTTGGATTTATTGCTATTATTTTTTCATTTAAATTTTTAGGAGTTGTCGATAAAGCTTATCACTTTAATCTGTTAAGTAGAGATATTATTTTAACAATTTGGTCTAGTTTATTATTCATTTTGGCTTTATATATTTTTGGAATGATAAGGCTTCCTGAAGGATACAATTTAAATAAAGGAGTCTTTAACTCAATGCTGGGTGTATTCATCTTATTATTATCTCTAACATTACTATCTGGGATTTTTGGAAATAGGTTAACATACCTGGCAGCATATTTACCCCCACAAAGTTCAACTTATGTTAATATAAAAACATTTAAGAGAACACCCTTCTTTTCTGATTACCTTGAAAATGATACGTTTTATGATAATATAAAGTATGGTGATATTTTTGAATTGCCACATGGTCTCAGGGGCTTCTTTGACTTTGATGAGGGCATGAGCTATGCAAAAGAAGTTAATAAACCTGTACTCCTAGATTTTACAGGGCACGGTTGCGTTAATTGTAGAGATATTGAGGCAAGGGTTTGGCCTGATCAAAGAGTAAGAGACATATTAAATAATGACTATGTTTTAATTTCACTTTATGTTGATGATAAAACCGCCCTTTCTGAAGAAAATTGGTATGTGTCAAGTTATGATGGTAAGGTTAAAAAGTCTATTGGCAGGCAAAATTCTGATTTTCAAATATCCCGTTTTCAGAATAACGCTCAGCCTTATTATGTTGTTATAAATCCCTTTTCAGATCAAATAATTTCTCCGCCATGGGGCTATGAATTAAATACTGAAAAATATATTGATAACTTAAAAAAAGGCATTAATGCATTTTATGAGAATTGAGATATTTTTCTTCTTTTTTTTAATACTGATCTCCTGTTCTCAAAAAAAATCTACCCTTCCTTTATCGCAAAATTATAATGAACAAAAAGTACATGTTCCCGAATTTAAGTTTGGTATAAATTTAGATTCTTTTAGGTATGAAACCCATAAAATTAAATGGGGTCAAAACTTTTCAGATATTTTATCAAGACGCGGATTATCAAATAAGAAGATTTATGATGCAAGTCAGGCAATCAAGCCTTTTTTTAATTTAAAAAAACTCAAAAATGGAAACTTCTTCACACTTTTTTATAAACATAACAACCCAAAACCAACCTACTTTGTTTATGAGACAAGTGTTTACGATTATTTAGTTTGTTCACTTGATGAAAGTGTTGAGGCTGGAATTATAAAAAGAAAGATAACCTATAATGAAAAGAAAATTGAAGGTAAAATAAACTCGAGTCTGTACCTAAGTTTTGATGATCTTAAATATCCAATTGAACTCGTGAATAAAATGGTTGATATTTTTGCCTGGCAGATTGATTTTTTTAGAATTAATCCCGGTGATAATTATGAAATTCTTTACACAGAAGAAATAATTGATAGTGTTGTTGTTGGAATTAGCAATGTGAAGGCCGCAAGGTTTACACACAATGAAAAAGATTTTTACGCCTTCTCATATAACCAAGGATTAGGCAATGATTATTTTGATGAGTTTGGTAAAAGCTTAAGAAAAACTTTTCTTAGGTCACCCTTAAGTTTCTACAGGATATCATCAAGATACCAAAAAAAAAGATTTCATCCAGTTCTAAGGCGCTATAGAGATCATTTAGGTACAGATTATGCAGCCCCTAGAGGAACGCCAATTATGTCTGTTGCAGATGGAAAAGTAGTTGAGGCCCGGTACGGGAGAAATAACGGTTATTTTGTTAAGGTAAAACATAATAATATTTACTCAACTCAGTACTTACACATGTCTAAATTTGCTAAAGGTATTAAGCCAGGTAAAAATATAAAGCAGGGGGAAGTTATTGGGTATGTAGGATCTACTGGTCTTGCTACTGGCCCACATGTTTGTTTTAGGTTTTGGAGGAATGGAAGGCAAGTTGATCCTTACAAACAGAATGACCTTCCAGANGGAGAGCCAATTCTTGTAAGTCATAGAANTGCTTTTGAGTATGTTAAAGAAAAATATTTAAAAATTCTTGAGGGATAAGTTAGACAACTCCTTCTCAGCTTTTGAACCTAACTCTTCTAAAACTTTTATAAGGAAATCTATATCTTCTCTCTTTCTTCTGTGATTTATACAGTTTATTCTCAATACATTCTCATTATTTATTTTNGTTCCTGATAAAAATATTCTACCATCTTTTTCAATCTCCTCAATTATTTTTTTATTTAATAAATCATCTGAAATATTATCTAATTTACTTATATACTTAAAACAAAAAATAGATAATTCAGGTTTATGTAAAGGTTTGAATAATTTATTATTTTTAATTTTTTCATATGCATATAATGCCATTTCGATATCATTTTTAATAGCTTTTGAAATTGTTGAATGTCCAAAAACTTCAATTGTCATCCATACCTTTAAGGCTTTAAAATCTTTTGATAATTGGATACTATAGTTCATTAGGTCCTCCCGCTCTTCAATATCCGCACCNCCCCATCAAATACTCTGGGATAAGAGAAAATGTATTTTTTAGTTGCTGTTGATTTTTAACAAGAACACACGCCACTTCAAATGGGACGAACATCCACTTATGTGGGTTAAGAAGAATAGAGTCTGCTTTTTCCATTCCTTTGAATAAATTTTTATATTCTTTGAGTCCTGCTGCAGGACCGCCATACGCAGCATCTACCATAAACCATAAATCAAATTTTTTACAAATCTTTAATATTTTATCCATAGGGTCAACACTGCCAGTATTTGTTGTGCCAGCTATTCCTATTACTCCTATTGGCTTAAATCCAGATTTTATGTCGAGGTTAANTTGTTTCTCTAATTNATTAANCTGAATCTTAAAGTTTTTGTCTTTTTTAATTTTGATCAAATTTTCAGATCCAAGACCAAGTATATCCATAGCTTTGTCAATGCTTGAATGCCCCTCTTCAGATACATAGACCCTCATTACTTCTTCATTATAAATTCCTTTTTCTTTGATCTTTTTGCCACCTTTGACTTTCCTCATTACAGCTATATTCATAAGGTTTGCTACAGAACCACCACTAACTAAGACCCCTCCACATTTTTTATTATATCCAATAAACTCTGATATCCATTCAATAACAATTTTTTCTATTTCACTATTTGCTGGAGCGCTGTGCCATTTGAGGTTGTTCTGATTTAGTGCAGCCTTAATGTATTCAGCAATTATTCCTATTTGATTACCACCACCAGTTATATAACCATAATAGTTTGGGCTTGGATTAAAATTCGATGCTTCTATTAAATTTTTTTCAAGTTTTTTAATTACTTCAGAGGGACTAGTGCCTTTATTTTTACTCTTAATTTTAAATGTTTCTCTAATTTCAGCAGGACTTTTATTATTATATATTTTTGAACCCCTAATCTTTTTATCATACCAGTCTGTAATCATATCGGTAGCCTGATATACCAGTTTTTTGAAATCTTCGTTTAATATTTCCATTTATTGATTATTATACTCTTCTCTTTTCGGTGTAAAAACATCAATTAACTTACAGTCAGATACCGCAACCCCAGAGTGATTTTTATTAGATGGTATAACAACTAATTCGTTTTTTTTGACTGAAATTTTTTTATCCCCTAAGGTAAGTTCAAACCTTCCACTTTGAACAAATAGAATTTGTTCATGAATATGGTTATGGGTAGGTATAGAGGATCCTTTCTTTACTTCCCAGAAAGCCAAAGTCACGTTTTCACCATGACAAAATTTTCCAAAAAAACCTGGTACTATTTCTTTTTCTTTTATTGTATTAAGTTTTATCATATTTATTTTTCATTAAAACCCTTTTCAATCCTAAAATACTCATATATGGTGGATTTGCTATATAATACTGTTCAATTGTTTCGTCGTCTATTAGTTTATTTTTTAAACTTTTATTGATATAGCTTTCAAACTTTTCTATCAAAATAGGTTCTCCGATATCTTCATTTTTTTTCACCCAGATCAACCACTCTTTTAAAGTATTTTGAAGGTCCACCACTTCACGTTCATTATAAGAAAATTTACCAAAGTGAGTAAAGTACAGGTATTTTGGATTTTCTTTTTTAATTATCTCTAAACTCTTTCCCCACTCTTTAATATTAATATCTGGAGGTGGACAAGCTGGCACTAGGGGACCATGATTTATTTTAGCTCCCACCACATCTCCTGTAAATATAGAGTCACCAATAACCCATGAAATATGATGTTTTGCATGTCCGGGCGTATGTAGAGCTTTTATTTCCATATCATTAATTTTTATTTTTTCTTTATCTTTTACTGGTATTACTTTATTTTCATTGATAGCCTTGATATCACCCCAAAGTCTTTTCATATTATTTCCATAAATGATTTCAGCGGATGAAATTAATTTCTCAGGATTAACTAAGTGTCTTTCACCAAAGGGGTGAACGTAAATATTTGCTCCGTTTTTTGCAAACCACCACGCAGCTCCTGCGTGATCAAGATGAATATGTGTAAGAAAAACATGTTTTATATTTCTAATATCTTCCCCATTTTTTTTGATTTCATTTTTTAGATGTTTAAGGCAGCTTTCTGGTCCACATTCAATTAATGCAAGTTCTTTGTTTATCTTTAAGAGAAA
>NZKG01000004.1 GCA_002692105.1 Marinoscillum sp. | reverse complement strand
ATTTAAATAATAAACAATTTCTTTAGTTCTCCTGAAATATTCTTCAAATATATCAGGTCTATAAACTTCAGGTTTTCCACTACTGAGATTTGTTATTTTAGGATCAAAGAAAGCATAGGTATAAAATGATGATAATACTATCTCGTCGACCGGTAATATCTTATCATATGCATATATGTACTTTATTAATGTATCTTTATTTTGAGGGTAGATATTAATCATCTGCCAGAATGCTAGCTTAATATCCATATTACTCAGACTAATACCCACATCATACAGGGAGTAGTTATCTTTATATATTTCAGTTCTATATGAACTGTCGTTTAGTAATTTTATCGCTACTTCTGAAAAAAAAATTTCTTTGTCATCTGAAGAAACTCCTTTTTCTGTTAAACTTTCTACCCATTCTTTATTTATTTTCTCACTCTTTTCAAATTCTAAAAAGTAATCAATTAGATCTAAAGAGTCAGTGGCGTCAATGGTTAAGTTATCTTGTGATCTTGATAGGGATGGGAGTATACATAAGATCAAAAAGAAAATTTTCAGATCCATTTACTAGGGATTAACCTTCAAAAGATTTTTTTCAACAAGTTCGTTTACTGTATTTTCAAACTCATTTAATTTATCTTCAAACTTTTTTTGTTGTAACTCAAACTTCTTTATGATATTTACCCAGTCTCCGTTATGAACACCTATTACAGTATTAACAAGTTTTGGACCATCATTAAGGTTAGTGTCCCAAGATCTTCCAACAGCAAACCTGAATTTTTCAGAAATCATTTCTTTTGGATTGATGGCTTTTCCGTAACCAGATATTTCTCCGTGAGCAACAATATAATCACCTGATGAGACCGGACCAATAACCTTCACAGGAACTTGACCCATAAATGCAACATTATTTCCAAGATGAGTTTTTCCCTCCTCTGGGATATTACCTAAAACTATGGGTTTATGGGAAACTACCATTACCTGTTCAAGATCTTTTAAGTCTTTAGTTATTTTTGCGCCTTTAACACCAACAATGTCACCAGCTGTAAGATACTCAGAATGGTTTTCCCTCTCGAGCCACTCGGCATAATCACCGTGACCAGAAACATAGGATACACCTAGTATATTATACTGATATAAAAAGTTAGACGCAGCAGCATTTGCTCCTATTATTGCCTGGAGTGGATCAACACCAACAAAGGAAGCAATTAAGTCGAGAAGGTATACATCATTGAGAAAAGTCCTATCTCTCCACTCCGAAAGGTTTTCAGCTTGAATTGTTCCCATCCTCCTTCCATCCTTGTCCTCAAACCTAACATACTCATTATTATTTCCGAGAGAATTATTTACATTTTCTACTATGATTCTTAAGTCTGGGAGATCAGGTAAACCTGGTATGTTTATTTGTGGTATATCTGGAGGAACATCCCCTCCCTCAAATAATGTTTCTCCTGGATATATGGTCTGAGGATTGGCTAGTGTAAAACCACTAGTGATAGTGTAAGTTTTCCCAGCAACTTTTACTGTCTGCCTTGGAAAGTTGATCCTTGGGGTTTGGATTCTTGGAACCTCAATTTTTGGAATATTAACTTTAGGCATAATCTTATTAATTTCCGAAGTTATCCTATTAGTTATATCTTGACCAGCAGCAGCAATCATTGAATTTGGAGCTGCTTTTACAAGATCAAGAGGAGTTAATTCTTCAGGCTTTTTCTTTCCGTCAATCAAATCCCTAAGAAGTTGAAGAAGGTCTTTATAGGGCTCAGTTGTTGGCATTGGAGCACTAACAAAGCCACTACCATTCCAGGCACTATGTGTTCTACCTAATTTAATCAATAAACCATCTCCTTCACCTCCGTCTTTATTATTAATTGTAGCAAGAAATTTTTGATTAGAACTCTCGATAGATATTGAATTATTTAGTTTAAGATCTCCATCTAAATCAAGATCACCTTTAAAAGATGCATTACCACCAACATCCAAAGAACCAGTTAAGTTTGTACTACTGCTATCTGTAACATCCAATGAACTTTTTAATGTTGTTTTACCTTCAACTGATAAATCCCCTGTCAACTCAGACACAGAACTATTAGCTACTTTTAAATCNGCATTTAATAATGTTTTATCCTCAACAGTTAACTCTCCTGTTATTTTTGTATTACCTCCAACATTGAGATCGTTGTTAATATCAAGTTTTCCTTTCAGTAATGAATTACCGTCAACATTGAGATCGTTGTTAATATCAAGTTTTCCTTTTAGTAATGAATTACCGTCAACGCTTAAGTCACCTGTTGCCAATATATCTCTGTGGTAAGCATAAGGGACAAAGAGCAGAGCCTGNTCGCTAAGATCAGAATATGATCCATCCAAATTTATTTCAACCTTTAAATTTTTAGTAGAACCGTCCCAGTAAATNTCNNTNAANNNNCCNNNAACTNAANTNCCTTTNCCAATAACTAAGTTTATCATTCCGTACTCATCAGTACTTGTAGTATGGATTTCCTGAAAATCTAAATTACCAGAGACATCAGAAATACTAAACCTTACCTTAATTTCCTTGTTTGGTAAAATATTACCAGTAACATCAATTCCTGGAATTTCTTCTGGATCAGGATCAATAATTACTGCCTGATAATTAATACCATCTGTCTGAGAATACCCTTTAATATTTATACAAAAAATAAAAAGTATTAGTGTTAATAATTTTCTCATATTTTATTGTGAGTCAAAATTTTTCTTTTTAAATGCTTTTATGTCTACAAGTACTCCAGCTCCTACGGAATGATTTCTGATACTCAACTGCTCAAGACTACTTGGAGAGTCATCCTTCATAACATTACTATTTGAGTATAAATATTGGACATAGACTCTTGCCTTTTCAGAAATTGGATATGTTATTCCAGCACCTCCCTTAAAGAAGAAAGAAAATGGATCAAATTCTTCGACATTCTCTAATGAATATACTTGATTATTTATCATTTGGGTACCTCTAAGGTTATAATCAGAAGAGGCGCCTCCAGTTATGTAAAGAGTAAAATCGCGCATCTTTATCAAGTCATAATTAATTGCTAGATTAAGACCCAAGTAGTCCAGATCCCACTCGTAAATATTATACAGTATGTCATTGCTCCCCTGGGCACCATAATTATTATAGTCGAGGGAGACTGAAAAACTAAACCTGTTTGATTGGAGAACACTTTTATTGCTGAAATACCAGTCGTGGTTATACCCTAATCTAAAATAATTTTTTGACATTGGCTGAAGGTTGTCAAGGTTAACTCCTGAACTATTGGAATAGTCAAAACTTGAAATAGATTTACCGTATTCAACAAAGATGGCATCCTGTAAAATTTTTATCTTTTGCCCGNTAACTTGAAAGATAGAAATTAAAAAAAATATTAGTGTAAGTCTCTTCATTACTTTCTCTTTATGATTTTAGTTTGAAAGTACTTCTTCTCTGTCTCTAATCTGAGGATGAATTGTGAATCTGGAATTGAATTCAAGTTAATTTTATGTGCAGTTTTTATTGGAAGTATTTCCTNATAAACTATTCTACCCATAATATCATAAATATTGACTTTTATCTTATCCTTTATCTCCTCTGAAAAAAATATATCCAGAACACCGCTAAAAGGATTTGGTGAGATTCTAACTTTTAATAGTTTATCTATCGTAGAATAATTTTCAATAAACTTTGGTGGCTGGATAAAACCTTGTCTTGCCTTTACTGTATTAGACTTTATCTGACCAATTGGACTCTGTTGACCAACTGAGTAATGTACTCTATAATTCTTACCTAAACTTGTTAAAATTGAGGTTCCTCCAGTAGCTGATGTTACGTTCCTACTGTTATTAGAATATAAGCTGGATGAAATAAAAAATAAAATTATTGTAAGGAACTTAGACATTAATTAAAATATTATAACTAATACCCAATATAGATACGTTTNTCTAAAAATCAAATTTAATTCCTTGAGCTAGTGGTANATCGTCAGAATAATTAATAGTATTTGTCTGACGTCTCATGTAAGCTTTCCATGAATCAGAACCAGACTCTCTTCCTCCTCCAGTCTCCTTCTCACCTCCAAAGGCACCACCTATTTCAGCACCAGACGTTCCAATATTCACATTAGCAATTCCACAATCTGAACCTGAAGAGGAAAGGAATTCCTCAGCCTCAGATATTTTAGTTGTCATAATAGATGATGAAAGGCCTTGGGGCACGTCGTTCTGAATTTTAATAGCCTGATCTAAACTTGAGTATTTTATGACATATAAAATAGGTGCAAATGTTTCATCCTGGACAACAGAAAAATTATTTTCAACCTCAAAGATTGAAGGTTTAACATAACAGCCAGAATCAAAAGCTTCCCCCTCCAATAGACCACCCTCGATAAGGGTTTTTCCTCCTTCTTTTTTTACTTTATTAAGTGCATCTAAATACATACTGACTGCATCTTTATCGATAAGAGGACCCATATGATTATTTTCATCTAAAGGATCACCTATTCTTATTTGGCNATATGCGATCACCAACTTTTGAATGAAATTATCATAGATTGAATCTTGTATGATAAGTCTCCTTGTCGAAGTGCACCTCTGTCCTGCTGTTCCAATTGCACCAAAAACAGCAGCCCTAATTGCGATATCTATATTAGCATTTTTAGAAATGATAATAGCATTATTACCACCTAGCTCAAGGAGTGACTTACCTAACCTAGCCCCAACTACCTTTGCTACAGATTTTCCCATATTTGTCGATCCAGTAGCTGAAACCAATGCTATCCTAGAATCACTTGCAATTTTTTTCCCAAGAAGTTTATCTTCACAATCAGTTACTAAGCTCAGAACACNCTCNAGCTTATAATCACTAAGAACTTTATTTATTATTTTATGAGTTGCTACAGCTGATAATGGTGTTTTTTCTGAGGGCTTCCAAATACATACATTACCACAAACCATGGCAATCATTGCATTCCAACTCCATACGGCAACAGGGAAATTAAATGCAGATATTATTCCTACNATACCTAGTGGGTGCCACTGCTCGTACATCCTGTGATTTTCTCTCTCAGAATGCATGGTTAGTCCGTACAACTGCCTAGAAAGACCAACAGCAAAATCACAAATATCGATCATCTCCTGTACCTCTCCGAGTCCCTCCTGATACGATTTTCCCATCTCGTAGGAAACTAGTTTACCTAAAGAGTTTTTATTTAATCTAAGCTCATTTCCAATCTTACGTACAATATCACCTCTTTTTGGGGCTGGGACTTTTCTCCATTTTTCAAATGCTTTGCTAGAGTTATTTATTATTCTCTCATAAGATTTCACGTCGGTCTCAGTTACTGAAGCAATAATATTTCCATCCACAGGTGATGTAACTTCTCTTTCTTTGGCATCAGAACTGTACCAGTTTANACCATCACAAGTACCCTCATTAGATTTATTNATTCCAAGATCTNTGAGAAATTTTTTATCAATCATTTTGAATTATNAAGGAATCTGCGACCTNAGGATTTAAAGTAATATTTACTACATTGAATTCAAGACTTGTCGCACCAAAAGGTATTCTCAAGGTGTGAGGGAAAGATATACCTTNAACAGGCTTATAATCAAGATAGAAAGCCTCTGACAAAAATTCAGACCCATCAGGCATCTGAGCCTTTTCTGTTTTCTTATATTTTAAACCCGTTTCTACATCGTAGAATATGGATGAAGCTGCATCACCATTACTATTACTTAACTCGAGAACATAAAAGTCTCTACCTTCTTCTTCATACAATGATNTTATTTTCACATTTTCGTTGTCATACCATCCCAATTCTTCGAAAGGCAGAGTTGAATTCCTAGCACTTTCTAACATCGACTCAGGCATTTCCATTGTATTCCCCTGCTGTGTCATTGAACCGTTCTCACCATCAAATACAATTTTTAAAAGTGTATTACCCATCATGATTGTCTCAAGCATTGTCTTATTTGGTTTAGCTGAAATAGAAAGTTGTTGTAACTTCATCCCCTGAACTTCTGACTCAGCTAACATAGATACTGCACCCACATTTCTAATATTTTCCATACCTCCAATTGCTTTAATATAATTATCAAGCACATCTTTTTTAGATATACCTGATGGCGCATCGTAGTTTGGCGTTTCCACTTGCTCGCCATCAATTGAAAGAAACTGCAAAGGAATAGGGGTGCCATCTATTATTAATTGATCAAGTTGATCTAATATCTCCGAACCCTTGCCAGTAACAATAAACTGGCCATTTTCAAGATCAAAATATTTATTAGCTACATCCATAACTTTTTCAGGAGTAACGTTGTTTATATTGGTTAAATATTCCTCAAAATAAGTATCGGATAAATTTTCACTTTGTATCTGTAAGGCATAATTAGCTAGGGTTGATGGGCTCTGCATTGCCAGAACAAACTCTCCAAAGAACTTTGATTTAACACGACTTAGTTCATCTTGACTAACTAGTTCAGTCTGAATTTTTTTAATTTCGCTTGCTATCTCGTAAATAGCACTATCTGTGACACTAGGTTTTGTAGTTGTAGTAGCTCTAAATCTTGTGCCTGTATATTTATTATCACCTATACTAGATCTGGAATAGTATGCAAACGATTTTACTTCCCTGATTTGCTGCTCAAGTCTATTCTCTGGACCACCACCTAAAATTTTATTTGTAAGAACAGCTGCATGGTAATCTTCATCAGACATCTTCAGTTTCACAATATTCTGAAATGAAATCTCTGAGTTAGCAGAGTTTGGCATGTCTACTATATTAACTTTCATTCCTTCCTTGTTTNATACAGGCTTAAAATCATTGATTGAATTTTCACCAAATATTTTCTTTAATCTTTTATCAGACTTCCACTTTCCAAAATATTTTGAGGCCAAGTCCNCTGAAAGTTCTAAAGAAACATCACCTATAATTACNANGTAGGCATTATTAGGTTTAAAGTATGATGAGTAGAATTCTTCAATATCGTTTAGTTGAATACTTTCTACTGATTCTTTAGTGGAGAACTCTCCATTGGGATGATTTTTACCGTAAGCATGAACTCTCTCAACTTTTCTGGCGACAGCTGTTACACTCTTCTGATTATTCTCGATATTCGTAATCAATTTTTCCTTCTCATTAAGAAATTCCTCTTCCTGAAATAGTGGATTTAGAGCCGCATTTGAAAACATTTCAAAAGTTCTTGGGAAATGACGTGAAAGACACGAAGCATAACCACTCTGAGAGGAAAAACTCATGGAGGCACCCATAAAATCAATTTCCTCATTAAAACTATCTTTACCTTGGTATTTATTACCTAATCCCATTAAACTTCCTGTTAAGGTAGATATTCCAGATAAACCTTTTTCCAATATGGGTGGATTATCAATTATCAAAGAAACACTGACTCTTGGTAATTTATGATTTTCGACAACCATTAAAGTGAGTCCGTTTGAAAGAACTTTCATGTATGGTTTAGAAAAATTGATCTTTGGAGCGGGACCAGATTCTGGCAAAGACCGATCAACTTGAGAGTAACTAAAATTAAAGGCAATTAATAAAAGGAATAAAATAAATTTTCTCATAATTATTTATTTTCGGGTAAATAATCCATGACAACTCTCTGGTTATCATTTAAATATTTTACAGCTACATCTCTAATTTCCTCTCTTGTAATAGACATATATATGTCAATGGATGAATTAATCAGGTTTGTGTCATCATAGAACAAATGATATTGTGATAGAGAGGTAGCAACACCTTCTATGGATGCATTAGAATTTACAAAGTTATTTTCATATATATTTTGCAACTTCTGATAGTCTTTCTCAGATATTAAGTCTGACTTTAGAGAAATTATTTCCTCATCGATTTCTGATTTTAACCTGTCGAGAGTGGTTTCACCTAGTGGAAGAGCAAATATTGCGTATATCCCGTACTCCTCAAGTGGTAAACTAACAGCTTGTACCTCAAGTGCAATCTTTTTTTCATCAACTAATTTCTTATATAATACAGAGCTTTTTCCAGTACTCAGATAGGTAGATATCAGATCTAATACTCTAGCCTCTCTTGATCTCATAGGAGGTGTTCTGTAATTTAGAAAAATAGCAGGAATTTGGATATTTGGATCATATTCTTTGACCCTGATCTCAGACGTAATATCTGATTCTCTAGGGAAAATTTTCTCAGGCTTGGGCTTATCGGGTATCTCACTGAAATAGTAACTGATCATGTCTTTTGTCTCCTCAATATCAATATCCCCAGCAACAGTAAATACTGCATTTCTAGTAGTGTAAAACTTTGCATTAAAATTTAAAAAGTCCTCATATACTGCGGCGTTGAGGTGTTCAATACTTCCTATTATTGGTTCCTTATAAGGATGTGTCTTGAAAAGATGTTTCTGAATATATTCGAGGAATCTGCTATAAGGCTGATTATCTCGAAGTCTTTTCTCCTCTTTAATAGCACCTCTTTGAATTCTTATTTCTTCTTCGTTAAGTATAGGATGAAACAATATCTCAGAGTATCTCCAAATACCTAGCCTCAAACTATTAGAGGGCATTGTCGCGTAGTAGTAAGTATAATCTAAGCTTGTACCAGCATTTCCTTCTCCACCATTTGCAGATAATATTTTATACCATTCCCCCTTGGCCATATTCTTTGTCTCTTCTCCTAGCATATGCTCAAAGAAATGAGCAAATCCAGTCCTTTCTGGGTCTTCGTCCTTACTTCCGACATGAAACATGAGTTGGGTAGTAACTACAGGTGCACTATTATCTTTATGTAAAATAATATGGAGACCATTATCGAGATCATACTCAACAAAATCTATATTTTGTGAGCTTGACACATGTGGTATAAAAAGGATAAGTATAATAAACTTTCTCATAGGCGAAATTGAGTACGAATTTAGATAAAATTTATTAATCTTATTGATAAGGAGATAAACTATATAGATGAAAAATGTTAATTAAGAAATTTTATTTAATGTGATTTGCCTTTGTGACTTAGATTTAAATCTTTTTTTTTCAGCAGAACTCAAAGCCGTGTGCTTCGTTTTTCTGTTATCAACCCTTTTTCTCCATCTTATAAAAGAAGAATTTTTTAGATTTTTTCTCATGACAGAGATAATTTGATTCTCAGATAAGTTAAATTGTTTACTAATTACATCAAATGGTGTCCTGTCTTCCCAACACATTTGAATTATTCTATCTGTGTCTATGTCTGATAAATTAAAATTCCTCATAAAAAATATAAAGTATAATAAAAATTTTAGATGTCCAGAGGACTGTCCTTATCCAGTTATATCGGATGATACTAATAATTTTCTCTTGATTAAATTCTTTAGATAACTGATTATGAATAGGTACAATAATTATAAAGGTTATCAACCAGAGCATTATTAGTACAAGTAGGGACTTCATAAGAATTAAATTACTGATATATATATTCATATATATTAAGGTAAACAGTTCTAACACCATTGCTGGGACAGCAACAAAAGATATTGCTCTTACATAATTTTTATGGAAATCAGGAAACTTATCTCTCTGTATTTTTAAAAAGGAGGGGTATGTAATGAGTTGGGTAATAGAGATTACACCAATCATTATTGCGTTAGAAATAAGATGAGTTATAAAAATAAACTTCAATTGTTAAATATTTAAATAAATGATAAATAATATAAGGTAGACGGTAAGATAGGCTCTATAGTTATTTCTTAATTTAAGATACTCTCGTTTTTCTGGATACATANTNGTGAATAATGCTATTATCTCTTTCTTAAACAATGGTTTTATATTGATTTTCCAATCGTTTGTTTTATAAACAATTTTTCTAAATTTGCTTCTGAAATAAGTACTTGGTANACCCCANATGAATAGAAATAAAAACAAAAATTCTTTTACTGTCATTTTAGATAAATCGTTAATTNTATTAGTAATACTTTTTTTCTCTGGAAATGGTTGTACAACTAAAGAAAAAAAAGTTGAGGATTGCTACTATAGTAAACCTAGAAGCTGTCAAGAATATCTAGAGGCAGAAGTTAAAAGAAGGGGGAGTATACTGGCACAAGATGGAATAGTTGTCTTNANAGACTGGATATTTTATCTTACTTATTTTGATAATGTAAATCAAAAAATTTCAGAAAAGTATGTTAAAGTCAATTGTAAATGTGAGATACTTTACTTTGATGACTCTAAACCTCCTGAGATCGTAACACCTTTNAANTAAACAAAAATTAACCGAAANCGTATAGTCTGTTATGTTTGGATTATTCAAGTCAAAAAAACAGAAACTAGTAGATAAGTATAATAAACTACTCAAAGAGTCATATGAGCTCTCGAATGTTAGTAGAAAAGATAGTGANAGAAAATTAGCAGAAGCAAATGAAGTCTTAAAAGATATTGAAGCTATTAAATAAATTAAAAACTGTACTTCATCTGTACATANANNCCCCTCATTAAATTTTCAAGTTTTTGTTTATTTTCCAANAAAAATAACTGTCCGATTAGATTAAGATCAATTCTAGAATTTACATCGAAAGAAATACTTGGAGATANATAAANNANNTTTATNCCNGCNCCNTACATTNNNGTNAGAGANGNNTTAACTGGAGGAGATATAGGTTTCGACATTTGGATCAAGTATGAGTTTTTTGATGGCATAAGATTTCTAGGAGATAATACATTATCGGTGATGTTAATTAAATTAAGTAATCCTGGANAATTTCTACCTTGAGAATTATAAAGATATGAACCCAAAAGATAATATCCACTTCTAAAAGAATAATCCATTGAGGTAGATAAACTTAAAGCATTGTCCACGTACTTATTTATAAAGTATGAAATTTCACCTTTAAAACCAGCTTTTAAGATATTTCCAGCCCATCCACCTCCAACTACAACATCATCAAAATAGTCAGCCCCTATTATTTGAAAATCGTAACCAAGCTTGTTAAATTTATACATTCCAGCGAGAATATTTCGTCCTNTATTTGTTGGCATAAAAACAAGTTCAACACCAGAAAGATTATCACCAGTATATATTAACCTTAATACATCTGATCCTGGTCTTTCGACGTAATCAAAATCAATAAAATTATATGCATTAAATANNTCNTTNGAATTCCAAATAGTNTTAACTCCCCANTTAACTCNNTGNCNACCAATANTAATNTCAAGNTTATTTTTTTGATACTTAAGCCAAAGTCTATCTATCATGGTATGAAAAATAAATTTCGGTTTTTCAAAAACATAGAAAGACATATCAACCCATCCCTGATCTTTCTGGATTGTTTGTAAATCTCCAAACATAGCCCTATTTCTTAACTCAAAACCAAGGGTGAAATTATCACCAAAGTACCCTCTCATATTGAGCCTATTGTGAATTAGGTGAGATGTCTGGGGTTGAAGTAACGTAGGAGATACCCAGGTTGATGGTTCAATATTATAATCTAAGTGAGATGGTAAATATTTAACATATCCATTAATTGAGAATGAAATGTTATCATTTTGACCATAAACTTTATTAAAATTTATAAAACAGAACAGTATAAATATTACTCTACTTTTTTTTATCACTAATAATTTTTCCATCCTCAAGTGTTAAAACTCTTCTAGCCCTATCAATCACTCTCTGATCGTGAGTTGAAAAAATGAATGTTATATTTTCATTTTCATTTAGCTTACTCATTATATCAAGTAAATTAGAAGTTGACGAGGTATCTAAATTAGCGGTAGGCTCATCAGCCAAAATAAATTTTGGCTTGGATGCTAGAGCTCTTGCTACAGCAACTCTCTGTTGTTGTCCACCAGATAATTCTGAAGGCCTTCTATTTCTCATCTCATATAATCCCACTTGATTCAAAAGTTCATCTGTTCTTTCTTTCCTAACTTTTTCATCTGCTCCCTGAAGTAACATAATCATCTCTATATTTTCTCTTGCTGATAGAACAGGAATAAGATTATAAGCCTGAAAAACAAATCCAATATTTTTTAGTCTGTATTGAATTATTTCTGCGGATGAAAAGTTATTTAATGAATCGCCATCTATAATGACTTGACCACTTGTAGGCTTGTCAAGTCCTCCAACGCAATTAAGAAAAGTAGTCTTTCCTGAACCAGAGGGACCAACAACAGATGTAAACTCACCTTTTTTAAAAGTTGAAGATATTTCATCAACTGCCTTAACATCAAATTTTCCCTGACTATATATTCTTGATAATTTTTTTGTTTCTATCATCACATAAATTTAAATACTTTTTGTCGCATCAACTGGATTAATTTTTAATGCTCTTATTGATGGAAAAATTGAAGAGAAGATAGATATAAAGAANACCATTAAAGAAACATAAAAGTATTCTTCATTAGGAACTTTAAAATATAATCTTGTTCCAACTCCAAAGTTTTCAAGACCGGCCTCTACAATACTCAAATCTATACCAACAACAGAATAATATTCAACAATTAAAAATGAGATTAATAAACCAAATGGAAGAGCTATTAGAGATAAGAAAATTGTTTCAAATGAAATCATTAAAAATATTTTATATCTGTTCATACCTATAGACATAAGCATTCCAATCTCTTTTTTTCTTTCGAGTATGGCCATCAACATTGTATTTATAACACCAAATGATAAACCAGATAATATAATCATCATAAAAATATATAAAACTGCAGCTAGCATTTCGTTTGCGTAGGCAAGTTCTTTAGATAAATCATCCCATCCCTCAACTATATTACCATCACTCAGTAAAGCTAAATCAGTTTTAACCTCACCCCTTAGGTCTATGTCACTTAGAAGAATTGGCAATTCATGGTAACCTTTGAGTTCTGGAAGATTTTTTCTTATACTTTCATTTTTCACAAAAACATTAGTTTCATCATATCTAGAATTACCAGACCTAAATATTCCCTCAACTCTGTAAAGAAGAGATGTTAATTCGTAATTTTCATCTTGGAAAGTAATTACAACTTTAGATTTTAATTTAAGGTTTAATCTATCAGCTAGCTTCTTACCTACTAAAATAGTATTATCTCTTTTTGAATTAAAATATTCACCATCTGTAAGTTTTTCAAATGTATTTGTAACNTTAACTTCAATTTCTGGGTCCACACCTTTAACCTGAATACCATATGACCCATTTGAATTTGAGAGCATCCCATTTAATACTATTCTCTTTGAGTAAGCAACTACTCTTTCATCGTTATTAACTGCTTCTTCAATAAGATCTAGATTATCTATTGTATACTTTATGTTATAGTCTTCAGAAAATAATTTATTATGAATCTGTATATGGGATAGGTATGTATCAACAGCATTATTCATTCTCTCCTCATTAAGACCAAAACTCATAGCTATAATTACTATACCTCCGAGTAAACCAAAAACCATAGAAATTATAACAACTAAACTTCGTAATTTATTTCTCCATACATTCCTCCATGAAATCTTTAAAAGAGTAAAAAGGTTCATACTTTCATAGATTTTACCGGATTGAGATTTAAAATTTTAATTGCAGGGTATATAGATATTAGCAAAGAAAAAAGAAAAATTATTAGGGCATGAGACAAAGGAATACCCCACGAAGTTGACATTGGAAATATAGGTGAGAATCCCATTTCTTCAAGCATCTGATCTGCACCTTCACCCATTAAAATTGCCATATCAATAGGGTTAATATTATAATAAAAACAGATAGGATAAGTTACTGCTATTGCAAGAAATACTCCTACCATAGATAGTATAACAGTTTCTATTAGAATTATTCCAAATAGCCTCAACCTGCTCATTCCAATTGAAATTAAGACCCCAAATTCATACCTTCTCTCTTCTGTCATCATAAGAACAGTACCAAACATACCAAAGACAACAATTACATATAGAATAAAGGCCATAATAAGTCCTCCGGCACTGTCGGCAGTTATGGTCTGTTCAATCTCTGGTAAAGTTTCTTTCCATGTCATAACCTCATAATTATCAGAAAGTACATTATTTAGATCTTCTACAATTTTTTCCTCCTCATAATACTTCTCTTTATCAATAATAATATGGGTTGATATATCGTCTGATGAAACGTAGTTTCTTGCTGACTCCATAGTCATAAAAACACCTAATTTATTTAAATCTGGATTTTTTAAATCGATAATACCCTTAATTGGATATTTTCCTGCAGCCATCATCCCCCTATACCCTTGTCCATAAAGAATGAGAGTGTCGTCTTCGGAAATATTAAAATATTCCGCAATTCCTTTACCAATAATTATTTCATTTTTATTTAAATCAAAAGATCCCGAGACCATTTTCTTATTCCAATCTGTAATTTTTTGTTCTTCTGATAAGTTAACTCCATTAATAACACAACCTTTTGTTTTCTCCCCCATTGATATCAAAGAAAAAGTCTGAAGCCTCTCAACAATGTTTTCAACTCCTTCCACAGATTTTATTTTATTTAATAGCTCTTGATCAACTTGCATCGAATTATCAAGGACCTGATTATCCCAAAACCCATCAGCATGAATCTCTACATACCCTGCGTAGGACTCGACAACAGTTTCAATTAACTTATCATAAAAACCAAATTGAAGTGCTCTCATTAGTATGATAAGAAAAAGAGCAGCAAAGATTGAAGTGATAGTTATAAGACTCCTTTTCTTATTTCTGTAAATATTTCTCCAGGCTATTTTAAAAATCATCTTAAATTTTTCATGTATCCTGGCGTAAAGAGTCTTGGGTTTATATCAATATCAAACTCCCATACTTGTCTCTCGATAACAGTTTTATTTCCTTCCTTCTCTAAAGGTATAAATTCAATTTTAGAGGGTAATTTTTTTCCACCAAAGTCAGAGATTTCCACAGAGTTCATAACATTAATCAGATCTCCATACTCATCAAAAAAATGAGTCTTCATCTGCATGTAATTTTTTTTATCAATCCACATGACTAGCTTCCCCCATACTACAGGTGCGTCATCATTAGGTATAAGCTCAATAATCCAACAATCATATCCATCTATCTCCTCTTCTCCGATAATAGAATTTGAGTAGTCATCTGCTATTGATGACCTCTGAACAAGGTCATCGTTAGTAAAATCTGTTCCCATCCAATTCTGCATCATCATAGAAGGAGGTAGTTTTATTGTCCTCTCTATTGATGGCACATAATTCCAGACTTCATTCTCTCTCTTTAAAAAGACTGTTCCCCTCTCCTTAATAGGAGTTAATACAACAGATGAAAAATACTCATCTCCTACTGACCAACCTTTCATGGTCATCTCTTTTGTCCACTTAGGCCTTACAATACTTATAACCATTTCAGTGTAAGATGACTTAATACCTTGCAGCTGCTCCTCAGATTTTTCTAAAATTTTTGTAGCATTAGTCTCTTGAATATTAGGCACAAAAAAGTTAAGATACAGAACTATTAATAGATACATTACAGATATATTTTAATAAGTGAAAGTTACAATCATAAAATCTTTTTTAATAATAATATCGTCTATTTTCTACGTTATAGTGGGTATTAAACACTTTATTGAACCAGAATATTTTCTTAGTATTGTTCCACCTTATCTACCCTATCATCTTGAACTTGTATATGTTAGTGGATTATTTGAGGTATTATTTGGTATTCTTATTTTACTTCCGAAATACAGATATTATGGAGCAATTGGACTTATACTATTACTGATAGCAGTTTTCCCAGCAAATATATACCTAGCCCAAAATGAGATTGCGCAAGAGGCGATTGGTGCGACTCAGGAAATTGCTATATGGAGACTACCCATACAGGGAATTTTAATATGGATTGCATATTTTATTAGAAAATAGTTATTGTCTAACAATCTCAAAACTAGTTGTGTCACTTGCAAATGAAGAGAATATTCCAAATGCATTAATAATATTTGATGGTGGTTCATTTAGCTCCGTCCCATCCTGAACTTCGCTTTCAAATAGCCTTACATAATCTTCATTAATTTTATAGAGCGTCACCATGTACTTTCCGTAGTTTTTTAAACTCATACATATTACGTTATACAACTCGTCTTGTGAGGGAGCAGATTGAAGAGAGAAATTAGAGAAAAAATCACCTATTGCTCCAGGAAAATCTTCGGTAAATATTGGGTCATCTTGAGCACTTACATATTTTATCGTCAGATAGTGATACTCATTTGTTGGGTTATCCCACATAATATTTGTCCTTGCATTCTGAAAAAGATCAGAAAGAATATTGGGAAGAGCTGGGGATAATTTTAATGATGGAACAACTATCTTATCGTTGGAAAGTCTTAGACCAACAGGTTTTGTTGGAACTATAGTCTCGGCTGTTGCAACTCTATCATTTACTTCAACTCTTATACCGTAGGTATTACCAGAAATTATATCAATTTCCTCATTTGAAATATACGATTGTCTTAAATTATCGTACGATAAATTAAACTCATCCCCGTTAGCATATAATTTTATGTTAGCGTTATCAATCATAACATCGACAGTGTCATCTGAATTCCATGATTTCGTCTCTTTTATTTTAATATCATCAACTTTTTCACCCTGAAATAAAAATGCCTCTACAACAAAGTTATCTCCTATAGGAGTCTCATCGTCACACGAAATAAATAAAAGGGAGAGAATGAAATAAAATATTCTTATCATATTAAAAGGTAAGTTTGAAAGATACATTAGGAGTAAATCCTAAGTATTTTTTTGTCTGTCTTGCGTATGGCCTCTGATCAAAATTATATTCATAATACCAAGTATTAATCTTGTTATATAAATTAAAGACTGATATTCCAATGTCGCCTTTAGACTTTTGTATATTGAAAATATGGTGAACGGAAATATCAAGTCTATGGTAATCAGGTAGTAATGAACCATTCTTGGGACCTACTCCAATATAATTTAATTCTGAATCGTCCAGTAAGGTGATACTATAATTATAAGAGGGCTCTGTGAATGCTTTTCCCGAACCGTATATAAAGTTTACAGAGAAATTCCATCCGTTTATCTCATAATTATTAAATACTTTAAATTCATTTTTTTGAGTATTTGGAGCTGGGAATGGGTTACCATAATTCAGCAGAGGAAAAATATTCTCAGCGTCAATGTATGTATACGATATCCATCCAGTATACTTATCAATTTTCTTTTGAAGAAGAGTCTCAAAACCCTTTACCTCCCCATCTCCATTAAAAAATAGGGAATTTAAATTTGTATTCTGAAATCGAAGACTAAACTCAGTTATATTTTTTACATCCTTATAGAATAATTCAGTGTCAAAAAGCCAAGAATTATTTTCATAAGATAATCCAGCAATATAGTGAGTTGACTCACCAACATTTATATCTTCATCATCAGAAAGTTGCCAGAAATCTCTAGAACGTGACGTAACATTTTCTCCTATAATCTGCTTTACAAATTGGTTGTGCACTCCGTACCCAAGTTTAATTTTCACATTCTTAACGAACTCGTAATCTAACTGAAACCTTGGGACGAAATAATTTTTTTTAGTTAGCTCGTACCTGCTTGCTCTCAAACCTAATTTCAAATTCAGATTTTTAACTGAGGTAAGGTTGTATGACACGTATGCAGAATAAAGGTCGGATAACTGAGTGTTATCAATTATAGAAATTGTGTCATCCCTTACAAAAAGGTAATGAATATCAGACTTTGTAAATTCAAGACCAAACTCTAATTTATTATTTTTCCCTGACAATAGTTCTGCATCGTAGCGAGCAGTAAAGTCTTCCACTTTATTGTCTTGATCTAATATTACACTAAAATCAAAAATGGTTGAATCTAATTCTGGAATAATTGCATTTACGAAGTATGAATCATCTTGGTAATTGTAGTACTCTGAGTAGGATACATTTATACTATTGAAAAATTTTGGATTCCACTGTCTTGACCACTTTAGAGAGTACCCGTTATTCCCCCATCTCGATATCCTATCAAGGTCACCTCTTATCTCAATCTCATCAATATTACCTACTCTGGGATACTGAGAACGCCTAGTATCACTTGTCTCTATCAAATTATCCTCGCCACTGTAAAAACTGAGGGTTATCAAATCATCTCTAGTGGGTTTATAAGATAACTTAGCGTTTAAGTCATAAAAGTTAAACTTTGGCACCCAAGGATCAAGATTCTCAATGTCATCATCTGGATCGAACTGATCATATATTTTCTCAAAGAATGAGGTCTGTAATATGTCTGTAAATGACCTTCTTCCAGATGCGAAGAAACTAAACTTATCTAAGAATGGAACTTCAACTGAAGCAGATGCACTTAATAAATTTACATTCAAGCTACCTTTAACTTCATTAAAACTTCCGACCTTTCCTGTTAAGTCAATAACACTTGAGAGTCTACCTCCATACTTAGATGGAAATGCTCCCTTATAGAGGTCTACACTTTTTATTGCATTTGCATTAAATGCACTGAAGAAACCAAAGAAGTGATCAACGTTGTAAACCTTTATACCATCTAAAAGGACAAGATTCTCTTGTGGCTGACCTCCCCTTATGTACAGGCCTGAACTGTTTTCGTTTGTTGCGCTAACGCCAGGAAGTAGCTGCAATGACCTAAATATATCAACTTCCCCTATGGACGGCATGAGACTTATTTGTTGGACAGACATCCTATGATTACTTATTTCTGAGGTAGCCTGTAAGAATTTGCTAGACTCAGTTGAGACCACAACCTCATTTAAAGTTGAGGTAAGGGCAGTCAAACTAATAACTAGGTCTCCTCTTAACATATCATCTGTCAGGATAATATTTTGGGTTTTATAACCCACATAACTTGCCTTTAGTGTCATCCCAGATTTTATTTCTCCAACCAGAGTAAAGTAACCGTTCTGGTTAGAGCTTGAACCAATCTCAAGTTCACTTACATATACATTAGAATATGGTAGCCTCTCACCCGATCCCTCTTCCTCTATATAACCCGTAAGAACTACCTGAGAGAAGGAGTTGTTAAATAGAAATAAAAAAGAGACTTGGAAGAAATACTTAAGCATAACTACTTTATATCAAAGTCAATTTTAGTTAATTTTTCTTTTTAAAGATATAAGATAAATTAAAAATAAAATTCCTTCCCATCTCGTCTGCAAAATATCTCATGGAGTTAAGGTAATTTCTATATTTTTTATTGAGTACATTCGTAACCATTATTGTAGCAGAAAAATCTTTGATATCTAGTTTCCACGAAAAATCAAGGAGAAAGTATCCATCAGGAGCATCTTTAAAATCAAAAATATTTGTGTCAGGAGAAATAATATTTTCTCCATTTATAAGACTCTCAGGAGAAATAGTCATTGGAGCCTTTGACTGAGAGAAGGTATAACTTGGTGAAATGGTGATTTCAGAAAAATTCACTTTCCAGAATTTATTAGTATTAATAATTAGATTTTTCTCTACTCTAACAGGAGGTTGATTCAGCAGTTTTCCATTTTTGTCTAAATTATTTGACCATAAATAATTAAAAGTTAATGATGAGTTAAAGTTTTTTGAGAATTTTCTTTTTAAGGTCAAATCTGATCCTGCAAATAGCACATCAGTTTGATCAAAGATGAAATACGGCATTGGACCTCTAATGGTTCCGTACAAGCCTATAGGTCTCTCAAAAACATAATTCAAAATATAGTTTGAGAATAATGTAAGTTTTACTTTATTTTTTTCTGAATTATAATCAAACTCATTTATTATTTTGAAAGATTTCTCAGGAGAAAGAATACTCTCACTCATAATAGTTACTTTATCTGTTCTAAGTTTCTCATCTTCGTTATAATAATACCTCAGAAGACCAAAAGAGGCTTTAAATCCGTGTGAGCCAAAACTGTATAATTCTGCCATATTTGGTGTCCTCCATGCAGAACCTAAATTTGTTCTAAATGAAAAGTTTTCTGATACCTGATTTTCATAACCAATAGAAAAAGTCGTATTGGTTAATGAATGCTCATCCCTAAAAATATTTTGAGACACCTCTCTACCCCTAACATTATAATCTTCATTATCTATCCTCAAACCCAACTCAAAAAGATTTTTTCCAAATTTTAAATTCTCGATAAGAAAGAAACTGTACCTATTCGTATTATAGTTTGGTATTAACGGAGTTGTTTGAGTTCCAGGGTTGTTATCGTTATCTTGATTGAAAAAATGCAATCCAATCAAACCATCAAAATTATCTGAGAAGGAGTGGTCCCATTCAAGCATCAAATCAGTTGAAGTTAAATCTAAATCTATGATTGGCTTCTCAATACTTCTCCTTATGTCAAATTCTTTTCTTTTATTTAATTGTCTTCCTGCAATAAGTGAGATTTTATCATTCTCGTTATACCACCAATCTACTGATACTTTTGCAAAATGGTGTTTAACCCATTGACTTGGTGGATTTATATCATAAGAGAATGGTTCAACAATTAAAGGAATTTCAGAGCTAATAGCTCTTGAGATCGCGTTTCCGCTATGGAACATCGACGCTTTTAGTAAGGCTTGATCAATACCAACATAGCTATAATATGTCTTTATATCAAAGTTTTTTAGGTGGTAATGAAATCCAAGGTTGAGTCCTTTTTCATCTTTACCTGAGTTTGTTAGTGTGTATGAAGGAGCATGTCTATCCCCAATTTTTATATAACTGAGACCAAGGTTAAACCCAAAATTTTTAAAACCCTTTCCTGTCTTAATACTATAATTAGTTCCTTTTCCATTCGTCTGATATCCTGAATTAATATTGAGATAATATGGTTGTCTTAACTTCATTTGATCAGGCTCAACAATTATTGCACCTCCCAACGCCTCAGGACCAAAACGAACACCTGAAGAACCTTTCAAAACTGAAATTCGCTCTACTGAAGAAATATTAATTTCTGGAGCATGGTCGTCACCCCAGTTCTGGAACCCATGCTTGATATAATTATTTAGTACTAATACTCGATTACCATATAATCCATGAATAACTGGCCTCTCTACGTTTGAACCGGTTGAAATAAAAGTAACACCATCAATTTGACTAGCAAGATTTGCTAATGATGAGGTCCTGTCAACAGCTTGATCTTCAAGGATGATTGATTGTTGAGATAGAGTCTGAGTTCCTAAGTTTTTTTCTCTCTCATCAGATATAAGTACATTCTCTAATTCTACAGATGTTTCGGTCAATGAAACGGTCCAAAAATCAACATCTAAAGAAATTAATGAGTCCCTGTATCCAATTCTGGAAAAGACTAGGCTATCTTCCTCAGGACATAAACTATCTAACAAAAATTTTCCGTTTTCATCTGAAATTGAAAATTTATCAGATGATCTATAAAGAACTCTATTGCCAAAAACTTGTGAATTGCTTACTGCTCTNACTATAACATCTGGCAAAGGATTATTCGTTTCATTATCGATAATCTTACCAGATATTGTTTTATCACAAGTGTCTTGAGATTGCAGATCTAGTGATAGGAATAAAAGAAAATAAATAACACAACAAGACTTGATTAGAGAATTGTGTGATGTATTTTTTTCACACATACATTTACCTTGACTAGATGGTCTTATTTCACTTTTAACTAAGCACATATATTATTGTAAAAAAAAATACACTCTCTAAAAATTATTAGAGAGTGTAATATAATGACTTTAGAAAAAAATAGACTTTATTCTATTGTCAATCTAAATTGTAACTCAAAATCTGTATCACCATCATTCGCACCAGAAGTAGCTGTCTTCACATCTGGCTGATGTTGTAACCTTACAGTAAATGAAGCAGCGGTTGTAGGGTTACTAGCAGTCCATGATGTATTGAGTCCTAAAGGATTTCCATTACCATCTGAGTCATTATAATTTACAGGATCAGAAGCGTTATCTATGTTTCCATTTCCACTTGGATTTGAAAATGCACCTTCCGTCCATGCAAAGAATACTTGATGCTCATCATCTTCTTCAGCTATTTCATCTCCAATGTCTTCCCCAGGTGATTCCAAATTATTCATGATATCGAATGTAAGAGTGTAACTAGTTCCTGACTGTAATTTAATTTCATCTTGAACAACAAGATCTAGTACACCTTCACCATCTGGATCTTGAGCTGTAGCAGTTACAACATCTCCAGCATCAGGTGTAAAAATTAGAGTAACGTCAGTAATAACTTCCATCTCATCCTCTTCCTCAGGGACAGCTTCGTCCTCCTCACAAGCTGTAAAAACAAACAGAGTTAATACAGCAAATAATAAATAGTTAAGTTTAAATATATTTTTCATATTTATAAATTTTTAAATGTTAAGTAAAGCTTAATAAAAAGGTGACCGAAAAATATTATGAAATTATACTAAGGTCAGGAGTATAGTTACTATGATATTACTGGCGGACCTCTTAAGGAGATACTGTGATCGAATGATCTGTTGTAAGATACTAATTCATAAAATTTGTTATAAATTTCACAACCATTTAAATAGTTATGAGGATTAAATTCATAACCAGTATATGAATTAGAATTTACATTGCTAAATAAACATAAATTACAATCTTGAAAATTTTCGTGGGTTACAATTCCTTTTTCTTCAGTATCGTGATGGTGATGATGAGATAGTGAATCACCTAACAGAAACGTTGTGAAGACTAAAAGGAAAAATATTGAGTAGTTTTTTTTCATTTACTGTATCAGCGCCGAAGTTAAAGATATTTTACAATTTAACAAGCCTGATATAGGACAATTTTCTTTTGCTTCATCTGCGCACTGTTGAAATTTTTCATCTGATATGTCAGGAACCTTAGCAGATAAAGATAGATCAATAGATTCTACAACACCATCGACAAACGTAAGAACAGATTCGGTCTCAAGTGTTTCAGGAGAAAATCCACTCTCGTTCAGAACAAAACTTAGCTTCATATTAAAACAACTTGCATGTGCTGCGGCAATTAATTCCTCTGGGTTGGTACCTAATTTACCGTCATCATTTTTAAATCTCATCTTAAAATCATAAGGTAAATTTTTTATAGCCCCACTACCAGTACTTAACTCACCAGATCCATTCTCTCCATCTCCCCTCCATACAACGTTTGCTTTTCTTTTCATACTTAATATTTTTACGTAAATTAATCAAAAATCATTTTAAAATAAAAATGAAAAAGAACACAAGAAGAAATTTTTTATTTAGTTCTCTTGCACTCTCCTCCATTCCGCTAATAGATACTAGTGTTTATGGGAAAATATTTGAAAAAAATAAAATTGATTTGGCGTTACAGATCTACTCTTTCGCTCCGCTCCTATTTCAAAATAAACTAGACATATTAATGTTTCCAGAAATGATAAAAAAAAGATATAACATTAGGGGTGCCGAGTACTGGTCCATAGCTTTTATGGGAAAGGAAAAAGATAAATATTTTATCAGGGACTTGAATTCCAGATCTAAAGATCAAGAAGTAGAAAACCTAATTATTCTTGTTGATAACATTGATCTACAGACCATGGAAAATGGGCCTAGCTTAGCATCATCAAAAAAAAGTGAAAGAGATCAATCTGTTGATTTCCACAAGTACTGGATTGACGTAGCATCTGAAATTGGCTGTCACTCTATAAGGGTAAATCTCAGATCTGATGAATCTGACTCTAATAAAATTTTGGAAAATTCATCTGAAAGTATCTTGAGTCTTATAAATCACAGCAGAAGTCAGGGGGTAAGTGTTGTTGTTGAGAACCATGGAGGGATAACTGGAGATGCAGACTGGCTGGGAAGACTAATGAAAAATATCAACAGNAAATTTATTGGTACACTTCCGGATTTNGGNTCNTATAACTTCTGTGTTAAGAGGGGTGANTTAAACTTTGAAGGAATAACAGGTGATTGTGAAGATCAATATGATAAATACAATGGAGTGGAAAAACTTCTACCTTTTGCTAAGGGTNTTAGCGCAAAGTCTCANGAGTTTAANTCTATGGGTGAGGAAACATCAACTGATTACTCTAGGATGATGGATATTATAACAGATTCTTCNTATGAAGGTTTTATCACTATTGAGTACGAGGGTGCTGTAATGAAAATGTTTGGAGGAAAAGGAGATTACCTCGAACCACATGAAGGTGTAGAAGCAACACAATCNCTTATTAAAAAATATATATGATGGACTGGGTTGAATATTTTTATAANATAGCTGAAGANGTTAAAAAAAAATCNAAAGATAAAAACACACAAATTGGAGCAGTGATAGTTGGGAAAGANAAAGAGATTGTCTCTACTGGTTACAACTCTTTCCCAAGAGGGATCGAGGATAATCTTACTGAAAGACAGGAGAAGCCTGAAAAGTATTTTTGGTTTGAACACGCAGAGAGAAATGCAATTTATAATGCAGCAAGGATAGGTGTTTCTACAAAAGATTGTACCATGTACCTTACCTGTGGGATACCGTGTGCAGACTGTGCAAGAGGTATAATCAATGCTGGAATAATAAAAATATACGTCATGGAAGGAGGAGGAGCTCAGTCGCAGAAATGGTTAGACTCAGGAGATAGGAGCAGGCAAATGTTTAAAGAAGCCGGAGTACAAATTGAATGGTATAATTTTAAAAAATAAAAATCTACTTCCAATTTTTATTAGCAAAACCTAGAAACATAGGTACATTATCTTGATATTTCTTATAATCAGGGTACTTCCTTGAACTGATTCCCTCACTAAAAACAGCACTATTATAAAATAATACTACTAGTAAGATGCAACCCACTACTGACCAGTTTAACCAAGTTCCGTTTGCAGAAGCACTTATCAGATAAAAAGTAATCCATATCAACTGCTCACAAGCAAAGTTTGGATGTCTTGAAAAAGACCACAGACCAGTTGTCACAAAACCTCTTTTATAGTCACCATCTAACTTCTCATTATTTTCTATTNTTCTATACTTTTCAGTTTGGAATTCGTATTGCTGTTGATCAGAGATATATTGAATAACTATCAGGGCAAACATAAACCCACCAATGAGGTAATCCATAGTNCCGAATGGTTCTGATCCCTGCCACGCAGCTAGGATTGGTAGTGAGAAAAGAAAAATTAGTCCCATCTGGTAGAGACANATAAAGAATAAATTAAAGAGACCCCACGTAAATCTTGAAGACAGAAAAGGCATTGACGCCTTAACCTCAACCCACCTGTAATCTTCCTCTCCCTTCCAGAANTAAATACTGAATCCACCCCTTCTCCCGAAGTTATAGGTCANTCTAGCACCCCAACANGTAACCAAAATTGCCATCATAACCATTCTATCATCGAAGCCCGAAGCATTTGCAAAATACCAAACATATGCAATAGGTATAAGGCTCCAAAATTTATCTACTTGGCTATAATTTTTTGCAAGTTCGCTAACCACAAAACAGTATATTGCAGATCCCAAATAAAGNTTTGTCATTGTCACAAGTGCCGCATACTGCTCATCAGTAAAGGAAGTGTCGAACACGTCNGTTCCAAACGTAATGTATACAAGTGCACATAATGTTAATACTAAAAATAATGCTTGTTTTGCTACCATCTAACTATCTTTTTATTATTTCGTTCAATCTCATTAATGAGTTTAATACTATCAAAAAAAATCTATGATATAAATGAAGTACCTAAGAAGACAGGTATATATTATTTCATAGATAACAACAATATACCTATATATATCGGAAAAAGTTTAGATTTAAATAAAAGAATATCACAGCANTTAAACTCAAAATCTTACAAGTCAGATAAAATCAGATTAAGGTTTAATCATNTAAGATATCTTGTGACAAGATGTGAGTTAATTGCCCTTTTAATTGAATCACAGGAAATAAAGAGAAATAAACCAATACTTAATAAAAAGTTAAGAAAAAAAAAGAGAGCNATCCACATNAANAAATATGAGAATGAATACGGATTCTTTGGATTAAAAATAACAAAAGAAATAGACAAAAGTATAACNAGTTTTAAATCNANNAGATCAGCAAAATCTTTCATCGAATACATATCCCATAAATTCAAATTATGTAAAAAGATTAATAGTATATCTAAGAGCGAGTATTGTTGCTTTTCTTTTTCTTCGAAATCTAAAACCCATAAATGTTTCTGTGAGGAAACTGCAATTGATTATAATAAGAGATTTAATGACATGATAAAGTCTCTTACATTACCAAACAAAAGCTTTGCTCTAATTAATAAGAAACATGACAAACCTTATCCATTTGTATCCGTAAAAAGTGGTGTAGTTGAGGGTTATGGTTTTACTTATAATAAAACACTCCGAGACAACATAAGCCAAAAAAAATTAGATTTTGTTACCAAAGATGAAATTATAATTGTTAAAAACTTTTATAACAGTAATCGAGACCATTTTGAGTTAAATATTTTGAGATGATTAGCTACAGCAAGAAAGATAAGACATATACTTTAAGGACCAAACAAAAGCTCCCTATTACACTATCGAAAAGCTGGAATTTTTTTTCTTCTCCAAAGAACTTATCAAAGATAACTCCTGAACATATGAACTTTAACATCCTTACTGACTTTGGTAAAATGTACGAAGGACAAATTATTAAATACAGGGTCTCACCATTTCCATTCTTCAGAGTGGGATGGACAACTAAAATTACAAGTGTTGAAAAACCTTTTTCATTTACAGACAAACAGATATCTGGACCATTTAGTTTGTGGGAACACGAACATATTTTTGAAGAAAATAACGAGGGGATATATGCCCACGATATTGTCAAATACAAACTCCCACTCGGATTTCTTGGACGAGTATTTGGTGGAAAGCTAATTATCTGGCAATTGAATAAAATCTTTGAGTATAGAAAAAAAATGTTAAATAAATTATTTATAAAATGAGTAGAGTACTTGTCATTGGTGGAAGCAGAGGAATTGGTAATAATATAATTAAAGAACAACTTAGTCTCGGGAGAGAGTGTGTCAGCGTATCCAGAAATGGCTCTGGTATACATGATAATAACCTACAAGAGTTTAATGTTGATGTAATATCTGGAGATCTCCCTGATATAGATAATATAAATGCATTAGTATATTGTCCTGGATCAATTATCTTAAAACCTTTTAGTCAAATTACTGAAGATGATTATAAAAATGATTTTGAAATTAATGTATTGGGTGCTGTAAGGTGCATTAAGAAATACATAAGTATTATTAAGTCACATGAAAATGCTTCTATGGTTTTATTCAGTACAGTTGCTGTAAACCAGGGGATGCCTTTCCACTCATCTGTTTCAGTAGCTAAGGCTGGAGTTGAAGGACTTTCTAAAACGCTTGCAGCTGAATTTGCTCCAAAGGTGAGGGTCAATTGTATAGCCCCTACACTAACGAAAACAGATCTTGCTAGTAGAATACTCAGAAATGAAAAGATTGAGGAAAATATTGCTAATAAACATCCCCTCAAAAGAATATGTGAGGCGGAAGATATCTCATCGATGGCCACTTTCCTACTATCTGAAAAGGCTAGAAGTATATCAGGACAAATTTTAAGAGTTGACGCCGGGATGTCAACATTAAAAATTTAAAATGCATATTATTGATAGTAAAAAAATAGCAGAGTTTAGCAAGATTTATAGACTCAATTTGATAAATAGCGTAACAGGTTATAAGCCTGCTAACCTCATCGGAACTAAGTCTAGAGGTGGCATCTCTAACCTTGCAATTTTCAGTTCAGTAGTTCATTTAGGATCAAAGCCTCCTCTAATAGGAATTGTCACACGTCCCAATACCGTACCAAGAGATACATATAAAAATATTATCGATAATAAGTCCTATACCATAAATCATATTTCAAAAGTTATGGTTGAAAGAGCGCACTACACTTCAGCAAAGTTTGGTGATGATGAATCAGAATTTGACTTTTGTAATTTTGAGGAAGAATATATTGTTGACTTCGATGCGCCATTTGTTAAAGAGAGCCAGATCAAAATAGGAATGAAGTTGGTTGAAGAAAAAAACATAGAAACAAATAACACAATTCTAATTATTGGAGAAGTTCAAAAAATTATAATTGATGAAAAATTCATAGATGAGGAAGGTTCATTAGACTATCATAATTTAAGTTCTGTATGTATATCTGGACTAGACACCTACTATGAGACTAATAAAATATCTAAATATCCCTACGCTAGGAAAGATGACTTACCATTCTGATGAGAAAAACTTTTTTGCCTTCTAAAACGTGTGAAGTATGCGAGAGGCCATTCTCGTACAGAAAGAAATGGAGGAAGTGTTGGGATGACGTTAAGTACTGCTCTGAAAAGTGCAGAAGAAATAAAAACAAAAAAATAGTTAAAAATGTCTATTAAGTCTATTTTTTGGTATAGAAGAGATCTGAGGTTACACGATAATCATGCTCTATTCAAGGCGCTTCAAAATGGTGGTGAGGTAATGCCCATTTTTATTTATGATAGCAACATAATTAACAATCTTGACCCTGGGGATCACAGACTAAAATTTATTAATGACCAGATTCAAATCATAAATAATAAACTTTCTGAAATCGGAAAAAAGATATATACATTTTTTGGAGATCCACTATCTGTAGTAAAGAGTTTAAAATCTGAATATGATTTTGATTCATTATATTTTAATAAAGACTACGAGCCATATGCTCTTGAGCGAGATAATAAAATTTCTGACTATTTATTAGAGAGAGGATGTTCCTCACACTCATTCAAGGACCATGTAATATTTGAAGAAAATAATATTGTAAAAGATGACGGCAAACCGTACGTCGTGTATACACCTTTCTCAAGAAAATGGTTAATGAATTTTGACCCTAGTATGACAAAATCATTTGATTCAATATCTCTTCTAAATAATTTAGTGGATTCAAATAGTTTGAATATCTCTTCAGAGGATTCTAAAATTGTTGATAATGCGATCACTCCAATCAAATATAATTTAGAAAAAAGAATTATTGATAATTACGATGAAGACAGAAATTATCCTTGGATTAAGGGCACAAGTAAAATAGGTGTGCATCTGAGGTTTGGCACTAAAAGTGTAAGAGAAATTGTTAAGATAGGATTAAAAAGTTCTGATAATACTTACCTCAAAGAGCTTATATGGAGAGAATTCTTTATCCAGATACTGTACCATTTTCCAACAACCGTAGACAAGTCATTTAAGGAAAAGTATGAAAGAATAAATTGGAGAAATAATATGGAGGAGTTTGATGCTTGGTGTAATGGGATGACTGGGTACCCAATTGTTGATGCAGGAATGCGAGAACTAAATTCGACAGGTTTTATGCATAACAGAGTCAGAATGATTGTTGGAAGCTTCCTATGTAAACACCTACTCATTGACTGGAGACTAGGTGAAGAATATTTCGCAAAAAAATTATTTGATTTTGAGAAGGCTAGTAATGTTGGTAACTGGCAGTGGGTCGCTGGGTGTGGTGTAGATGCAGCACCTTACTTTAGAATTTTCAATCCTTACGAGCAACAAAAGAAATTTGATAAAAATAGAGAGTACGTTAACAGGTGGATACCAGAACTTAATGAGTCAAATTATCCGGAAGAAATAGTAAATCATAAATATGCTAGGGAGAGGTGTCTCTCAACTTATAAGGAGGCGCTACAATGAAAAGAGAAATTTCACTAGTCTTTCCAAATCAACTATTTGAGGAGTCAATTATTCATGAACTTAAACTTGATACGTATATAATTGAAGAGAATCTTTTCTTCAGGCACTTTAATTTCCACAGACAGAAACTACTTTTTCATAGGTCATCGATGATGCAATACAAAAATTTTCTAGAAGGGTTAGAGATAAACGTAAATTATATTGAATCTTCTGAGGAGATATCTGACATAAGAAAATTTATTTTATCTCTTGAAGGTGACATTAATAAAATTCATCTAATAAATCCTGTCGACAATTATCTTGAGAGAAGAATAAAATCCTCATGTGAGAAGAAAGGAATTGAAAGCGCATTATATGAGAATCCTTCATTTATAAATAATGAAGAGCTCATGAAAAAATTTTTTAGGGAGGATAAGAAAAAGTTTTTTCACATGAGTTTCTACAAAGAACAGAGAATTGATTTAGGAATATTAATTGATAATGGTAATCCNGAGGGTGGAAAGTGGTCATACGACGACATGAATAGGATGNGNTTNCCAAAAGACAAAGAACCACCAGCAATACCTTATCCAGAAAAAAATATAATTTATAAAGAGGCAAAAGCTTATGTCGAGAAAGAATTTGATGGAAACGTAGGTGAAATACACGACCACATCGTCTATCCGTTTGATTTTGAGAGTGCAAAAGAATGGTTTACAGATTTTTTAAAAAATAGATTTCATGATTTTGGTCCTTATGAGGATGCTCTTGTCAAAGATGAGAGAGTTTTAAATCACAGTCTTCTCTCACCTCTTATAAACTCCGGGTTATTAAATCCTAAATTTATAATTAACGAGTCAATCAGATTTTATAAAAAATTTAATATTCCTCTAAACTCGTGTGAAGGATTTATCAGACAAATTATAGGTTGGAGAGAATTTATAAGAGGAGTTTATGAGGTAAAAGGATCCTATGAGAGAACCCATAACTTCTGGAGTTTTTCTAGAAAAATTCCAGAATCCTTTTATAATGGTACTACTGGTATCGAGCCTGTTGACGATTCTATCAAAAAAGTAATTAAATCGGCGTACTCACATCATATCGAAAGGTTGATGGTGATAGGAAATTTTATGCTTCTATGTGAGTTTGATCCTGATGAGGTTTACAGATGGTTTATGGAATTATACATAGATGCATATGACTGGGTCATGGTACCAAACGTCTATGGAATGAGTCAATTTGCAGATGGGGGATTGATGTCGACGAAACCATACATAAGTGGCAGCAGCTATGTTCTGAAGATGAGCGATTATAAGAGAGGTGAATGGTGTGAAATATGGGATGGTTTATTTTGGAACTTCATGAATAATCAGAGGGATTTTTTTAGTAAAAACCCAAGGATGAGGATGCTTATAAGTTCATTTGACAGGATGGAAGAGTCAAAAAAAAATAATCATCTTGAGAAAGCTAGATTATTCCTAAAAAAATTAGATAAATGAAAAGGGCTATATACTGGTTTAGAAAAAATTTAAGAATATATGATAACCCATCTCTGTATAATGCTATCAGAGACAACGACGAGCTTATTATGATTTACATTAAAGATTATAATACATTTAATCCAAAAGGTTTAAATATTGGCGAAATGGGAAGGTTTAGAAAAAAATTTCATGATGAGTCAGTATTAGAACTAAAAAATAGTTTGAAGTTAAAAGATATGTTCCTCCACATACTTGAGGGAGATAAAATTGAAATATTTGAGGAAATTAGAAAAAAGTTAGATATTAATTCTATCTACTGCTCAAAAGAAGTCGGATGGTATGAGGAAAGAGATGAAAAAAAGTTATCAGATATTAAATTTGAACTAAAGATGTTTGAAGACGCACATCTAATTGAAGAGAAAGAGATTCCTTTTAACTTGGAAACACTCCCCCTAATTTTCACTCCTTTCAGAAAAAAAGTAGAAAAAAATTCAAGTGTAAGAGAAATAATTAGAGAATTGCCCAGTACTAAAAAAGTTTATAAAGGGCTCAANTTTACTTTAACATCAGAAATTGTAATTGATAATATAGAGAATAATAAAGACAGTGCACATCCATTTAAAGGTGGAGAAAAAGAGGCAATTAAAAGAGTTAAATCATATCTATGGGAAACTCATAATATTGCAAACTATAAGAATACTAGAAACNGACTAGTCGGGACAGAATATTCCTCCAAATTCTCTGCTTATCTTTCTTTGGGATGTATATCTCCAGTTACTATTTATCATGAGGTGAAGAGATATGAGAAAGAAATTAAAAAAAACTCTTCAACGTACTGGCTTATTTTTGAGTTAATGTGGAGAGAGTTTTTTAGATATGTTGCCAGAAAAGGAGGAAAAAATATTTTTCTATTAAATGGAATTAATGGTAATGTTTTTAATAGAAATTTTAATTCTAATATTAAAAATTTCAATAAATGGAGAAATGGTGAAACAGGCCAAGAGTTTATTGATGCAAATATGGTAGAACTTAATTCTACAGGTTTCATGAGCAATAGGGGGAGACAGAATGTAGCCAGCTATTTAATAAATGAACTCGATTTAAACTGGAAATGGGGTGCTGCATATTTCGAAAATAAACTTATTGATTATGATGTCGCAAGTAATTGGTGTAATTGGATGTACATGGCCGGTGTTGGAAATAATGTTAGAAATTGGGCCTTTAATCCAGTTAAACAGTCTGAGGTATATGACAAAAGTGAAAAATTCAGAAGTATTTGGCTAAAAAAAAAATTAAGGCAACAAATTATAGACTTTTAGAGTATATATAAGANTAAGAGAAATTTTTCTCACATTAAATAATTTAAATTATAGTTATGTTTAAATTTATGAAGCTTTTTAGACCATTGGAAATGGTTTTACTTATTTTAGTTTTAGTTACTATTGTTGTTTCTGAAATGTTTTTTTTCAATGACGAGCCATTGAAAGCAGTATTCCTAGGTCTTTGGGCACCAACTATTCTTCTTTTTATTTTGGTTTTTAACCAAAAGAAGAAAGATTTGTAGAAGTAAACTAACTATGTCTGATTTTATAATTGATAATTTTATTCTTATCTGGGCAGGTATTGTATCTGTCTCTTTTATTGTTTGGATTCTCCTCACGGCAAAAGAAATGAATGACATCGTAGATAAAAGAGAAAAGAAATGAATGCACATAACGCTAGTTTGGTAAACGCTATCCTTCTAATTACCATGGGTGGTTGGGGTTATTTTGAATCTGGGTCTCCCACTTCTCTAATTCCAGTTGTGATTGGAGTATTATTAGTCCTTCTAAATAAGGGAATTAAAACTCAAAACAAAGTGGTTGCTCATATTGCAGTATTAGTTACTTTATTAGGTTTTGCCCTTGTTATGCCTCTTATGAGAGCCATTGAAGATGGAAGAACCGAAGCCACTTTAAGAATTCTTATAATGCTCAGCTCTACTGTCTATGCTATGATTTTCTTTGTTAAAAGTTTCATAGACGCAAGAAGAAAATAAATTATTCTTACTAGATTGAAAATATGAATAGAATCCTATTTATTTTTCTCTTTTTAATTACTAATATATTAGCTGAAGCCGCTGATACTGTAAAGTGGGTCTCGCCATGGGGTAATGACACAGGCTCAGGTGAATCATTCTCTCCTTACAAAACACTAAATAAAGCATTATCAGAACTTGATTCAGGAACAATCATGTTTAGGGTTACTGAAAAAATAAATATTTTCAGAGAGGAAGTTGTTATTGACGGTAAAGAAAATATCACAATTAAAGGGTATGGTGCTGGAGATATAATTAATAGATATATAATATTTGATGGGACAACTGATTTAAGTGAATATAACTGGACTCATCTTGGAAACAACATATATAAGACAACCATTGATACAACAATTTGGCAACTATTCATAGAAGGGAAAGAAATGGTAATGGCCAGGTGGCCAAACGCTCAATTTAATGACAAATCCATTTACAGCTGGGATACTTGGGCTCAAGGAGATGAAAGTTTAAGCTCTAACGGGACGGTAGTTGTTGATTCTAAGTATCACGACATGTCAGAAATATCAAACTCTTTAGATACAGCCCATGCAATACTGAACTTAGGATCATTCAGAACATGGAACAGCAAAATTGATCACGCTCAAGGAAATAATACGTTCACTTTTGACAGAAATATTTCTGATAATCAGTACAAAGACAAGCATCACTATTTCTTTGTAGAAGGAGACTTTGATTTAGTTGATACCGTTAATGAATGGTACCATAACCCAAAAAATGGAGATTTATGGGTTATGACAGACGGTACAAATCCGAATGATTTAGAAGTTAAAGGAAAGACGTCAACATATTCTTTTGATATCAAAAACTCAAAAAATATTACGATAGAGAACCTCTTTTTTTTCTCCTCAACTGTTAAAGTCTCCTCCAGTGAAAATATTGTAATCCAAGATTGTAATTTTGCTTTCCCATCTACGTCTAAGAGGATGATTGGTGATTTAGGGACTCCGGAAGCAACATCTTTAGGGATAAGCGGTGCTTCTAATAAAGTCAATAACAGTACCTTCAGAAGGAATTTATTTGTCTACACCGATGGGGATGCTCTCAGAGTATTTGGTGATAATAATAAGATAGAAAATAATATTTTTCAGTACATAGATTATTCTGTCTCGGAGCTTCCAGGGCTTATGGTATCTTTTTATGTTAATGGAGATAAAAATATTTTCAGTAAAAATTCNATAAGTGATGTACAAGCTTCTGCAACATTGACACCTGGTGAGAGGAGTGAGTTTTCTTATAACAAAGTAACGAGGACTGGCGCACTTCAGTCTGATGGATCTGTATTTCAAGGAACAAGGAACTATGTTGCTGACTCAGAGGTACATCATAANTATATCCATGACACTCCTAAACTTGCCTTGCGTTANGACGCNCCNGGCGATGACCCANCNGCTGCTGGACAGAGAGGAAAAATGTATAATAATGTNGCAATNAATACNAGTGGTATAATGNTNAANGGTGATNANCANTANATTGCAAANAATACAGTAATTAGGAAGTAATAAGAATGGNATAATTATCCTTGATGAAGAAAATTCCAATCTTAATACAAATACATTAAATAACTTAGTTGACAAACTTTCTGGTCACAGAAGCAATAGCAACTACGAAGATAGAGATGGAAATGGAGTAGCTGACTACCCAGTACCTGGGACATCCTCAAATAATTGGAATGGATGGGACTCTGTTAGAACTTCTAGTATTGATGAATCAAANATTGATAATACAATATATAATTTAATTGATAGTNTTACCCTTATGCCCCTTAATGGCTCACCACTAATTGATGCAGGAATATTTATTGAAGAAATACCGATGGATACAGTTGGATCATCTCCGGATATTGGTGCCTTTGAATACGGAATAGAACCATGGGAAGCAGGTTATGATGGTTGGTACCCAAGGTACTACCCTTGGACTTTCATGAGTAAGAACGTTAACACAAAAATCAGTATGAGTGGAAATAATTTATACGAAGACTCAACAAATATTTCAATTTCATTTCTTTTAGAAGATGGTGCACACGACGAAAATATTATATTAGAGTTTGATACAATTGTTAGTGATTCATATGCTGAATATGGTAAGGACTGGATAATTATTTATGAGGATGATTCAGTAGCAGATCTAAAAACATTAATATGGGAGAAAGGAAAAGACTCTATTATCCTAAATATGCATGCTATAAATGATAATATTTATGAAAAAAATGAAACTCTTTTGGCTGGAATTGTTGGAATATCTGTTGATAAAATCGCGTTTATTAATTCAGGAATTTATGGAACTTTATATGATAACGATCAAATGCCAACAGCTTCTGCATCATTAAGTATTGATTCTATATCTGAGAATTCTGAAACAAAAAATATTAAACTAACCCTTAGTAATCCTTCAAAATTTGATATAATGCTTGGTTTATCAGTAGAAGACAGCCCATTTGTCCCAGAAGATCTAGCAGAGAATAAAAAAGACTTCTCACTAGATTTAGATACTCTAGTATTTCCTGCGCTCAGCACAGAACAAGAATTTAATATAACATCTATTCAGGATGATGAAATCGAAAGTAATGAGCTTGCTGTCATAAATATTGAGTCAATTGAAGATTCGATATTCTTAACTCTTTCAATAGTTATAATTGATGATGATCAACCTTTACCACTATCTATTGAAAGTAAAAACTTTGTTAAAAGAGTGTTTCCGAACCCTTCAAGTGATAATCTTAGGATTAATGTAGATGAAAGATATAGTGTTGAAGGTATTTCATTTATTGATATAAAAGGTAAGAAATTCAATCCAAAAAATATAACTAGAAATAGTACATATACTGATGTTAACATATCAAATCTGGATGAGGGGATATACATTCTTAATATTCAAGTTGATAAAGAAGTATTAAAAGTTAAAGTTATAATTAATAGATAATACTTATCTTAAGCCAAGGTGAGAAAAATTATAATTGACACAGATACTGCTACTGACGATGCAATAGCAATAATTATGGCACTAAAATGCAAAGATTTAGATGTTGTTGCAGTTACAACGGTTGCAGGAAATGTTGACATTGACTTAGCAACCAAAAATGCATTGTATACGTGCGAACTTTGTGGATATAAAGTACCTGTTTATAAAGGTGCATCGGGTCCACTAAAAAGAAAACTTGAAACATCTAAATTTTTTCACGGTAAAGATGGCCTTGGAGACACAGGACCTTACAAACCAAAAGGTAAAATAAGAAAAACTTACGCCGTAGATAAAATAATTTCTCTTCTGAAAGAGTACCCCAACGAATTAGAGATTATTGCGATCGGACCACTTACAAATATTGCTGAGGTCTATAAAAAAGATCCAGAAGCATTTAGACTTATTAAATATCTTTACGTCATGGGAGGAATTGGCGAAGGTAAGGGGAATATAACAGAGTTTGCAGAGTTTAATTTTTGGGTAGACCCAGATGCTGCTGATATAGTTCTTAACTCCGGTATTAATGTTAAAGTAATTGCATGGGATGTCACACAAATTTATGGTTTTCTAGATAAAAGTAATTTTATTGAACTTGAGGCTTTGAATAATAGAATATCAAATTTTGCAATCAATATTCAGAGAAGAGGCTTAGAATATTATAAGATAAAATATAATGAACATAAAATTGATTTAGCTGATCCACTTGCAGTGGCGGTCATGATTGATGAGAAAGAAACTGATTTTAAAAATTGTAAAGTTAAAATCATTCTCAATGGAGATAAAAGGGGAAGAGATACTTATAAATTTATTGATTCAGGGAAAGTTAAACTAGCGACAAAAGTTTCGAGAGAAAATTTTTTAAAAATATTAAAATCAAGCCTTAAAGAATGAAAATTTTAAATTTTGGTTCGATAAATAAAGATTACGTTTACTCAGTAAATGAATTTGTTAATCCGGGTGAAACAATTAAAACAAATGATTTTAAAGAGTTTTTAGGTGGTAANGGTTTAAATCAGAGTGTNGCTGTCTCAAGATCAGGATCAAANATCTATCATGCAGGATGNATAAANAAAAACGACGAAAAAATAAAGAAACAGCTTAATGAATGGANAGTAGATACTAGTAATATCTACTATGTAGATGAACCAACTGGACATGCAATAATNCANGTTAATACTAATGGTGAAAACTCTATACTAATTCATGGTGGTTCAAACCTGGAGATAACATCTAAACAAATAGACCAAACAATATCAAAGTTTAGGGAGGATGATATACTAATTATTCAGAATGAGATTAATAGAATACCTGAAATTATTGATAGAGCCTATTCCCAGAGAATGAAAATAATATTTAATCCAGCTCCCTATTCTAAGGAAGTATTGGATTATCCTCTTAAAAAAGTTAATACTTTAATTTATAATGAGGTAGAAGGAAAAAGTTTGTCAGGTAAAAGTACAATTGAAGAGATTAAGAGAGAACTTCTAGAGAAATTTCCAGAAATCAAACATATAATTACACTAGGTGATAAAGGATCTATTTATTTTGATAATAAAGATGAAATTATAGTTGATGCTATTAAGGCAGATACTATTGATTCTACTGCAGCAGGAGACACATACATCGGATATTATGTGTCATCAATTTCCAATAAAATGATAGTTAAAGATAGTATGATCAGAGCTTCAAAAGCTTCAGCAATTACTACTGAAAAATTAGGAGGAGCAACTTCAATACCCCTTTTTGACTAGAGAGCCTCGTTCTTTCTCTCTACAAATAAATTTACGCCATCCTTATTTTTTATAATATCAAATGCATCAAATAATTCACCTATGGCAGTGTAAGACTTATATGATAACTTATCCCCATCTACTGATATTACCTGGAATAATTGTTTATTATTCCCTACCTTATCTCTAAGAGCTTCGTACTGCTCCCAACCTGGTTTTACTTTGTACATCTTTCCTCCACTCACTGAGACAACATACACAGTACCTGTTGCATCTTTAACATTCTGACCAGATAAAAGATTTTGTTCATATGGTTGAACTCTTCCTCTCGTGTACGTATGGTCATGTCCTTGGAGAGCAATATCAACACCATACTTGTCAAATATTGGCTTCCAGAGTGTCCTTAGCTCCTCATTATCTCTACCTCTTGATGCTGAAAATATTGGATGATGGAATGTTGCGACTGTCCACTTATTTTGATTATTCTTTAGAACTTGCTCTAACCACTTTGCCTGTTCCTCAATCATCATGTTACTATTAAGAAATAGGAACCTTACACCTTGGTAGTCAATATAGTAGTTAGTCTCCTTAATACCCATAACTCCGTTATTTGGGAGAGTAAACTGTTTATTCCACTGGACAGATAATCTCTTTATATTCTCATCAATATCTTGCTGAACAAAAGGACGGTACTCATGATTACCCGGAACCATCATAGAAGGAAGGGTCCTGTGAATATATCCACCAGCCATAAACCACTCGTGCCACTGATGTTCGTCATGAGCGTCGTCAATAAGATCTCCTGCGTGTATAATAAAGCTTGCATCTGGAGCTTTCCTATAACCCTCTCTTATTAACCTAGACCACAACTCCAGAACATAATTTTGAGCATCACCTACGTACAAGAAAGAGAAAGGAGAGTTGTCTTTATGAGCAGTTTTGAACTGTATCCACTCACTCCATATCTTGCCGTCCCCCACTCTATATCCATAAACTGTATTAGGCTCTAAGTCCCTGAATGTTATTGAGTGATAATTATGATTGATTGTATTAAAAGTGTTTTTTTTAGGATCGTCTCTATCGAATATACCTACAACATTTGAATAATTGATATTTTCAGTCGTTGCATCAAATACCTCTGCTCTACCAATAAAGGCAGGATTAGCGTGTGCTCTAGCTATCTCACCATAAGCAGATTTTACTTCTTTACTTGTCCTCCACGTTACACTAACTGTAGTAGCAGGATCCTCAGAAAAATTTAAGACAATATGATCTGGGTGTCTCCCAGGCTTACTCCAATTCTTAACAAATTCTGGTTTGATGTACTTCCTCTGAGAAAATGCATCTCCTGAAAATAAAAAAATAAGTATTAATACTAATATATTTTTCATTGATAGCTCAAATCTAAGAAATATGGTTAATAATATAATTAAAAAATATAGATTTTAACCTAGGTACTTGACCTTTTCCATTCTCTTAAAAATAGCTAAAATGATGAGACCGAAAAGTATTCCAGAAGCAATTAAAACAACACTTACTATACCAGTAGCTGCAAAAGATAATCTAAGTAAAATTGTGGAGATAATAAATCCAGTATTCCTTATCAGCTGTGAATATCGTTCCGTGTACCTAAAAGAAATTAAAAGTATAAACACATCAACTAGAATAAGGATAGTAAAGAAATCAACAAAGAATAGATAATTCAAATTCTGCACGCTTCCATTTAATAATATGGATGAATCTACCCAACTGTAGAAGCTCCAAATAGCTAGTGTCAATAAAATTGGAACGAGTAAAATCGATATAAACTTTTTCTGACTTATAAATTTTTTAAGTCTTGCATCTGGCTTGATTGTCTTTGGCCGTCCAGCTGTAGTTTTGAAAAGGAAAATAAGGAAAAAAACAATTAAAATACCTGATATGTCGTAGAGGAGTTGGACATTATTTTCATTTGAAAAAAAGGGCACATCAAGATCAACCAAGGGAAAATCTTTAAATATTTTTCTAATTAGAATAAGAGATATTATTTCATATTCTTTAACAACTGTTACTGTGAAAGAATTTGGTAGGTAATAAATTAGAAGATAAGCCTCGTATACTAATATAAATGAGAATGGTGTGTAAAGTGCTGATATTGGGTCTAAGAGTAGAGTATCATTGAAAGTAAAGTTTATGTATCCGTATTTATTTAGGAAAATGAGAAGTAAATGTAAAATGAAACCTCCAGTGGCAAGAATTAAAATATATTTTTCAAAACTTTTCTGACTTTTAATAGAAAAAATCGTATCAAATATATGGTCAACCCTTTTTAGCATAAAATTTTAATAAGTTATGAAATATATAATAACTCTAATTTACTTAATTACCTACTTAAACGTCTATTCACAAGAATTAGTTATTGGGGAGGAAAGATTAGAGCCTGGAATAGTATTTATTTTCGAGGGCGCAGTCAAAGATATTGTGTTCCCAAAATCAAATAATTTAGATGAAAGCCTCACAAATGTACACATTGAGGCAAGAGTAAACTGGGGTGATAAAAATATCCCTAGTGGTACACCACCAGGTGGCTTTGTCCCGTACCTTAATATTAACGCAATAATTACTAATGAAAATACAGGGCAAAGAACTTTTATTGATTTAATACCACATCTAAACTTAATAGATAATTTTCATTATGCCAGAAACATATCTCTACCTGGTGAAGTTGATGACCTTTACGAGGTGGTTTTTGTTGTTCACCCACCAGAAAAATTGACACTATCATTCCATAAAGACTGGAGTGACTCCTTCTCTTTCAAACTATTTGAGACGGTAAGATTTGAATATAGAAATATTGACTTTAAGGAAATAGCAGAATCATCTAGAAGATAATTTTTAATCTTATATTTACCTAAATCAATTCTCTATGATAAGGTACATTTTAATATTATTTATTTTCTATAATATAGATTCTTATTCCCAAGATATTTTTGCTGAGAGAAAAGATTTTAATAGGCAAGATAGTCTCAGGGGAAGCATAACAAATGAGAGAGTATGGTGGGATTTAAATTACTACCACTTAGATATCAAAGTCGATCCAGAAAAAAAATATATTGAGGGATTTAATACAGTTAAGTATAAGGTTCTAGAAGAGAATCAGGTGATGCAAATTGATCTTCAAGAGCCCCTTAAAATAACCCAAGTCTTAGAGGAAGGAGAAAAATTAAAATTCAAAAGGGAAGGTAACGCCTTCTTTATTTATCTGAAAAAAAGACAGATCTCAGGACAAGTAAATGAAATTAAAATCAGTTATGGAGGAAATCCTAAAGTAGCAGTTCGAGCTCCATGGGATGGAGGTTTCTCTTGGGATGAAGATGAGAGAGGAAATCATTTCATAGCTACCTCTTGTCAAGGACTTGGAGCTAGCGTATGGTGGCCAAATAAAGATCATATGTACGATGAGGTAGACAGCATGCTTATTAGTGTCAACATACCAAATAATCTCGTTAATGTTTCTAACGGCAGGCTAAGGGAAATTACATATCCTGATAACAAAACAGCTACATACCACTGGTTTGTTAGTAACCCGATTAACAACTATGGAGTAAATGTAAACATAGGAGATTATGTTAAATTCTCTGAAATATACAAAGGTGAAAAGGGCTTATTAGATATTGACTATTATGTACTTAGATATAATGAGGAAAAAGCAAAAATCCATTTTCAAGATGTCCCTAAAATGTTCGATGCTTTTGAGTACTGGTTTGGACCTTACCCATTCTACGAAGACAGTTATAAGCTTGTAGAAGTACCGTATCTTGGCATGGAACACCAGAGTTCTATTACATACGGAAATAAATATTTAAAAGGGTACCTAGGTAGAGACCCGTCTGATACAGGTTGGGGTTTAAAATTTGATTTCATAATTATTCATGAGTCTGGACATGAGTGGTTTGCTAATAACATCACCTACATAGATATTGCCGATATGTGGGTTCACGAAGGTTTTACAGCTTACTCTGAGAATCTATTTCTTGATTATCATTTTGGGAAAAATGCTGGAGCTGATTACACTATTGGCACAAGGGAAGGAATTCAAAATGACAAGCCAATAATTGGTCCTTATGGCGTCAATAAGAATGGTTCAAAAGATATGTACTCAAAGGGAGCAAACCTTCTACACACAATAAGACAAATTACTAATAACGATGAGCTGTGGAGAAAGACACTTAGGGGACTAAATGAAAAGTTTTATCATAAAACTGTATCATCNNATCAGGTTGAAGAATTTATCTCTCAATCTATTGGAATAGACCTAAGGTATATTTTTAATCAATACCTCAGAGACGTAAGGATACCAGTCTTTGAATATAAAATTGACGAGAACCGGTTTAATTATAGATGGTCAAATACTATTGATAATTTTGATATGCCTATAGATATTTTATTAAATGGAGAGAAGACAAGATTATATCCAAAAAATAAATGGAAAGAATATAGGACAAAAGTAAATACGATAGACACAGACAGAAATTTTTATATTCAGACAAAAAAAAAGGCCTTCTAATAGAAGACCTTTTCTTATAAAATAAACTGGTTTTAGTAAAACTTATAACCAACATTATTTGTATGAGGTACTAATCCGTCAGAACCACCTACAAGATATTTAGATAACTCATCAGCAATTCCNCTNGGATCATCATTTAATCTCCAANTTAAATANGTATCATATTTTTCAAATGAATCCCAGTACTCAATGATAAAATATGTATTTGTTTCTTCATTANATGTTGCTTCTANNTGGCTACAACCNTCATANGCTCTNGTTGTNGGTAACCCATCTTCTGAATCTAACATCTCCTTAACNTTCTCATAATTTCCNTTCTTNACTTTTAAAGTTGCAATAACAACTTTTCTGTCAACAGGACCGACAGCATTAACCATCCCAGTTGCGTCAAAATATTCACCTGTGTAAATAATTTTACCTCCAGCAAAATCAAAGTTATGATACGAAGGAAGAGTAAAAGTCCTTCCNGTTGAATTACTTGTTCCTGTCCAGACGCCATAAGCTCTGACGCTACCGTCAAGTGTCATTGAACCTGTGTCAATACCTGGTAACCATACAGGATCATTAAACTTAACATCCGTGTAATTGTTTATATAGAATTCAGCAACTTGTTGTGATGCTGCGTAGCCAACCTCACCCATACCGTATAGGGGTGCTTGGTCAAGAAGGTCTTCAGACATTATCTCTTTCCAAAGTTCAATGTCTTGATTTTCAAAAACCTGAACCCATTTCTTAGCCAACTCTAAGTTAGCCTTGTATTCTGGGTTTGTGTTACATCCATAAAATAAGATTAGGGATGCTAATAATAATTTTCTCATAATTTAAATTTGTTTTTTCTAAAAAATCAAATATATANAAAAAANAGGAGANNGTTTTTATAAAAATTATTANGAANTAGTCANATTAATGTAATNCTTNAACTCNGAATACTTTCTTATTTTATAACAATTACCTTCTTGTGATAAGACTTTTTTAATCCTNTCNGGGTAAGAAANNGANGAAGAAATAACGTNCTTCATCTCTTCCATGAACTTTGAATAATGTGCCGTCTCCAAAAAGATATAGTTAAAATTATTATTTAACTCCTTATCNTTTTTTATTCCCATGNAGCCCACTGCTCCNTGAGGATCACATACATAATCATACCTCTCCTTAAGTTCCTTTATTCCTAGTTTTGTCTCTCTNTCTCCTATACTGTAAGCACTTATAAATTCTTTCATTTCNGTNCCTTGATTTGANAAGTACTCTAAGACCCTAACAAAATTACTTGGATCACCAACATCCATGGCACTTGAAATGGTCCTTATGGANTTTGAAGGTTTATATTTATTTGAATTGATAAATTTGGTAAATGTGTCGTTAAGATTATTGGATGCTATTATCCTCTTCACTGGTAGACCCATTCCTGATGAAACAAGGCAGGCAAATAAATTACCAAAATTNCCAGAAGGTATAGAAAAAATAAGATCTTCTTTTTTTTTCTCTATCTGTTTATAGGCAAAGAAGTAATACAGTGTCTGAGGTATCCACCTAGAAATATTAATTGAATTTGCAGAGGTGAAATTAATCTTAGTTATTAAATCCTTGTCAGTAAGAGCATCTTTTACCATCTCCTGACAGTCATCGAATGACCCGTCAACCTCTACTGGATATATATTATGTGATAACGTAGTAATCTGTTTCTCTTGGACAGCTGATATTCTCCCCTTAGGAAATAAAATAAAAACATCAACTCCTTTCACACCATGAAAGCCACTGGCAGCGGCAGCTCCTGTATCACCTGAAGTTGCGACAAGTACCGTAACCTTCTTTTTTTCTGAAGAATTAAAATAACTTAAAACCCTTGATGTAAACCTTGCTCCAACATCTTTAAATGCCATAGTTGGACCATGAAAAAGTTCTAGGACTGATATTTTTTCACTTAATTTATATAATGGAAATTCAAAATCAATTGTTTCAGAAACTATCTCATTTAAAGACTTTTCGTCTATATCTGAACCAGTAAATTTTGATATGCATTCGTAAGCAATCTCCTCATTTGAAAGGTTGCCTATATTTCCAATAAATGAATTATCTAATACTGGAATTTTTTCAGGATAATAAAGGCCCCTATCAGGAGATAAACCACCGAGTATTGCCTCTTTAAAACTTACTTTAATATTTTTATCCGTGATACTATAATACCTCATATTATTCGGATAGCACCCGTACCCCATTACCACTAATTTTGGAAACATAGGTGGAAAAATCTACGCCTGATTTCTTGTATAATTGTGATATCGATGCATCAATTTCTTTNGCTTTTTCAACTCCTCTTGTCAAGGCAAAAACCGAAGGACCAGAACCAGATATTGAACAACCTAAAGAACCTAAACCTAAGCATACTTCTTTAACATTATCAAATAAAGGAATAAATTTTTTTCTGTGCTCTTCAATAAGATAATCTTTTATACTTTCACCCATTAAGTCATAATCTTCTGTATGGAGAGCATGCACTAAAGACCCAAAGCTTGAGACTTGAAGAGTAGTATCTTTTAAGCTTACTTTTTCTGGCAGTACCTCCCTTGACTGAGAGGTCTTTACTTCTATTTTGGGGTGTAATACAAAACAAAATAACTCACTTGGTGTCGGAAGTTTTATTATGTTCAGAGGAGATACTGATTTTACCATAACTAATCCACCCATCATAGCTGGAGCTACATTATCTGCATGTTCACTAATACTGGAAGCAACCTCTCCTTTCATTGCAAATCTAATGAGCTCTTTCTTACACAAAGGAGACCCTAACAATTTATTGANTGCAAAAACTGCTGCAGCTGCGCTTGACCCACTACTCCCAATTCCGCTACCAGGTATAATGTTTTTATGTATCTTAAGATCAAATCCACAATTAGGTTTCAAATATTTAATAAGCTCCATTGCTGCAATAGTTGCCACGTTTTTATTAATNTCANTGGGGATATCATAGCCCGAAATTTCACTTATAGTCAAAGATTTATTTGGCGTTTTACTTACCACCATCTCATCTCCAATAGATTCAATAGGGAATCCTAAGACATCAAAACCACAAGCAACATTAGAGACAGTAGCTGGAGAAAAAATTTTGATATGATTCACATTCAAAATTGAATAAAAAAATGCATATTTTTGATGTATAATTAATAAAATAAAATGTAATGAAAAACAATCACCTATCATATAGATCAGGAAATCCCGTTCTCACATCAAATGCATTTAATGTCTCATCTGACTCGTCTGATGTTATGACAATTAATGGAACTGTTACTAAAACATTTCTTTCAGTATGTTTAGTAGTTATATCTGGATATTATTCCTGGATAAATATTTCCATTACAAATACTCTAATGCTTCCTTGTGTTTTAGTTGGCTTAGTATTAGGTATTGTCACTATTTATAAAAAACANTTNTCTCCAATAACTGTACCAATATANGCTGTAATTCAAGGTATTTTTCTGGGTGCTATCTCATATACTTTCAATAGTCTCTACGATGGTATTGTGATAACTGCTATTTCATATACATTAAGCATATTATTTGTTATGCTAACTCTTTACAGGACAGGAATTATTAAGCCTACCGAAAATTTTAAACTTGGTGTAGCTGCAGGTACAGGTGGAATTGCTNTTATATATGTGGCAAATTTTATAATGTCTTTTTTTGGAACAGGCTTATCGATTATGGATATCAATAATGCTTCTATTTATAGCATAGGNTTCAGTTTATTAGTTATAGTTATGGCCTCGTTAAATTTAGTTGTTGATTTTGATTTCATCGAGGAAGGCTCAGAAAAAGGAGCTCCAAAATATATGGAATGGTTTGGAGCTTTTGGGTTATTAGTTACACTTATATGGTTATACCTTGAAATTTTAAGACTTTTAGCTAAGTTGAATTCAAGGAAATGAGACCCACATCTCTCCTATTATTACTTATATTTCTACTTTCATGCTCTGAAAATAAAGATAAAAAAGAAAGTCCAAACTTTATATTATTTCTTGTAGACGATCAGGGTTGGTCTGGAACATCTGTAAATATGTCTGATGATATAGACTCATCAGGAAGCCTGTACTTTGAGACACCTAACCTAGAAAGACTTGCATCAAGTGGTATGAGGTTCTCAAGAGGCTACTCATCATCTCCAGTATGTTCTCCTTCCAGATACAGCATTCAATATGCACAGTCTGCAGCAAGACTTAAGATGATAAGAGTTGGTATGAACACAAAACATATAGATCATAATAAAACTATCACCATACCAAAAAAATTAAAAGAGATAAATTCCAACTANGTTACAGCTCATTTTGGCAAATGGGGTATAGATGCTGANCCTTCTTTGCTTGGATACGATTACGATGATGGNAAAAATGGAAATAAAGAAGGCGTCTTCATGAATAATAAGACACAGTGGAGTACAACATTCTCAGATGATCCAAAAAAAATATTTAGCCTAGCAGAAAAAGCTGTAGGTTTTTTAGATCAACAGAAGAAATCTAAGAAACCATTCTTCTTACAAGTTTCTCACTACGCTGTTCACACTAATATTATATCAAAAGAGGAAACACACAAAAAATATTTAGGTAAGGATAAGAGTAGAAGTACAGACAATGCTGGCTTTGCTGCAATGACTGAAAATCTTGATGAGGGACTAGGAATTATACTTGATAAACTTGAGGAATTAAATCTTACAGATAATACATACATAATTTATACATCTGACAACGGATCAGTTCCTACTATACCAGCTAAAAGGTATTATAAAGAAAGTATTAACTTTCCTCTCTCCAGAGGTAAGTGGGATGCTATGGAGGGAGGGATAAGAGTTCCATTTATTGTATCTGGACCTGGAATTCAGAAAATGAGTGAGAGTAAAGTCCCTGTAGTCGGATACGACCTACTACCTACTATCATAGATTTAGCTGGATCCGATATACAAAACAAAGAAGATATAGATGGTGGAAGTTTTAAAGAAATTCTCTTATCAGGTAAAGATGTTGAGATTAATAGGCATTATCCTGGAATTATATTTCATGTGCCTTATGAGAATAAGATAGCTTTAGCAAGGGCTCACTCCTCAATCATAAAAAATAATTTTAAACTTATAAAGTTTAGAAATAATAATGAATTGGTACTTTATGATATTGATAATGATTTCAAGGAGGCTAAAAATCTATTGGAACAATACCCAGAACTTACTNATGAGCTAGAGTCCTTACTTGATGGCTACCTCTTCAAATTCAAATCATTAAAATGGCAAAACGGTATCAATTGGAAGAATGTAAATGTAAATAAGGTCAACTCATTCTATGAATAGGATATTTATAGAAGAGAGAAACCTACATATGTTATCATTGCCCANACAAAATACCTAACGAACTTTCCTACTAACATAAAAATTGCAACAGTTAATATATTTGTCCTAAAGAAGCCAAGTGCTATTGCAATTGGATCACCTACGANTGGTAGCCAGCACAAGAATGCTAACAAACCACCCCAACTGTCAATTTTTTTCTTCCATAGTAAAATCTTATCTCTTTTGACTCTTAAATATTTTTCAATTGTATCCCAGCTACCTAGTCTGCCGATAAGATAGCTACTAAGTCCCCCCATCCAATTCCCAATAGACGCAACAATCAGAGAGGTTGTGAGGTCGTAGTTATTTGCAATTAAAATGCTTAACACTAACTCAGAGCTAAAAGGAATTATAGTTGCTGCCAAAAAGCTAGCAATAAATAATCCTATGTATCCCCACTCTGCAAGATTTTCCATTCCTATAAATATAAAAAAACCTCATTTATAAAATGAGGTTTATTATCTATTAGTAATAAATAGGATTTAGATATCGAATCTATCGTTTTCCATAACCTTACACCACACCCTGACAAAATCATTTACAAATTTATCTTTGCTATCATCCTGTGCATAAACTTCTGCGTAAGATCTTAGTATTGAGTTAGATCCAAAAACAAGGTCTACTGAAGTAGCAGTCCACTTTAGGTTTCCAGATTTTCTGTCTATTACCTTATAACTATTTTCTCCTTCAACTTCCCACTTATTACTCATATCGGTTAAATTTATAAAGAAGTCATTTGTCAGTGACCCAACATTATCTGTGAAGACACCGTCATTACTTCCTCCAAAATTAGTTCCAATAACTCTCATTCCACCAATTAGAACAGTCATCTCAGGAGCAGATAATCCTAGAAGTTGAGCCCTATCTAGCATCATCTCCTCGGCTTTTGAAGCACATTCTTCCTTAATAAAATTTCTGAAAGCATCTGCAGAAGGTTCAAGTGGGGCAAAAGAATCTGCGTCAGTCATCTCAGGACTAGCGTCTCCCCTACCCACTGATACATCAACACTTACTTTAAATCCTGCATTTGATGCAGCCTCTTCTATTCCAGTACTTCCTGCAAGGACTATAACATCAGCCATACTAGCACCAGATTCATCGGCTATAGGTTTAAGTATTCCTAAAGTTTTTAATAACCTGTCAGGTTCATTGGCCTCCCAGCTTACTTGAGGATTAAGTCTGATCCTTGCACCATTGGCTCCTCCCCTAAGGTCTGATGACCTAAAGGTTCTTGCGCTATCCCAAGCAACACATACTCTATCAGAAATAGATAATCCAGAATTAGAAATTTTTTCCTTAACAGCATCTATATCAAAGTCTTTACTTCCAGTAGGTACAGGATCTTGCCATATCAATTCCTCAGATGGAATATTTGGACCAACATACCTAACCTTTGGGCCCATATCTCTATGGGTTAACTTAAACCATGCCCTAGCAAATGTGTCAGAAAAGTAGTCGTGATCTTCTTTAAACTTGAGCGAAATCTCTTTATATATAGGATCCATTTTCATTGCCATATCTGCGTCAGTCATGATAGGATTATTCTTATGAGAAGGATTAGATGAATCTATCGGCTTGTCTTTATCAGCTATATTTACTGGTTCCCATTGCCAAGCTCCTGCAGGACTCTTTTTTAATTCCCAATCGTGATTGAATAACATCTCAAAATATCCGTCATCCCACTGAGTAGGATTAGTTGTCCACGCACCCTCAATACCACTGGTAACAGTCTCATTAGCATTAGCATTTCCAGCAGGATTTTTCCAACCAAACCCCTGCTCTTCAACTGTAGCACCTTCTGGCTCAACACCAAGGGCACCAGCGTCACCATTTCCGTGTGCCTTTCCTACTGTGTGCCCCCCAGCTGTAAGGGCTACTGTCTCCTCGTCATTCATCGCCATCCTTGCAAATGTTTCTCTAATGTGCAATGCAGTTACCTGAGGATCAGGATTACCATTAACACCCTCAGGGTTAACATAAATTAATCCCATGTGAGTTGCTGCGAGAGGGTTTTCCATTGTAGAAGTATCTTTCAGGTCAGCGTATCTTTCCTCACTAGGAGCCAAAAATTCTTTTTCTGATCCCCAGTATATATCTTTTTCTGGGTGCCATATATCTTCCCTCCCATAAGAAAAACCAAACATCTTTAGGCCCATACTCTCGTAAGCAATATTTCCAGCAAGAATGAATAGATCTGCCCAACTTATTGAGTTACCATACTTCCTTTTAATTGGCCACAAAAGTCTTCTCGCCTTGTCAAGGTTTGTGTTATCAGGCCACGAGTTTAGTGGTGCAAATCTTAAATTTCCAGTACCGGCGCCTCCCCTTCCGTCAGAAATTCTATATGATCCAGCAGCGTGCCATGCCATTCTTATCATCAATCCACCGTAATGACCCCAGTCAGCAGGCCACCAGTCTTGGGGTGTTGTCATAAGTGTATGCATATCCTTCTCAAGAGCAGAAAAATCTAAATTTTTTAACTCTTCCTTATAGCTGAAGTTACTACCTAGAGGATCGGTTTTTTTATCATGTTGATGTAACATATCAAGGTTAAGAGATTTTGGCCACCACTTGGTAACTGATGTCTCTTGAGTGGTACTACCACCGTGCATAACTGGACATTTTCCGCTTCCAAAATTTTTCATTTACGTAATTTTTTATAAGTTCACAATAAGTGAACAAATGTAAGAAATATCAGATGGAAATTAGAAAAGAAAATGATCAATTTTATTAATAAAAAGGATTTTAAAATTAATTGGATTGTATTTGAAATTCACTTAGGTTTATAAAAAATAATCTATGGAAAAAATCAATAAAATTTTAATATTAACAACCATTTTATTTATCGCAATTTCTTGTGGAGAAGATGAACCTAATAATGTAAATCCCGAACCAGAATATACTATTTGGAACGGAGGCGAAATAACTTTCGAAAAAGCAGATGGAGCAGACCCAACCTCTGCGTTAAATCAAGATAGAATAACTGATCTAGTATGGATAACAAGAGGAAATTTTGGTGGTCAAATTTATAACATAGCAAAAGAAACTATGTATGACAAAGATAAAAGTCCACTAGGAACAAAATGGGCTATAGGAACTCTGCAGCAAATTGATCAGTTATCATTCGATGACTTCAGGGCGACTGTTGGATCACCAAAAGACGTTGTGGGGAAAAACTTAGTTCTATACCTTCAAGATCATAACACATATCTAAGTGTAAAATTTACATCATGGTCATCAGGGAATAAGGGTGGATTCGCATACGAGAGAAGTACACCATAAGAGTTTAACTAAATACTTCAAATTGTAAAAGATTTCTTCTATATATTAATAGATATACCAATATTGATATAATTTGATTTGTTGTTAATACCTCTTGAAAAAGATAAATCAGCTTGCAAGTTATCTGTCAAAGAATAAATAACTCCTGCATCCCAGTAAGATTTTGATACCCCTGAACTTTCTTCACCAAAAACTTCAATAAATATCCCTAATTTCTGAATGCTTTTAGAAAATACCATTGTGTAAATAAAATTATTTATTTGGTTATTAAACCCTATATTATATCCTAAGTTATACCCAATCTGAAAAGATTCTGTCAGGTCATGGGAAATTAAAATTCTATTCAAAGATATGGGGTCTTTGTTTGAAAATTCCCTTTTATTTGATAAAGATAAATGAGATAGAAATGAGACTTTAGTTGATGAATTAATACCATTAAAAATATTGAATTTCAATCCTAACTCTAGGTTACCAAAAGCTGTTCTTTTCTCATTATTAACTAGTCCAGTTATGATATTAGAATTTATTCTCAACTCAATTTTATTTAATACTCCATACCTTAAAAGTGTATTCAAATAATTATCAGAATCAGTTATTAAATATCCTGACTCAATTTGAAATTTATTCTTCAAAAGTACATGTGTCCCTTCAGTTTGGTCAGGTCTATCAGTAGAAATTATTTGTGCGACTGATATGGAAGTAATAAAAA
>NZKG01000032.1 GCA_002692105.1 Marinoscillum sp. | reverse complement strand
GAACTTCCGATAGATAAGTCAATATTCATGGTCGACATTAATTTTACTAATTCTTCTAATTGGTCATAATCTACTGCTTCTACTTCTATGGTAATTTTGTTGCTATCAGAATTAATTGAAATAAGACTTAAATTTTCCATCAAAGCAATTTCGTTAGATAAGAGTCTCAAAGAATCTAAATTTTTCTTCGAATAAGAATCAAGATTTACTAAGTTATTTACTTGTGAAATAAGATCATTTTCAATTGTTTCATTAGGAAATTTTGATTTAAAAACCTCAGAAAGTTGATTATTCAACTGATAATTTAAAATTGACAACGAACTAATTTGAATAAGATTAGAAACTAAGAAAATAGAATAAATAGCTACAGCAGAATAAATATAAAATTTTAAATCCTTTATTTTTTGGACCCAATTTATTTTAGGCTCGAACTCTCCTTTCAATATATTGAATCCTTGTTTTAAAGATGGCAGATTTGCCGTCCATAAAGATTGAATATTTTCGTATAAACTAAATTTTAAAAAATTCTTATCAATTAATTCTTCAGGGATTTTACCCAGACAATGACTTTCAATCATTTTATCTTTTAACTTTTCTTCAAGAAAAGGAAGTTGATTACAAAAAACTTCTAACGAGCCAGACCAATACCATTGATTTTGTAATGATAAAATTACCTTATCATCAATAATTATCAAATTATCTTTATCAAAAGATGCTTCGATAGGACTCAAAGAAGAAGTTGAATAGAGATCTATCTTATTTATCAGATTGTTCAATTTTTCTTTATTAGTTAACAGAAGAATTTCATCATCAGCATTTAAAAGCCAAGAATAATTATTAACGTCATCTAGCAAACTATCTTGAATTAAAAATGGAATAGCTTTTTTTTGATTAGTTAGATTTGTTTCAGGTAAGTCTACTTCTAAAGAATCAAATAAGTCTGAAATNAAAAAAATATTTTTTTTAANNTTTGAAAATTTTTCAAGCTCNTTTTCTTTTAATTCTNTTGNTTCGTTGTTNTNAANNAAAAAATAAANNTTTTCNTCAGAAAAATAGTTANAAAGAACATAAATTGCNTNANTCATAAGAANCTACCTATTTTTCNCGAAATTATTTTCATATCTTCANCATCNTTAATGATTCTAGAGTTCATTATAAAGGTGAATTCNTCNTATTCTATTTGNNTTTCTAAATTAAAATAAAACGATTCAGCATTTAATTTCTTTNTTGAAAANTNNGATGAAAGANATTGATTTACANATTCATCATNAAAAAAATCTTCAGTGTTTTTATANCCACTTAGNGGTCTATTTTCNAANATTGNAATAGCCTCNTGATCTGAAAGTTTGTTTTCACTTAAAGCNACCAGTATTTTTGGTTTTAGAGGNGAAATCGAATTTATNTTTATAAACTTCATATTTGNTGGCAGTGCGCATATATACGGCTCTATTTTTTTATAAATAACTTCTGTNACGCCTTTNACTTTTCTTAGTTCNGAAATATTTTGCATATACTGATTAGAAGTCAGATATGGTGTTTTCAAATTAGAATAATAAAAATCTTCTGCNCCATTNTANNTATCAGGAAAATCATCTTCATCTAACCAATCTATNAAAGATGCACTAATGNTTTCAATNNTATCNCTTGGNATTTCCAAACTAGANAGTAAATTTTTGAAAAAAAGAAGTTCATCTTGATTTATTGTTTTTGTCTTTNATTCTTCATTATTTGTAACAATCAAATTTAANTTAAAACAATCACTTTTATCTTCAATTTGGGCCTCTATATTTCCTCTTTCCAAAGGGATCTNTATGGGACTATATGGATCATATCTATTAGTCATTAAAGATAATGATTTTCTTTTTTCAGCTGANCTCATGTAATCAAGTGTGTAAGATTCAAGNCTGAGTANCATTAAAAAAGATTGTTGATGNCTTAAATTTCTNTTTTCTATTTCAGATGTNAACATTNTTAAATCAAAAAGCCTNTANCCANTAATTGAAACNATACTNGTGATNAAAAGAGTCAGCAAAAGAGCNGCTCCATTNTTTATTTTTGATTCTTTGTTAAGCATTAGAAACTACGAAAACTTTNTTAAAAAAGACTTCTTTAATTTTTATTTTAAAATNAATGATTTTTGGCATTAGATTTGAATCGTTTGTTACAGTTGAAAAAGNTATTGGATTATCAATTTTTACTTCACTNACGTTTNGAATCANAGTTANATNATCNTTNAGNTATGGAGAGTTTAAAAAATTACTTGCATACCTCTTTAGNNTTCCNTTTTCTAAAACATATTTAACNTTATNNANAGACCCCAAATCTCCTATGCCGTCACTGGAAGAATANCTTACAAACTCTATTATTTTTCCTGATTGTTTTAGTTCATTTGATANTGAAAAAGATTTTTTCTTTATTCCAAATTCATTCCGTGTTGACNTGTCTACNATATGAATCANATCNTCTTTTATTATTTCTGTAGCGATTATGAGTTCCCTAAGTTCATCGGTTTTTGAANTTACTTGAAAAAATGAATTTGCTGAAGAGGACAGAAATNANGCNGAAATTATTGCAATAGAACTAAAAATNAATAGAACNACNAACATTTCTATCAAAGAATAACCTTTANTGAGTTTCATTTTATTGTTTTGAAAATTTCAAGTTTGTAAGGGTTGGATTGAAGTTCNGANTTAACTTCNACAGATATNCTNAAGGAATTTTGAGACTTATCAATATTAATATNTCTTTTCCAAATATANGAGCTACCCATTAAAACTTCTTGCTGACTGNTTATATTGTTAGTGAGAAAATTATCATCGTAATANGAAAGTAATAAAACATTTTCTGCGATTGTGGAATTNTAGAAATTNTCTTTTAANGTTAGAAAGCTTTGAGTNGAAAAAGAAATACTGGATAGCCCTGCTGCGGCCNCCATCGATAAAATTAGNAAAGAAACTAAAACTTCAATTAAAGTGAAACCTTTCACTCAAATTAGTCCCAATTAGATATATCGCTATCGAGACCATCGCCGCCTTCTTGGCCATCGGCTCCTAATGAAATGATATCAAATGTATTATTCTTCCCTGGTCTTTNATATTGATAGTCATTNCCCCANGGGTCGGCTTCTAATCTTTTTATATAACCACCCTGTCTGTATCTATCTGAAAATCTATTATTTNCAGGCTTTTCAATTAGTGCCTTTAAACCTTCNTGTTCNGTNGGATAGGAAAACATATCCAATCTATAAAGTTCTAAAGCTTGCTCCATTATTCTTATATCGGCTCTAGCTTTATCAACTCTTGCTCTGTCTTGACTCGGCAAAACATTNATAGCTACTACCGCAGTTAACATACCAATAATCATTAAAACTACTAAAATTTCTATCAAACTAAATCCATTTTCTAAAGATTTANAGTTAATTTTTTTGTTTTTATTTTTTTTCATAACGTTGTTGTAAATGTATTTANTTGTATTAATGGTAAAAGAATTGCTAAAACAATTAGAGCTACAAAAACTCCTAAAATTATAATAACCAATGGTTCAAGAAGATTCATAGCAATTTTTGTAGAATTTCTAAATCTCGTTTCTAAATAATCAGATAACTTAGATAGCATATCCTCGAGCTTGCCCGATTTTTCTCCATTTTGGATCATTTGAATAACCAGTGGAGGGATAGCGTTAACTCTTTCAAGAGATTTTGCTATAGATTCCCCCTCTCCCACTCTTGAGGAAGCTTTTATTATCGAAGATCTAAGATAGGAATTCGAAATTGTATCTGAGGAAATTTTCAAAGCATTCAAAATAGATACATTCCCTAATCTTAAAAGACTAAGTGAACTAGTAAATCTAGACAGATCAGCGTCTAACAGAAAATTTTTTATGACAGGAATTTTTAACAAAATCTCATCGAATTTTAACTTTGCTTTTTTAGTTCCAAAATATTTCAAAGGAATATAAGCGAGTAAGCAAAATGAAACTATAAATATTTGAAAAATTGGATTTGTCATTACTTGGGATAAGAAAAGAAGAGACTTAGTAAGAAGAGGTAACTCTCTATTAAGGCTGGAAAATTGAGAGACTACGTCTGGTACTACATAAACTAGCAATAAACTAATTATTCCAATAGCTACAGTAAATAAAATTAGAGGATAGACCAAAGCGCCAGTTATTTCTTGAGACATATTTGCCCTTTTTTCTAAAAAATCTGATGTTTTTTCTAAAATTATTCCTAGTTCTCCTGAAGATTCTCCTGCTTTTATAAGAGAGCAAAAAAGTCTATCAAAGGATTCCGGATGTTCTTCAAGAGACTCAGACAGTTTGTAACCGGATTTAACCTTTAAGGAAACTTGTCTCAACTTATTCCCAATTCTTGGGGGTTCTATTTGTTCAGAAACCGAATCTAATGCCTGATCAACTGGTATTCCGCTATTTATTAAGGTCGATAGTTGCCTAGAGATTAAAGATAATTTTGAGTTGCTGATTGAAGAGAAAAAACTTAAGTTAATTCTCTGCTTGGACTCTTTAAGCTTAATTGGAATTAGTTTTCTATTTTTTAGCTCGTTTTGGGCTTCGTTTATATTCTCAGCTACAAGAAAGCCTTTTTCAGTTTCCCCTTTATGATCTAAAGCTTTATAAGAAAAACTTGCCATATTTATTCAACTTCTTTGAGAACTCTTTTTAACTCTATATCTGAAGTTATCCCTTTTTTTACCTTGCTTTCTCCATCTTTTGATAAAGATATATATTTTTTAAATGCATTATTTCTAATCGAATCCTCATCAATATTTTCATTTATTAATTTTTTAATATCATTATCAATTTTAATCATTTCAAAAATTCCTATTCTGCCTGAAAGTTTTTTCTCATCGTCTATTTTTCTAACAAGTCTTTGTGCTATTACCATTTTGACTGAGCTTGCTAAAAGATAAGGCTCAACACCCATATCAACTAATCTTGTTATGGCGCCCACAGCATCATTTGTATGAATTGTAGATAAGACCAAGTGCCCGGTTAAACTAGCCTGTATTGCCGTTTCAGCAGTTTCTTTATCTCTTATCTCACCAACCATAACCACATCTGGATCTTGTCTCAAAATGGCTCGCAAACCCTTTGCAAATGACAAGCCTACTTTATTATTCACTTGGGTTTGGCCTATGCCTTCCAAGGCATACTCAATTGGATCCTCAACAGTTAAGATATTTCTTGTTTGATCGTTTAAATAATTGAGACCTGAATAAAGAGTTGTGGTTTTACCTGAGCCTGTCGGTCCCGTTACTAGAATTATTCCACTTGTACTTTTAAGCTGATCTAAATAATCTTTAGTCATTTCATCGGTCATACCAAGTTCTCTTAAATCTAAGCTTGCATCCGCTTTATCAAGCAATCTCAAAACCAGCCTTTCTCCAAAGCTGGATGGCAAAGTTGATACTCTTATATCAATCCATTTCTCTCCTAGTTTTAAGGACATTCTTCCATCTTGTGGAACTCTCCTTTCAGCTATATCTAAGTTAGACATCACTTTTATTCTTGCGTTTAACAGAGGTGCTATTCTGCTATTAGGATTTAGTTTCTCTTTAAGAATTCCATCTACTCTAAATCTTATTGCTAAGTTTTCTTCGTAAGGTTCAATATGAATATCTGATGCTCCATCTTTGATTGCCTCAGATAAGATTGCGTTGATTAATCGTATGACTGGTGCTTCGTTGCTGTCATCTAATAGATCTTCTGTTTTAGGTAGGTTGGATACCAGCGAGTCAAGATCAATGTTTTCATCGACGCCTTGAATTAAATCTTCAGAAGAAGATGCGTTATTCGTAAAACTTTCTGATAAAGCTTTATTAAAATCTTGAAATGAAATTTTCGATACATTTAAAGGCAAATCGAAATATTTTTGTAAATAAGATATTGCAAAAATTTTTGTGTCTTCAGTGCATTTAATTGAAAGTAAGTTTTCTTCTTTTTCCAACAGGACCTGATTATCTTTGCAATATTTATAACTTAAATTGATGTCTTCATTGCTCATATGACTATTTATCTCTGTCGTTTATCAAGTCTTCTAAAACTTTCAAGTCAGGTGTTGGTCTGCCTCTTTTAGTTTTTAAAAGTTGCTCCGCTTTAAGTAAGTTATATTTTTCATTGGTTATTAGCTGCATATCGGCTGCATCTCTAACAATGGTAGGTTTTAAAAAAACTACTAGATTCTTCTTCGATCTTGAAGTTGTAGTGGATTTGAATAATCTTCCTAAAAGTGGGATATCGCCAAGAAGAGGAACTTTCCGCTCAGACTCTTGTACGTCATCGCTTATTAATCCACCTAAAACAATAATTTCAGTATCTTCTACCATCACAGCTGTTTTAATCTCTCTTTTGTTGGTCGCAATTTCAGATGCGCCAATTAATAAAGGCCCAAACACACTAGATACTTCTTGTTCTATATCAAGTCTAATAGAGTTACCTTCATTGATTTGCGGCTTAACTAATAGTTTTACCCCAACCTCTTCTCTACTGACCGTTCGAAAAGCGTTGGCATTATTAGCACCCAATGATTCGCCTGTTGTAATTGGTATCTCTTGACCCACAATGATTGAAGATTGTTCATTATCCATTGTTAAAATTGATGGTGTTGAGAGAACGTTAGAATCAGTGTCCTTACGAAGAACATTCAAGATTGCAGCAAAACTTTTTTGGTCTTTTTTATACTTCCCAACTCCAGCCGCAAATCCATCCAAAGTCAGCAATGATTGAGCTGACGCAGGGATTGAAGCAGAAGACCCGTTAGTTGTGTTATAAACCTCCCCGCCAACAATGGCAGTTAAATCGGGTGTTGGATTTCCAAACCTTTGAGAAACTATTGGAGTATCTGATCCATCTCCAGAAAATAAAATTTGGACTCCCAATTCTTTTGCGAGCGTATCTGATATTTCTACAATTATTGCTTCTACTAAGACTTGGGCTCTTTTAATATCTAACCTTGAAATAATATCTTCAATAGAAGTCATAATTTCAGGATCAGCAGAAATGACTAATGAATTTGTTCCTTCATGAGACTCAATGCTAGTTTTAATTTTATTATTGCTTCTATCTTTGGAAGATAAGTTTTCAGATAAATTTTTTAAAATCTTCTCTAATGATTTGGCGTCAGCATATTTGAGATATTTGACTTTCAAAGTATTAGAGCCAGTTTGTTCTGTATCTAAGTTTTTAACCAAGGCTTTCATCCTATCAACAATTGGTTCATCTCCTACAAGCAAAATACTATTACTTCTATCAATTGAGTAAGCAGTGAACTGGTTGGGATTTTGACCACCAGAATTGTCATTAAAAACTTTATCTAAAATGTTTGATACTTCTTTAGAAGAGCCATAAGTTAAACTGACTAGTTCGTATTTCTCTCCAGGAGTTTTATCTAATTCTCCTACAAGAGCTCTAAATTTCTTAACGTTTCCTGCTCTATCAGCAATTATTAATGAATTGGTTGGCTCATAAACTGCTAAGTGTCCTTGAGACGACATAAGAGGTCTTAAAATTGATACAAGAGCATTCACTGAGGCAAAGTTTGGTTTTATCACATCAGTCACAAATTTATCTTCAGGACTATTACGGGTAGAAAATGTATTAAAAGATTGCCTGCCATTAATTTCTGGAATTATCTTTGTTGCTTTATCTTGCTCTACAGCTGTGTATCCATGAACGGCAAGAACAGAAAGAAAAACTTCATATGCTTCTTCGATTGATAAATCTTCTCTAGAAATAATAGTAATTTTTGCATTTATTCTAGGATCAACTATGAACGTCTTACCAGTTAGAGATGAAATATCGGAAATAAAAGCTCTAATATCAGCATCTCTCATATTTATTGTGACCGAATGACTGTAAAGAGCTAATAAAAGCGTCAGAGTTGCGCAAAATTTAAAGTAATTCCTAAAAAACATTTTTTGTTAATTGATTGTTATTCCAATAGAAATTGGATCATTATTTCTAAGTATTTCTAAATTAAGATCTTTAGGATCTTTAAATAAAGTTTCTAAATTTGAGGAATAATTTTCAGTTAAATCTGAAACTAACAAACCGTTAATAGATACGAGAATATCTCCTGGTAAAAGTTCTAAATTAGAAAAGAATTCTTCATTGTCTCCAGGATTTACTTCTAAGCCAGAAAGAGTGCCATCTGAAAAAATTGGGACAAAAGAAATAGCATCTAAAAGATTTTGATTTGCTAGCCACTCTGCAGAAATTTTATTTTTCTTTGCTATATTTTCAGGCTCTTGTGAAATGATTTTATCAAGCCCAGTTATTAAACTTACTTTATTAAATGAAAGGCTTTCTGAGACACCTGCTCTATTTAAAGTTACATAGTCTTTATGAATAGACTCAAGAAAAACATTATCTAAAATTGTATCGCCGGGTAAATACTTTTCTTGGTCTGAATCATTCAAACCAATGATGGCAAAGTTTTGATCTTCAGAAGATGTCACTCCAAAGAGTTTTAAAGAAAGAGAAGTCTCAGGCGCTTTAATTGCATCTAAAATTAGATTTGAAATTTCTTGGGATTCGTATTCTTGAAAAAAAGGATTTTTATTAATTTTATTAATATCCATTTTTACTGAAGCAGATTGATTGATGCTTGCTCGATCGGCGAAGACAATCTCTAATATGACATTCGATGTTTCAAAAGAGAATATCAAAGCAACTATTGCAATGATAATTGTTTTGGCCTTTTTAGAAATGAGATCAATGCTTTTATTGTAAATATTATAAAAATCTATATTCATGTTTTAACTATACTATTTTGACCCTTGAAGGACATATTATCTACTAAATATGCGATTTTGAATGACAATTAAGTGACAATTTGAATATCATTATCCTATGGAAATTTTATATGCTTTCTTACTAGGACTTATATTTGGAAGCTTTCTCAATAGCTTGTCGTATCGCATGCCTATTATCCTTAATTATCGTAATGCTTTGAAGGAGTTCCCAGATATGGGGCTTTCTTTTCCCAGGTCGTTTTGTCCAAATTGCAAAGCACCTTTATCAGTATTTTCGCTCATACCGGTTTTAAGTTTTTTTATTCAAATGGGTAAATGTAAATCTTGCAAACAAAGTATTGCAATCAGTTACCCTTTTTTCGAGATTTTGCTTGGAATTTTATTTGCCTTAATTTTGATCAAAGCAGGTTCGATAAATTATATCTTTCTTTTAGATTGTCTTTTTATTTTTACCTTAATCTTGATCGCTCGCTTGGATGAAAGTTTTTTCAAAATTCCCTTCTCGCTTAATTTAATCGTTTTTTTTACTGGAATTCTTACCAATTTTTATTTCACTTCTTTAGGCCTAGGGTTTGTCTCTTTCTTGATATGCCTTGCCGTGTTATCTGCTATCAAATTTTTAGCAGACTATATATTGAAGAAAGATTCTTTTGGTTG
>NZKG01000003.1:0-30000 GCA_002692105.1 Marinoscillum sp. | reverse complement strand
GCAGTTCTACAGTTGAGCTGTAGGATTTCACCACTGACTTAATAAACCACCTACGCACTCTTTAAACCCAATAAATCCGGAAAACGCTTGAACCCTCCGTATTACCGCGGCTGCTGGCACGGAGTTAGCCGGTCCTTATTCGTATAGTACCGTCAGATCCTCTCGCAAGAGTATTTTCTTCCTATATAAAAGCAGTTTACAACCCATAGGGTCGTCATCCTGCACGCGGCATGGCTGGGTCAGGCTTGCGCCCATTGCCCAATATTCCTTACTGCTGCCGTCCGTAGACGTCTGGTCCGTGTCTCAGTACCAGTGTGGGGGATCATCCTCTCAGACCCCCTACTGATCGTGGTCTTGGTGAGCCGTTACCTCACCAACAAACTAATCAGACGCATGCCCATCTTTAACCGATAAATCTTTAACAATTATATCATGCGATATTATATTGTACTATGGGGAATTAATTCGAGTTTCCTCGAGCTATGCCCCAGTTAAAGGTAGGTTGCATACGCGTTACTCACCCGTGCGCCGGTCGCCATTTACCGAAGTAAATGCTGCCCCTCGACTTGCATGTATAAGGCCTGCCGCTAGCGTTCTTCCTGAGCCAGGATCAAACTCTCCATAGTAATATAATCTTAAATGTGTTTAAAACTGGCTGTTCTTGGAAAAAACAAAAGTTCTTTCAAGTGGTATGTTGTCATTACAATAGTTCAAAGAACGTTTTCAGATAAATCTGAATCGTGGGTATTTATACCCAAATAAAAAAGCTTCTTTATGAAGCGCTCGCAAAATTAGATATTATTTATATAATCACCAAGAAATAAAAAAATATTTAATTAAAAGGTGATTTTATTCAAAAATAGCTTCAGAATATCATTTAAGTCTCTTTTTGAAGATAGGAACCCTACTGCACGGTTCACCATACATCAGGCTTAGAACAACTTTTGATAGTCTTCTTGTTAATTCACTATAAACATATTCAATATAAGGTATATCTGAGCATCCTTTGACAATCACTTTCTTATTCTTCAAAGAACTAATGTCTAAATTATTTAGCGAAATATTATAAAGTTTTTCTTCTAAACTCCTTGTGTCTCCTATCACATGATTTTTTGAATAACCACTAAGGTAATGGGATAATAATAAAAATGCCCAAGATGGAATTATCTGGTTTTCTTCAATAAAAATATTAACATACTTATCTTTGTATATNGACCAGTCAAAATCCATTAGCTTTTTCCTAAACTTCTTTTCTACTAGTATACCATCTTCAAGATAATCTGATAGATTAATCTGTTCTCTTTTTCCCGAAAGATAGAAATCTTTAACATCAACAGTTATAACATCTAAACTTTTTACTTTATTTATGATCTCACCCATTGATCCTTTTTTTTAATTAAATGAAAATCTTTTATATAATACGGTTCAAATGACATTACATCTTGAAAATCTTTTTTTAAAAATTTATTATAGGAAAGATTTCCCATATACTTTGATTCTGGTCTGATGCCATCAATAAATTTAAAATTATCAATTTTTATAAAATCTATAAATTTTCTTGCTCCACTACCAAAAAAATAAATTTTATCTTCCCTAAATTTTGAGAAAGAATTTTCATCTAATATCATAGCCTGATTATTAAGAATTTGATTTGAATTTTTATCTAACATTTTTGTGAATACTTCCATTCTTCTGGCATCTACCATAGGACAAACATAAAATTCGTCATCATTAATTTTTTTTAAAGCTGACTCTGCCAAAAGATCTAAAGAGTTAATACCAATTATTGGTTTTTTTAAAGAAAAACAAAATCCCTTAAATGTAGATACACCTATTCTTAGACCAGTATATGATCCAGGTCCCATAGATATTGAATAGCAATCAATATCCTTAATATTGATTTTTGACTTTTTAATTAGCTTATCAATCAAACCTATTAATAATTTTGAGTGAGACCTTTCTACTATTGAAGATTCATTTCCAATATTTATGTTATTTTCAAACAGTGAGACTGAACATAAATCTGATGTAGTATCTGCACAAAGTATCTTAGTCATTAGAATTGATTTTTCTAATTACATATTCAAAAGATTTATTAATCTCTTGAAAATTCATGATTTTAGTTTCAGAGTATATAATACCAATCTTTAGACCTTTTTTTTTAATCAAGTGTTTATTGATACGGTAAGATTCTCTAATCCTTCTTTTTATTAGATTTCTTTTAACTGCACTCTTAATTTTATTTTTTGACGCTGTTATAAGAACCTGATTGATTTCACCCTCCGAACCTGATATTATCCTAATATCAAAAAAACTGGATTTTATCCTATTACCATCATCAAATAATTTCTGAATTACTTTCTTGTTGGATATTTTCTCAGTCTTTGGAAAAAGATTCTGACCCTTAGACCTCATATTAATTTAAGGATTAAATTATTTTTTATGCTTTTTCTCGTCAGATACTGTAAGTTTTTTTCTCCCTTTTGATCTTCTCCTAGCAATTACATCCTTGCCATTTGAAGTCTCCATTCTTTTTCTGAATCCGTGTTTATTAGCTCTTTTTCTTTTTGATGGTTGAAAGGTTCTTTTCATGATATTGATTATTTAGTGTAACAAAGATAATTACTTTTAAAATTATTTTATTTAAAAAAATTTTTAATAGAGTTGATTTCTTCTTTTTCTAACCTAGGACCTATTTTTGAAACAACTTTAGAAGATAATAAAGAAGCTAAATCACCTGATTTTTTTTGGGAATATCCATTTGTGATACCATATAAAAAAGAACCAGCAAATGCATCTCCTGCTCCCACGGTATCAATAGCTTTCACATTATGAGGATCAATTTTTATAATTTCATCTTCATTTATGATTAAGGAACCTTTGTCACCTTGTGTTATAACTAAATTAGAAGTAAAGTTTTTTAAATAGTCTATAGACTTATTAACCGAGTCATACCCTGAAAATGTTTTAGCTTCATCCTCATTACAGAATAATATATCAACTTTTCTTTTCAAAATTGATTTAAAGTTTTCTTTAAAATATTTAACCATACTTAAATCAGAGAATGTTAACGCAATTTTAACATCATTCCTAATTGCAAATTGAATACATTCGTTTATTGCGTCCATAGCTATTTCTGAGGTAACAAGATAGCCTTCTATATACAAGTACTTAGCGTATTTTAAATCATCAAGATTAATATTTTTGATTGAAAAATTTGAAGATATCGATAAGCATGTATTCATTGTCCTCTCAGCATCAGGTGTTGTAAGCACAAGACAGGTACCTGTCATCCCCTTACCAGTTGTAAAAGATGAGCCAGCAGTTGCTACATTACTATTTTTTAAATCACTTAAATATATTTTGCCAAAATCATCATCAGAAACTAAAACTGAAACATATCCAGATCCTCCAAGTTGGGATAAGGTATAGACCGAATTAGTTACTGAACCACCAGACTGAATAAAAGAATCATATGATTTAATTTTTTCAATGATTGACTTTTGTTTTTTCTCATCCACTAATGTCATTAATCCCTTTTCAATTTTATTGTCTTCAAGAAATTTGTCTTCAACCATATAAACACAATCTAGGAGTGCATTTCCAATCCCAAAAACATCATATTTCTTTTCCATATAAAAACCTAATTACTCTATCAGGGTAGTCACTAATTATTCCATTAACACCCATATTAATAACTTCCGCAATATCATCATTAGAGTTAACAGTCCAAGGAATAATTTTAATTTTTTTTAATTTTAACTTCCTTACCATTTCAGGTTTTAAACTTTTGTAATTTGGTGAGTATATATCTGGATAAAAATTTAAATCTGAAAATATATTTTTATAGTCATAATCCTTATCTACTAACATAGATAATTTAAACTCAGGATATTTTTTTTGTATATATTTTAATACCCTAAAATCAAAACTTTGAAGAATTACTCTTTCTTGTATATTCTTTGATATTATATCAGAAACTACTAAATCAGTAAATTGATCGTATTTGGGATGGAAAATTTCATCACCTTTGGTATCTGACTTTATCTCAATATTATATCTAATATTTGAATTAGTATTTTTTTCAACATTTAAAATAACATCTGATAATAATGGCTTTACTAATGGTTTTTTATTTTGTATAATTTTTTTTTGTGAAAATAAAGAACCACAATCGTAATTTTGAATTTCATCATATGACATCGTGAAGATATTCTCATTTAAAATGTTATCTGAAATATCATTTCCTCTTTTATCGAAACACTTTTTACTAGAAATCCATGGTTCATGAGATACAATTACTTTTAGATCTTTTGTAATTACAACATCCATTTCTAAAGTAGTTACTCCTAATCTAATAGTTTGAAGAAAACCGTAGATAGTATTTTCAGGAAATAAACCAGCTGCTCCCCTATGTCCTTGTATATCGAATCTATCACTATTCGAACAAGAAATAAAAAATAATAATACTAAGCTAATTCTTATTTTCAAGGAAGGAAAGGATTGATATAATAATGAAGAGGGATAATGAGACAACAAAATATATCGATAAAATATTATCAAATAAAAAAATAAAGGTTGATACACCCATGACACCACCTATGATTGGACCCATCACAGGTATCCATGAATAAGACCAGTTAGAAGTCCCTTTACCAGGAATTGGCAATATATAATGCGCTAACCTTGGTATGAAGTCCCTTACAGGGTTTATAGCATACCCAGTTGTTCCCCCGAGAGATAAACCAATAGCACATACTAAAAACCCAACAACAATTGGATTTAATCCATCAGCAAACTCATTTATACCAATAAACTTTAATCCAAATAACAAAATGAAAGTCCCAATAATTTCACTTAAAAGATTTGACCATTTTGATGGCTTTGATGGTGATGTAGCAAAAATGCCTAATAACTTATCACTATCATTATCTGGCCAGAGAGGTAAGTAATGAAAATAAATAATTAAACAACCAAAAAAAGCACCAACTATCTGACCAAAAATATAAACTAGAGCAGTATAAAATTCAATTTCACCAGAAGACAAAAGACCTAATGTGACGGCTGGATTTATATGAGCANCACTAAATTGACCTGCAGCATATACACCCAATGTGACAGCCATACCCCAACCGAAAGTACCCATAGCCCAACTGTTACTCTCTTTATTTGATAAACTCTTACTTAAATTGGATCCAGCATTTATACCAATCCCAAATAGAATTAAAATAAAAGTGCCAACTGCTTCAGATAGAAATTCATTCATATTTTTTTTATATAACCATTGTAAATGTATAAATTTTGAAAATGAAAAAATATATAGCTTTTTATTTTATTTTATTATACAGTTGCAAACCTATTGAGCCAGTAGAATTTAAAGAAATTAAAAATGTTAGATTAAGTACTTTATCAGATAATCAACTTAAAATTTCAGCTGATATTATTCTTGATAATCCAAATAAAGTAAAAATTACTGTAACAAAACTCAACCTTGATATTCTTGCGGATGGAATTCCTCTAGTTTACATTAATGATAATTTATCTAAAAGTCTAGATGGTGAAGATGAATCAACACTTAACATAATTGGTGATATTGATGTGAAAAATCTTGAGAAATTCCTTAATAATAGAGGTATTGCTCTATTACTTGGAAGTGAAAACCCAAGCTTAAAATTNAANGGAACTATTGAGGCTAAAGCNTACGGAATTANAGAAATTATAAATATTGATTTTTCGTTAAATAATTTTAANGACCTAGTCAGATAAAAGTAGAAATTTTCTTCAAATAGCTATCTAATTCTTTTTCTTCCTTTAAAAAAATCTGTGATGATTTTCCTTCTAGTTTAATGTAAAGACTTTTAAATAACTTAACCTCTTTTTTAATCTTTTGTATCTCAAAGTATGCCATTGAATTCCTTTGAGTAAAAAAATCAGTCAGATTATGACACATTTCATTTTCTATACAATAGATTAACTCNGAAAAAANTAANAACTTACTCTTATACTTTTTAAGTAAATCNATATAAATTTCATGTATCNTAAGNATGTCNTCTCCATACCTATTAAAAAGTCTTCTAGATATTTTTTNGTCGAAGTGAGTGGAAACTTTNTTAANGCATATTTCAAAAGATGATGTTGAAATTTTAAGCTTATCAGTTTTNGANGNTGAAATAGTAATATTAATTTTTTTTGAAATNTGTTTTAAAACTCTCTCTGCCATCTTNCTGTAACCTGTGAGTTTACCTCCAGCAATACTTATTATTCCNTCATCAGAAATAAAAATNTCGTCCTTTCTTGATATNTCTGTTANATTTTTTTTATCCTNTTTTATTAAGGGCCTTAACCCNACCCAGCTGGATATAACATCATCTATTTTTAGAACCGGATCAAAAAAATTATTAACTGAGTCCAAAAGNTATTCTACCTCTTCTTTATTAACCCTTATATCATCTATNGGCCTATTATATAAAGTGTCTGTTGTTCCTATNTAAACNGTTTCTCTCCTNGGNATAGCAAAAACCATTCTATCATCTACAGCATCAAAATAAATTGATTGATTCAAAGGAAGTTTATCTTTTGGAATNACAATATGAACTCCTTTTGAAAGAACTAATTTATTTTTCTTACCTTCAACAACATTATCTACCCATGCACCAGCAGCATTAACAATCACTTCAGANTTTATCTGAAATTCTTTACCACTAATTTGATCTCTACACTTCAGTTCTGATAAATTATTTTTATTGTGTTTTGATGAAATAAATTTCACATAGTTAATCGGGTAAGCTCCCANTTTATATGATTTTTTTAAAATTTCAATAGTCAATCTACTNTCGTCAGTTCTATACTCTGAGTAAATTGCACCCCCTTTAATATTTCCACTACTTAATAATGGTTCTTTCTCATGTATGGAATCTTTANTAATTAATTTTTTTCTGTCTTTCTTTTTGACATTAGCAAGGAAATCATATACCGAGAGAGCTAATGATGTTGAAAAGCGATTAAGCTTNCCCCCTTTTGAAATGGGAATTAACATCTTCTCTGGCTTTACTATATGAGGAGCAATATAGTGAAGCACTGCTCTTTCTTTTCCNGTCTCTCTAACTAAAGAAAAATTAAATTGTTCNAGATATCTTAAACCNCCATGAATNAGTTTGGTAGACTTACTACTTGTCCCTGATGCAAAATCATTCATCTCTATAAGACATACTTTTAATCCNCTAGAAACAGCATCTAAGCATATTCCTGAACCAGTTATCCCNCCACCAATAATAGTTATATCAAATGATTGTGATTTAATTTTATTTAATAATAAACTTCTATTTTCTGATGAAAATAATTTTATTTCTTTATCCAATTCAAAGTTCTTTTTACAGCATCTTTCCAACCTTCATATAACAGGGTTCTTTTTTCATTTTTAATTTTAGAATTAAAAACAGAGTTAATATCCTGATTAGATTTAATTTTTGTAATATCCCAAATATTACTATGAATACCTGCAAGATAGCCAGCACCCATTGCAGTACTTTCAATTATCTCCGGTCTTACCACATCACAACCTAGTAGATCACACTGAAATTGCATTAAGTAGTTATTTAAACATGCGCCTCCGTCAACTCTCAAGGAATTAATTTTAATACCAGAATCTTTTTCCATCACATCAATTACGTCTTTCGTCTGGTATGCTAATGACTCTAGTGTAGCTTTTATAATTTCATTCCTTCCTGAGTCTCTTGTCAAACCAAAAATTGCTCCTCTGGAATACATATCCCAATATGGTGCCCCTAAGCCGACGAAGGCAGGAACTACATAGACTTGTTCAAGTTCAGGAATATNTAAAGATATTTTCTCTGTATCTGACGCATCATCTATTATTTGCAAAGAATCTCTTAACCACTGAATAGCGGCACCTGCTATGAAGACACTTCCTTCAAGAGCATATTCTGGTTTGTTGTCGGCGGAACAAGTTANGGTTGTTAACAAACCATTATTAGAATATTTTATAGATTTTCCTACATTCATCAATAAAAAACATCCTGTTCCGTAAGTNTTTTTAACCATTCCCTCATNAAAACATGCTTGACCAAATAGAGCAGACTGCTGGTCCCCAGCAACCCCATTTATTGGGATAGCAACTCCATTATATTTGAAGTGTCCAAAATTAGAAGATGAGGGTTGAAAAGATGGTAAAATTGAGGCTGGAATATCTAAATAATCTAAAATTTTTTTATCCCACTGNANTTTAANAATATNAAATAACATCGTCCTAGATGCATTTGTGTAATCAGTAACATGAGAATCAAAAGAAGTGAGATTATAAATTAACCATGTGTCAATAGTACCAGCTAAAACTTGNTTTCTCTTAATCTTATCTTTTACACCTTCAACATTTTCAATTATCCATTTTAATTTAGTAGCAGAGAAATATGAATCAATTACNAGACCTGTCTTTTCTTTAACATAACTTTCNNATCCATCTGATTTCATTTTATCACATATNTATGATGTTCTTCTATCTTGCCAGACTATCGCGTTATATAGAGGCTCACCCGTTTCCTTATCCCAAATNACTGTAGTCTCTCTCTGATTAGTTATGCCTACACTAATTATATCTTTTGGATTTATTGAGTTAACCTTTATNAGGTCTTCAAAAACTTTTAATTGTNTTTTTAATATTTCTTTAGGGTCATGTTCAACCCANCCTTTTTTTGGAAAAATCTGATTAAATTCTTTTTGCTTAATATCCAAGAGATTCCCCTCTTCATCAATTAAAATTGCTCTNGAACTAGTTGTNCCCTGATCCAATGAAATAATATATTTCATNTTCTATTTNTTTGATATACTCTGGTCAATTAAATTAAGTTGACTNAANACAAAATCNCCAACTTTATCTCCTTGCTTTACACCTAATGTTATNGCTGGCATNTAATGAATGCCTCCCCAGATCCTACTTATAGCTGCCTCATCAGCAGCTTCTATAAATGATTTATAGTTTCTAGCTTTTAAACCNTACTTCTCCTCAGTGGTATCTAAAAATTCAAAATTNTCTCCCAAAACTTTNGTTAAAATTTTAGCTGAAGTCCTTGAAATCACTGAATGTCCAGAAGTGTATTCAGGAAATGGTGGAGTTTGTAGATATGGAATCCATTCCTTATCAATAAACTGATTAATTAATGTCTCAGGCCTAACGAGTATACTTCTCCATTTTTCATCCCAGCACACAATAAAAGAATCAAATAATCCAACAGAGACTAAGGTGTAAGTATAAATTGTCTCCATCAGACTTAAGTCTGCTTTTTGAGTTGCAATCTTTGTGATACCTATCCAATGACCACCTGGGGTTATTTTCTTGGTAGCAAACATAGCATGACCTTTGTGGTGAGAGACATAGGGGTTACAATCCCAAAAACTTGCAATTTGTTTTTGTTCATCGGTTAAATTTTTTCCTATTTGGTATACCTCGTATAAATCTTTATAAAAATGAGAATCTTTCTTCATACTAAAGCTAGGTGGTTGATCTACAGTAAACTGGTCAGCAGAATCTATTAGTAAAGTTCTTATCTTATTCCAGTGAGGTTCAATTCCTTCCATATAATCCGGAGGAGTTGGTTTCCAAGATTCAATGTTATTTCTTCTTATAGTATACTTAGGGAATGATCTAGTCTGATCATAATTGTCTTTTTTATACCATTCTCTGATATGAGATGCGACTATATCTCCGTAATCGATAGATCTATTATAAATATCGTTTGGTATACCTAGTTCTTTTAATTCAGACATTAATTCCTTTTGATAGTCAGTTATTTTTTCTTCTGAAAATATCAAATCTTTACCTACCACTAGGAAGGCATGAATACTTGCTAAAGGAAAGGAATATTCTAAATCAGGATCAGGAAGTGGAATTTTATCAAGTCCTTTTATCTTACCAGTTAGACTTTTGAAGTTTGGATGTTGATTAATTAGTATTTCGTATGCAGCGATTGTAGGGTAAACGTAAATTCTTGAAGCAACAGGAGGGGAGAAAATATCATATACAATTACATCGGTAAGTTTTTGCATAGATTCGTGAAAGATAGCTGGGTCATTATAATAGACCATATTTTTTTCATATTTTTCATAAGATGAACATGAAATAAGAAGGCTAAAAATTGATGCGTAAAGAATAAACTTAATCTTTATCATTTAAACTTATTATTGATGGCTTATTATCATTTATACCGATAACAAATTTAGATCTATTTTTATCTAAAGGCAAAACTTTTGACACGACACCTCTTATGTTTAGCCCCGATTTTTTTTGATCAATGTATTTAAATTTACCTTCTCCAATACCTCTTAATAAAATACCATAATTAGAGTCTAAAGATCCAAAATAAGGACTTACATTAGTCATGTTTCCAAAAATAATTATGTCNGTATTGGAATCGTTATCATAATCGAGGTGCTGAATATCATTAACTGGTGATATCTGNGCCATTTTTGGGAGATANGAAACTTCATATTTACCATCTTTNCTCAATAAAACTAAAGANCTTAACTCATTAACTTCNAGAATTTTATTTTTTAANAGAGTNTTTTTNGAAAAAATATCAGCAACTTCTAATCCTGCAAAGTCATTATATGACACATANTTTTTNGCTATATAATTAAGTTGTTTCGATAATTCNTCTTTATTANAAATCAAAAATTCTTTTCCTTCTTTTTGGAAAGANATTAATTGTTCAATACTGTTGTTATCATCAAAATCACCATAATACATCTTTAAAGGATTTAATTTATCAACTTTTAATTTTGAGTTTTCTCCAAAATTTCCAGCTATAATATCCTTGATTCCATCGTTGTTTATATCAACAATATGAATTGAAAACCATAAACCTCTTAATTCAGAACCTATAAAATCATCTTCTCTTAAAAGCGTACCCTTATTATTTATATATAAGTTAATACCATTCCAGTCTCCACAGGTTATAAGGTCTTTATATCCATCGTCATTTATATCGTGCCATATTGCATCAGTTATCATTCCAAAATTATAAGAAAATGTGTTGAGAGAGTCAATTGTAAAGAGTCCGCTCCCATCATTTCTTAAAAAATAACTGTTTGGAGAAAAACCGTATTTTCCAGGAATGACTCTCCCAGCCACAAATAAATCGTTATCACCGTCTTTATCATAGTCGTAGTTTCTAACTACCGAACCATGCTGAGCTATATCGGGTAAATTATCTTTTCTTTTATATTTATTATTTTCTAAAATATATAACCTATCTCTAAGACTTTCTGCAGAGTAAGGAAATTCATTTCCTGCACTCACCACATATAAATCTAGATCTTTATCTCCGTCAACATCAAAGAATTCAGAGTCTACATCTTCAGATATAAAATCATTTTTGAAAGAACTTTCATTCTCTATATAATTACCCTCATCTGTACCTATATATAATCTTGATTCAGAAAAAGAAGCTGAACCAAAAAATAAATCATAATTTCCATCAATATTGATATCAGCAACAGAAATTGCAGGTCCTTCTTTAGAGATCATATATGGTAATAACCTTTCTCTATTGAAATCATTAAAGATATTTTCCTTGTGTTCATATTTTATGCCATATAATGATTTATTGANATTAAAAAGTTCTTTATTTTGAATTTGCCCTTTATATTCATTTTCTGCATCTTCTTCATTAAGTATGATATTAGAATTTGATTTGATATTATAAATTGTCTGTACTTTTTTAGAGGGCCATATGACNTTTATTGAATCTACCACATCTATGGTATCTAATCCAAATAGTAAACCAGAAGATTTTGAAGACATAAAACCTCTATTTAAAAAATTCTCCTTGTATAAGCTTTTTTCTTTAGCCCAGAGTAAAACCTTTGCTCCAACTCCNTATAAATTATTTTTAATGCCTTTAAAATTTACTTTCAGGTAGTTTTTTGAGTAGTGCTCNCGAGAATTATTTCTATATATAAGAGCATTATCGTTTATGTTATTAACCACCAAATCAAAATCACCATCATTATCAAAGTCTTCGTAAGTTGACCCATTAGAATATCCATTAAAGTCAAGACCCCAAGAAGATGAGACATTGTCAAATGATAAATCACTTATATTTTTAAATGCGTAATTACTTACCTTACCACTTGGCATTTCATCGACAAGCTTTCTATTAAGTAGATTTGGATTCTGAGATAGACCTCCGTCTAATTTTTCATTGGATATAAAATTAATATAATCCATGTCATTAGGTCTTTTCACAATTCCATTGGTAATATATATATCATTTTTAGNGTCTAAATCGAAATCTTCNATAAGAGTTGACCAACTCCAATCAGTNGCATGAATATCTGCAATTTGAGATATCTCTGAAAAAGAATTATTCTTATTATTTAATTGAAGTGTGTTCCTTGAGAATTGTTTATTGAAACCAAACCTTAATTTCATTTCATATATTTCATATGAATCATCGCCTNCTGATCTTTTTAAAACTTCCTCATCCTCAGGCAACATATCCAAAACAAAAATATCTGGATATTGGTCATTATTTATATCTGCAATATCATTTCCCATAGAAAATCTAGAGGTGTGATTCATGTAATCTTCAAGACTTTCGGTAAATGTACCGTCGCAATTATTTAAATAGAGGTAGTCATTCTCTCTGAAATCATTAGAAATATAGATATCATCACATCCATCTCGATTAATATCNCTTATACCTATTCCTAAGCCATACCCTATATTACTACTAAGTATTCCCGATTCATCAGATANATCTTCAAAGAAAGTATTTCCTTTATCTAATTCATTTCTGTAAAGCTTATCTCCAGACCTCTCACTTTTCTCAAATCTTAATTTATAACTACCGTAGCTTCTTTCAGTATGAACTGAGTGGTTTAATAAGTATAGGTCAAGGTCCCCATCTCCGTCATAATCAAAAAAAGCAGAATGGGTTGAAAATCCTTCAAAATCTAAACCAAATTCTTTTGCCATCTCAGTAAATGTGAGATCTTTATTATTTATAAAAAGTTGATTTTTACCCTTAATATCTTTGTAACCACCTAATCTATTTTGATATATATCAAGGTATCCGTCCCCATTAACATCAACTAAACTAACACCTGTCTTCCATTCATTAGAAGATTCCACTCCAGCAGATTCTGTTATATCAATGAAATTAAAATTACCTCTATTTAAGTATAATTTATTTTTTCCCTGATTTGAAGAAAAATAAATATCAACAAGTCCATCGTTATTAATATCNCCTGTTGCAACACCACCTCCATTATAGAAATATAAGTACTCAATTAAATTAAATTTCTCATTTTCTATCAGTTCATTTTTAAAATCAACACCTGTTTCTGTTTGAGATAACTTATCGAATAATTTTATCTCCTTTTTACATGAAACAAACAAAAATATAAGAAAANAAATTTTAATTAAGTACCTCATCGAATGAAAGAAAATGATTGTAAAGAATCATTATTATTTAGAACTATTAGCTCATCAATATTATTAACTTTTAGACGNACAATATCTCTAACCTCACCAATAAATCTTATACCTGATTCTATATTTCTTAACTTAGAAAAATACTCCCCATTTTTTGAAATATANACCTGTCCAAAGTTTGCATCATATCTACCTACCTCTGGTTTGACTGAATGCAAATTACCACCTAAAATTATATCAAGGTATCCATCGCTATTTATATCATCAGTATATATTGAATGAACAGAAGAAAACTGAGCATCTATAGGAATAGATATTTTATTAAAAATTCCAGACTTATTAATGAATATAGATGTTTCTAAATCAAAAATAAGATTTAGATGACTCGTATTTAGTTTTTCACTTGAGAAAATATCATTAGCAGTTTGATTTTTATAACTATTATATTTAAGGTATCTCTTCTTTAGACTTGGCATCTGCATTACAAGATCATGTCTGAGAGACATTGTGTATGCACTATCACCATTATATTGAAAGATAATTTGTTCATTACTTCCATTTTCATCAAAATCATTAACATACATTCTTAGGGGTTTGTTAACACTTGATCTAAATCTTGAGTTTTTACCTTGATTACCAACTATTAAATCTTCAAATCCATCATTATTCAGGTCTGATACATGTATGGTATTCCACCAACCGTTTGAATTAAGAAGATTTTTTTGAATCGTTTTAGTAAAAATATTATTATCATTTTTAAATATTGTTACTGGCATCCAATGACCAACGATAACAAGATCCAAATCGTTGTCTCTATCGTAGTCTAACCATTTAGCATCAGTAACCATGCCCAAATCTTTTAAACCAGGGGCAATACTATCTGACATATTTACAAAACTTCCATCGCCTTCATTTCTAAGGATATAACTACTAGCAGGAATACCATATTTTTGAGGAACTAATCTGCTTCCTACAAAAAGATCATAGTCTCCGTCTGAATCAAAATCATTTTTTATAACTACTGAAGAGCTAGAAAAACTTCCACCAGGGAGTATTTGATTACTTTTCGTAAATTCAAGTTTATTATTAAAATACAATCTGTCTCTTAATTCGGGAGAGTAAACTGAAAACTCATTACCTCCACTTGCTACATACAAGTCGTTGCTTCCATCCCCATCAGCATCAAAAATCAAACAGTCAGTATCTTCTGAATCTTTATCTAAATTTAAAATTTCAATTGATTTTTTTATAAATGTACCTTCATAATACAAAAATATTTCACCAGGATAGCCACTGGAACCTCCTATATATATATCTTCATAACTGTCGTTGTTAAGATCTCCGGTACATAAACAAGACCCTTCTGATGAAGACATATGGAAAAGTAACCTATCTTTATCAAAATCTACATATTCATTCTCTCTGTGGATGTAACTAATTAGTTCATTAGTTGATTCTTTAAAATAACTTTTACCTTTGAGTGCAGATCTATTTTCAGACTTTTNAGAATCATTAATATCAAGTGTAATGGTCTGACTTGATTTGATATTTCTTATTTTNGAGATAGANCCATCGTACCACTTAACTAAAACTGAGTCTAAAACTTCGTTGTTTCCAACTCCAATAATTAAGTTATTATCAACAGTGGACTGAAACCCTCTTATTGGCATCTGCTCTAATGTGTATAAGTTTTTATCAGAGTAGGCATAAACCTTTGATCCTATTGCATTTAAATTTTGATCTTTTCCTATAAGCTTTATTTTAAGGAATCTGTTCTCAGGATAGAGTTTTTCTGTGTTATTTTTATATATAAATGCCTTCATATTGACATTATTAACAACTAAATCATAGTCNCCATCATTATCCAANTCACCGTACGCAGAACCATTNGAGAAGCTTGGTTTATATAAACCCAGAAAATTTGTTTTATTCTCAAATTTTAAATCTCCATTATTGATAAAAGCATAATTAGAGACGGGTACACTTGGAATTAATTCTATTAGCTTTTTATAGTTTACGCTTCCTGGCGAAGCTATTTCCCTTATCACCTCGTCTTGGGTAACATACTGGAGAAAATCTTGATCGGTTAAATCCTGATAAATTCCATTAGCCACAAAAATATCTTTATTACCGTCATTCTGAAAGTCAAACATTAAAGCTCCCCAGCTCCAGTCAGTAGCTTGAACACCTGTCAATCTACCTATTTCGCTGAAGGTGTCATCTCCATTATTAAGTTGTAATGTGTTTCTTGTGAATTGATTCCANTAACCACTGGACTTAATATATTGGTGTCTATCCCAATTATCAAAAGTTGTAACTGTTTTGATCCTCTCATCAGGCTCGGGTAACATATCAGTTACAAATATTTCAGCATATCCATCGTTATTTATGTCGGCCATGTCTGCACCCATTGAGGCTGCACTTATACTCTTAATCTGATCCTCAAGCTCTTCATTATATGTTCCATCCTGATTATTTATATAGAGATAATCTCTCTCAAAAAAATCATTTGAGACATATATATCCATCCACCCATCATTATTGACGTCACCAACAGTTACACCCAATCCAAAACCTATAACACTTCCGTATATACCTGCCTCCTCACTAACATCTTTAAAAAAACCATCATCATTTCTAAATAACTTATCCCCTCCTACACTATCTCTAATAGGTCTTTGATTCCTTCCTACATTTGTAATTCTAAAGCCACCTTTATATGAGTTATTAAGAAGATAACAATCTAAGTCTCCGTCTCTGTCATAATCAAAAAAGGCAGCATGGGTTGAATATCCTGTGTCATCCAATCCATAATCTGAAGCCATTTCAGTAAAGGTTAAATTACCATTATTTATAAATAATTCATTTTGTTTATTATCTCCTTTTATATCACCAGAGTTAGAGACATATATATCTAGAAATCCGTCAGCATTTATGTCGACAAGACTGACACCTGTACTCCAAGATTTAGTTCCAGCTATGCCAGCAATTTCTGTTATATCTTCAAAATTAAAATTCCCCTTATTTAAATAAAGTTTATTCTCTTCTAAATTAGAGTTAAAGTAAATATCAATTAAACCATCATTATTGATATCACCTAGNCCGACACCCCCTCCATTGTAATAATTTCGGTAGTTAAAAATATTAAAATTTTCATCGTACAACAGATCATTTCTGAAGTCAATTCCAGTCTGGAAAGAAGAGAGCTCTTGAAATAAATTATTATCATTATTTGTACATGAGGATATACAGATAAATACTATAAAACAAAAAAATATACTCTTCACTTTTTGATTTTCTTCTCAGTTAAAAGGTCAGTAAAACGAGCTCTTACCTCTCTGTCACTAACTTCCGTTAGTGTAATTCTTCTATTGCCATCTACTGTAACATATAAAAAATCATCACTTTTAGGATTTTTGACAGGAATAAAATCTGTATCATACCAGTCCGATAATATATTTTCAATCTCTTTGATAAGATACTCTGAATCTGTGCCATCATTCCATGGTGCCCACGCAGTGTAAGAATAAGTTGAATTAACCTCGTAAACAGTATCTTTATTGAATACGGGATAAAACAGCATCTCTATGTTTTGACCAATAGATTTAGTAGGTATCAGATATCTGACCGAATTATTTGATGGGCCCTGTGATACCAACTTTCTTTTATTTAGATCCCAACAATGAGAATAAAACTCAGAAGATGTCATACCAAATTTAATACCAAGAAATAGTGAATCATTTCTTATACCAGAATCCAATTCACTTTTTTCTAGAGAGTAATATGAGTCCATTGAACATGAGAATGTAATACAAATAATAAAAAATTGATATCTAATTTTCTTTCTCATAAAATTTTAAATTNGAATTATTAATAGCAAAAATATAGTTAATTATCTCTTTATGTTTCAGTTTTTGAATATCTCTTATCTCACCATATATTTTGAGTCCAGAGTCATTTGAGTTTAACGGATAGAAACCGTCTTTAGTTCCTATAAACATCTTCGAAAAATTTGCATTATTTATACCATATTCAGGCTTAATTTTTGTTGAATTACCNCCAACTATAAAGTCTTTTACATTATCATTATTAAAATCATCAACAAGTATTGAGTTCACTGTTGAAACCTGAGCATCAAAGGGTAAATCATTTAAGGTAAATTCTTTCCCATTTTTATTTTTAAGGTAAACTGAAGCTAGGTTATAAACAAAAACTTTTTCGGTTTCATCAATTATTTCCTTTGGAAAGAGTTCGTCCATTTTTTTATTTTTATAATTCTCAAATTTTAGGAATTGTTTTTTTAGAGAAGGAATCTGCATCCATAAGTCTTTTAATTGAACTATCGGATATAAGTCATCACCATAATACATTCCTAGAATTTGTTCGTTTCTACCATTACCATCAAAGTCATTAACGTACATGGTCAAAGGGTACTCTCTAGAGGCATTAAAAAATGAATTTAGCCCATGATTTCCAATTATGATATCAGGAAATGAATCCTTATTAATAACAACTTCCAACGTATTATATAGTCCATTTGATTTTTCTAATCCTAGGTCTGATGAGATATTAATGAGTTTTCCTTTATTAATTTTATAGACTCCTATTGGCATCCACTCTCCAACAACTATTAATTCATCAATACCATCTAAATCAATATCGACAAATTCACTGTCAGTAACCATTCCCATAGATTTATTTTCACCTAAATAAACTTCTGAGACATCTTTAAAAACTCCATTTCCATCATTAGTAAGTATATAATTCTCAGTTTGAGTACCGTAAGANCCAGTATTTAATCTTGTTCCTAAAAATAAATCTAGATCACCATCTTGATCTATATCATATGCTGATACAGTAGAAGTGCTTTCAAATTTCTTTAATTCATTAAAAGCTTTTTCTTCTTTTTCAAAACTATTTTTATCAAGATTTATGTACAGCCTGTCTCTTAATTCTGGAGAAAAATTAGAATATTCACTCCCACCACTTGAGACAATTAAATCTACCAAACCATCACCATTAAAGTCACCAGAAATACAGTCCACATCCTCCGAATCAATATCAGATAAGAATGGTTTTGAATATTTAATAAAAGTATTACCAGTCTGAAAAAATAAACTCGATANACTACCTTTAGCAGAACCTACAAAAAAGTCATCTAGATTATCTCCATTGAAATCATCGACGCACAAACAAGGCCCTTCATTAGAATTCATTTTAAATAATAGCCTCTCCCTATCAAAATCTACAAACTCATTTTCTAGGTGTGAAAAATCTATATCTATTTTTTTATTAGTTAATAGCTTTTTATCTTGACCTGATACTAATTTTTTTTTATTATCTGAAGCTAACTTCTCACTAATAACATAGTGTNTATTAGAGCTTAAATTTTTAATAGATGTTTCAAGACCATTATTCCAAATAACTCTTATACTATCGATTTCTTTGGTAGTATCTAAACCAAAATAGAGCCTGTAATCAACAGATGACTGAAAACCTCTCATTGGAGATAATTCTTGATACTGAACCCCACCATTTACGTAGACATATAACTTATTGCCTATTCCGTATGTGTTTAGACCATCAGAACTGAATGAGAAAGAAACCCAATTACTTTTAGAGTTATTTCTATAAATAGATGCTGGCATATTAACGTTATTTATTACTAAGTCTAGATCTCCGTCATTATCTAAATCAGAGTAAGCAGAACCATTAGAGAATGAAGGCATGTCAATACCAAATTGAGACGAAACATCAGAAAAAGATAAATCACCGTTATTCTTATATGCATAATTTCCAACCGACTCAGTTGGTATCATATCAATGAGTTTTTTGATTGGNTCCTTCTCTGATTTAATCATATTTGATATTATAGATGGATTAGCTAAGAAGTTAACATAATCTTGATCTAATAAATCTTTGTAAATGCCATTAGCAACAAAAATATCTTTAAGACCATCATTATCCATATCAAAAATTAATGCCCCCCAACTCCAATCGGTAGCATCAACACCTGTTATCCTTGATATCTCAGAGAAAGACCCATCTGCATTATTAAGTTGTAATACATTTCTATTAAACTGATTGAAGTACCCTTGAGAAATTGAAAGTTGATACTTATCCCAAGAATCAAAGACTGCCTTTGAAACTCTCCTATCATGTCTTTCAGGAAGCATCTCGCTGACAAATATTTCAGGATATGAGTCATTATTAATNTCAGCCATGTCTGCTCCCATTGATCCCATGGAAATCTCTGTAAGATAATCTTCTATTGATTCCTTAAAAGTACCATCCTGATTATTTATATATAGATAATCTTTCTCAAAGAAATCATTGGAGATATACATATCTTGCCAACCATCTAGGTTAAGGTCACCAATAGTAACTCCTAAACCAAAACCAATCTCACTAGTATATATCCCAATTTCATTTGATACATCTACAAATTTTCCGTTATCATTTCTTAGAAACTTATTACCCTTGTCACTTCCATTTAACCTTAAATCTTTCACTAAATCAATACCTATACCAATGGATCTAATAGTATTATTTAAAAGGTAACAGTCTAGATCACCGTCTTTATCAAAATCNAAAAAAGCTGCATGGGTNGACANNCCTTCATTATCTAGACCGTATTCTTTAGCACTTTCTTTGAAAGTTAAATCACCGTTATTAATAAACAGTTCATTNTATCTTCTTTCTCCACCTGGAGGTCCAGACTTACAAACATAGATATCAAGGTAACCATCACCATTGATGTCAACAACACTTACTCCAGTACTCCAAACACCAGAGGAAATAAGTCCGGATTGTTCAGTGATATCATCAAAATAAAGTCCTCCCTTATTGAGGTACAATCTGTTTGAGACTAGGTTGCCTGTAAAAAAAATATCTTGTAGTGAGTCGTTATTAAAATCACCTATAGCAACTCCTCCACCATTATAAAAGTTCCTGTAAGTATATGGATTTAATTGTTCGGTATAGTCAAGAGCATTATTAAAGGTTATGTTTGACTTTTGGATTGGTATTAACTCAAATAATTTATCTTCCTTTGACTTTGAACAAGCTGAAAGGATAATAATAAAAATAATAATTTTTCTAATTGTCACTTATATTTATCTATTATGACAAAGATAAAAAAAAAGCAAGCGAAAAAATCGCTTGCTTTAATCTTAAGATATATTTGACTAAATATACTATTAGTAACCAGGATTCTGAACTAACTTGGGATTAGCATTTAATTGATCNTTNGGTATAGGGAAAAGTTTATACTTCGGATCNGAAGCATCTTTTGCCCACCAAGCATCATTAAATTTACCAAACCTGATTAGAGANCTTCTCCTGTCATTCTCAACAAACATCTCTCTACCTCTTTCAGCAAGAAGTTGATCTTCAGTAAGCGAGTTAAAAGGTGTAACTCCAGCTCTAACTCTNATTTGATTTACAATACCAAGCGCACCAGTCGCATCGCCTGTTCTAAAGTGTGCTTCAGCTTTACTTAGTAAAACATCGGCGTATCTAATAAGAACAAAATCATGATTCATATGTTCTCTTCCACCTTGAACGTGACCATACTTATTTATTCTAGCACCACACTGACGACAAGCATCAGGATATATCATGTTGATATATGGTGTAAAATTAAGACCAGTACCATCATCATCACCANCTTCACCACCAGCTGAGTCATCAGTTCCCTGAGAACCAACTAGGAAGTTTGATAGTCTGCTATCTAGAGTACCAGTAGCAGCTCCCTTACCTTTAATAACATCGCCTTGAGGTCCAGGATTAGTTGATCCGTCTACATATGAGTTATAGAACTCTTCAACTGTTGCGTATCCGTTCCATGGCTGAAATGTTAAATTAAAAGAGTTCTGGCTAGCATAATGAAGAGTCATAGCAACCCAGTTAAACCCTTGCGCAAAAACTTCATCGTAAGGTACGACAAAGATATTTTCAGAGGAACCTTCGTTCTGCTCTTTAAAGTTATCAGAATAAACTGCTTCTAAAGAGTATAAACCAGAGTTGATTATTGCATCAGCATCAGCCTTTGCTGCAGCCCATTGAGCTGTGCCTGAATATACTTCTGCATTTAATAACAACTGCATTCTAATACCAAGAGCAGCCCACTTATTAATTCTACCATAAGTCGTTGCATCTTTCTTTTCACTTAAAAGTGGTATAACAGCGTCAAGTTCAGACTTAACAAAGTTATAAACTTCACTTCTTGTNGAGTTAGGTTTTGTTTCAGTATCAGTAAAATCTGTTGATAAAGGAACATTTCCGAACATATCAAGAAGATGAAAATAATAAAATGCTCTGATTGCTCTTAATTCCGCCTCATAAGCATCGGCACCTTCAATACTACTAAACTGATAAATCAGTCTGTTTACAGTGTTGATAGGACCATATGCATTATTCCAAGCATTGTTAAATATACTGTTATCTGGTTGGAATTCATGCTGATGTAACTGAAGCAAAATACCACCATCGTACCAGTCACCACCCCTTGTAGGTATGACTAATTCATCAGATGATAATTCATTAGCAGTCCAAATATTCGTATGACTTCCCCAGTGTGTCATGGAAGAATATGCCTGACCTAGNGCCGCNATATTTTCTTCATCAGTTGTGAAGAAATTCTCAGCAGCTAAATCACTATATAATTCCTCATCAAGGTTAGTACATGCAGGTACTATAAAAATCATACCTACAATTATTAAACTTAACTTTTTCATATCTATTAATAAATTTCTCATTTTCTAAATAATTTATAAAGTTATATTAAGGCCTAAAGTAAAAGTTCTTGCTCTGAAGTAGGTCTCTCTTCTCTCAATTCCTTGAGAAAGTGGATCACCTCCATCAGTCCATCTAGATACAGGGTCAATACCCTCATATCCAGTTATCATGACTGGTCTCTGAGCAGAAACATAAACTCTTAAGTTTTTCATAAACTTAGTTACATCTTTTAAGTTATAACCCACAGTTATGTTGTTTAACTCAAAATATGTAGCATCTTCCACATGAGAGCTGTTAGCAGCTGCCGCAGTAAGGTCCTGGTTGAAATACTTAGTATTTACAACATTCCAGTTTCCTACAACAGTAGGGCCAGCATTCTCATAAAAACCTCTGTACGAGTTGAATAGGTCATGACCAAATTCACCATTCCAAGACATAGAAATATCTAAATCTCCTATATTGAATGTATTATTCCATCCAAGTGTGAAATCAGGTAAACCATTACCGATAACTTCTCTGTCATCATCACAGTTACAATATGAACCGTCACCGTCAAGATCTGCAAACTTAAATGTACCGTCTGCATTAATTCCCTCGAATCTTGGTCCCCAGATCTGACCTAATGTCTCACCTTCAACTACTCTGACTAATGACACATCACTCTGACCAGGTGATCCCATACTAGCTCTGTAAAGAACACCACCACTAAATGATAAGTCACCCTGTGTCCAGCTCATTAACTCACTGGTATTTGTACCAAATACAATTCCAGTTGTCCAGTTAAAGTTACTAGAGTTTGAGACGTTAAAGTTAACATTAGCCTCAAAACCGGTATTCTTTGTTGTACCAATATTTAAAAGAGTCTGCCCAACAAGGTTAGGTGGAACAGGAACGTTAACGCTTAGTAACTGATCTTTAGTCTCTCTAGTAAAATATTCTACCGAACCAAATAATCTAGAGTCAACAAAAGCAAAATCTACACCAAGGTTAAAATGTGTTGCAATTTCCCATGCTAAATCAGGGTTTGCGTTACTTGTTGGTCCATAACTTGAAGTATATGCACCGTTGTAGTAGAAGTTACCAGCAGGAGCAAATCTTTGTAAAGAGATGTAAGAACTTCCTGGCTCGTTACCAGTCTGTCCGTAACTAACTCTTAACTTTAAGTTATCAATTGCATCGGTATCGAGTAAATTGTGGATACTAACACCAGCACCGACTCCATAAAATGCAGCCCATTTGTTATTAGCTCCAAACCTTGATGAACCCTCATACCTTAAACTTGCATTTAAGAAGTATGTATCATCATAGTTCAGGTTTACTCTTGCTAAACCAGCAATCAACTTATTAGAATTAGCCCAACTCCATACAGACCCTAGCCCGTTGTTAAAATCAGCTGCAGCTCCTAGGTTGTGGTATGAAAAAGCATCAGTTAAGAAATCACCACCTTCTGCGTGGTAACCCTCGTTGAAGAATTCTTGGTAAGAATAACCAACTAGTGCATTTATTCCAAGATCACCAGCTTGACCAGCATAACCTAGCGTTCCCTCTATTAGATCAAAAGTATACTGTTGATTATCGGTTATTGCTAGACCATTTCTATCTGAGCCTCTGAATCTTGCTGTTTTTTTGTAGTATTGACCTCTCTCGACATCAGTGATCTGTCTTGTGTATGCTAATGATGCATTAAGACCTTCAGCTATTGAGCTAAGATCTAAAGACGCCTTAAGTGAACCCAAGAAAATATTATCGTTACCCTCGTTTATGTTTTGTTCAACAACTGAAACAGGGTTAACATAATCAAAAATAGTTCTCTCGTGGTAGCCACCATATATTGAGTTTGGATCATATACAGGCATTGTTGGATTAGATTTAAGTGCTTCTCTAAAACCTTCATTACCGAATCCGTAACTTGCATCCTTGTTAGTATAAGAAACACCTACATCTATTGTCAACTTTCCATCCATAGCTTTCTGCGATAGATTAAGGGCAGTATTAAGATTATTATTTCCTGTACCTAAAAGAATACCTTCTCTCTCTCTGTAATTGACAGCGACTCTGTATGTAGTACTTTGAGTACCACCAGAAACTGATATATTATGAGTTTGAGACACACCATCTCTTGTTACGAGGTCTAACCAATCAGTAGTTGCACCGAAGTCAACAGCTCCAGGTAGAGCTCTATATTCTTCTGCAGTCATCACACTTATTGTATTAGCCATCTGATCAACAGATGTAGATACGTTATATTCAACTTTAGTTGTTCCAGCCACACCCTTCTTAGTAGTTACTAAGATCACACCACTAGATCCTCTAGTACCGTAGATAGCTGCAGCAGCACCGTCTTTGATTACGTCTATTGACTCTATATCATTAGGATCAACCAAATCTAGGTTTCCACCAATAACTCCATCAATTACAACCAAAGGAGATGCGTTAGCACCAACTGTTGATATTCCTCTTAGCCTTAGTGTATACCCTCCATTTGGGTCACCACCTGGCTTCGTAATAGATAAACCTGCAACTTTACCCTCAAGAAGACCCATTGGATTACTTATTAATCCTTTGTTAAAATCTTCCTCATTGAGACTAGTAACTGCACTGGTTATCTCCTTTCTTTCCTGTGTACCGTAACCGGTAACAACAATCTCATCAAGAGCAGCAATATCCTCTGCAAGAGAGACATTGATCTCTGATTGAGATCCCACAGCAATTTCAATAGTTGAGTATCCTACATATGTAACAACAAGGACATCATCTGACGAGGCATTTAATGCAAAGTCTCCGTTCATATCCGTGATTGTTCCATTTGAAGTGCCCTTAATAACAATATTGGCACCTGGGATACCTTCACCATTTTCATCTGTAACTGTACCAGTTACAGCACTTTGAGCTAAAGCATAGCTCATACCTGAAATAAATATCAGGACTAATAGTAAAAGCTTTCTCATATTTGCTTTATTATAGTTTAGTTTAAACATTTAACTTAATTCAAAAAAAAATTAAATTATTGACTTTCCAACAAGTTGCTGAATTGAGACAAACTCTGAAATGAGTTGTCTTAAAGTTTAGTACTGGTTTGGTCGTCGACAACAATTAATTAGTTAACTGAAACAAAATTGCATTAATTTTTTCGTAATTAAAAACTAATTATTGTCAAAATATTATCAAATTGTTATGAGGGGCTAAGAATCAGATTCATTAAACTTTTTTTCCCATATCCAGGCAGATTTCATCATTTGGTCTAGATCTCTAATTGCTCGCCAATTTAAGGTTTTACTAGAAAGTTTATTATCTGAGTAAATACTTTCAATATCACCTTCTCTCCTACCTACTATTTCATAGGATAATTTAATTTTATTTATCCTCTCAAATGATTTAATTACTTCAAGAACAGAATAACCAGTGCCTGTTCCTACATTATAAAACTCATAATTATCTTTTGTCTCATCATTTATTAATCTGTCTACGGCACTAACATGTGCCTCCGCTAAATCAACTACATGGATGTAGTCTCTAATAGGGGTTCCATCTTTTGTGTTGTAATCATCACCAAAAACTTTTAGTTTATCTCTTTTCCCAATAGCAGTCTGAGTTATGAAAGGAACTAAATTATCTGGTACCCCTCTAGGGAGTTCACCAATTAGTCCGGACTCATGTGCTCCAACAGGGTTAAAGTACCTAAGACTGATTGAAGGTTTAGTATTAATGGTGGAAAATTCTTTAATAATTTTTTCACAGATCTGCTTTGTTTCAGCGTATGGAGATTCAGCTTTTTTAAGGGGAGAACTCTCTGTGACAGGCAAGATATCTGGTTGACCATAAACTGTACAAGATGAAGAGAATACTAACCCTCCAACATCTTCTGATTCTATACATTTAAGAATATTTTCTAATGATCCTATATTATTTCTGTAATATCTATCAGGGAATATGACGGATTCATTTACTGACTTCAGTGCAGCAAAGTGGATAACTAAATCAAAGTTTTTATTTTTAAAACAGCTTCTTGTTTCATCTAAATCTTTAATGTCAATTTCATAAAAATTAATTTTTTCTCCAGATATTTTTTCAATTCTATCCAAAATAAACCTCTCTGAATTAACTAAATTATCAATTATAGAAACTTCGTATCCGCTCTTGATTAATTCGACGCAAGTGTGAGAACCTATATATCCTAGACCACCTGTAACAAGAATATTTCTTTTTTTCATATCACCTATTTGTTAAACCATTAGAAATTGTAACTACGTCTGAATTTAAATTCAATGAAAACTTATTATTATATAAATCTGAAATATCATTGATATATTGTTTTAAAAAAACCGAATCAATCAAATTGATCACACAACCACCAAATCCACCACCCATCATCCTTGAACCTATGACGTATTTCTTATCCATTGAAAAATCAACTAAAAAATCTAGCTCTTCACAGCTAACATCATATAAATTTCTTAAACCCTCGTGAGACTCATACATCAATTCTCCGAAAGAGTAAATATCTTTTGTCATTAATTTGTTATATGCCTTGTGAACCCTTTCTTGTTCTTGGATTACAAACAGAGCTCTATTGAAAATTTTTTTGTTAAGATGAGTTTTAAACTTTTGTAAAATTTCGAGAGGGACCTCGGTTAGAAATTTATATTTATTATCTTTTCCATTGATAATTTTTAAAGCTTTACCGCACTGGTGTACTCTTTCGTTGTACGAGGTTTCTGATAGGTTATGTTTAACATTTGTATTTAATAGCAATATTTTATGCTGGTTAAAATCAATATCAATATACTTATGAGTTCTGTCTCTACAGTCTAATAGTATAAGTTTATCAGTTTTACCATTCATTATAGTAAACTGGTCCATAATACCTCCCTTCACTCCAATATATTCGTGCTCTACCTCTCTGGCAATTTTAATAATATCGTCTTTATTTAAATTAAGGTTATTAATTAAACATATTCCTTTTAAGAGTCCGCATATTAGTGCTGATGATGAGCTTATCCCCGCACCTACCGGAAGGTCTCCTCCTATAACACAATGGAAGTTACTTAACTCAAATCCTTTTTTATTAATCAAGTTATCAAGCACGCCCAAAATAAAATTATGCCAACTTACCTCACTTCTTTTAAACTTTTTAAGATCAACCTTTATGGATTCATTAAATAATTTTGATTTTATAAAAGAATACTCTGATGTAGAAGATTTAATTTCAATTAATAACTTTTTATTTATTGAAGCAGGCATGACAACCCCACCATTGTAGTCTATATGCTCACCAATCATATTTATCCTTCCTGGAGATTCTACTAAAACCATAGTTTTATTCATTTGTCATTACAATATATACTTTATCACAAATTCAAAAAAAAAGACAGAATAAATATCCTGCCTTTTTATTTGAATGAAAATATATTTAATCTTCTAACTGATCAAACACTCCTCCTAAATCAAAATATTCTAAATCAGCCGTAATTTTTCCCTCCTCATTAAACTGAGTAACAGAATAATATTTAGTTGCTGTCTGTTTCCCTGATTTGTGGGTACCATAAAATGTACCATATGTTCTTACTGAACCATCAGGAATAAAATCTTCGTCAACACCTGGATAATATTGCCTATTCTCAAAGCGAAAAGCTTCAAAGTCAGCCATCCACCCTGACATTCCTTCTCGGAATGCAGCTTTAGATAAAGTATCATTTGTACTTGCAGGTGACCATATGAGATCTTCTGAGTGCATGTCCATCATACCATCAAGATCTTTAGCTATAAAGAGGTTAAAAGTCTTATCTGCGATAGCTTTATTTCTTTCAAATTTAGCCATGCCATCATCAAATGCGCTGGTGTCACAAGGCTGTTGAGCACATGAAGACATAAGCACGATTATCAATAAAAAGTTTACTACATATTTCATCATAAAAAATTAAATTAAAAAAAATTTCTTTATTCAGCTATCTGTTTTTCGAGACCATCGACGTTAAACCAATCGTTAAACCTGACAATTTTTCCTGCAGAATTAAAGTTAATTATTGCGTACCACTTACTGAATGTCTCTTTACCTGTTTCTGTATGTTTTGAATTCCACGTACCGTATACCCTTATATTATTAGGGTTAATACTTGGCTGAGAAGAAGACTCAGAGCCATCTGATCTAAAATTTGAACCACCCCAGAATCCGTCTACAGAATTGTTATTAGGAAGATTAATACCTGGTGTAAATGTTATATTGTCATAATCTTTAAAATAAATTTCAAAAGTTTGGACCATAGCTTCCTTTTCTAGCCATGAGTAACCGTTATAAACTGGAGGACTCCATAGGACAGAATCTGCAAACATCTCCATCAACTTATCAGTATCTTCTGCTTTGAAGTGTTGAGTAAATTCCATGAAAGAGCTAACGTTTGATTTGAATGTAGCTTCGTTATCTACTGCGTTTAATTCTTCTTTGACATTAGGAGTGCACCCTAGAACTAAAAACATAAAATATGCACTTAGAATTTTATTTCTCATCATAAAAATTTTTTTGAATTGCAAAGTTAAATAATTTTGCTTTAATTGATCTAATAGGATATTTTTGTATGTCTACTATGAAGTCATTAATCCAAAGCATATTCATTTCTACTATTATTCTATTAATAAATAATAATATATACAGCCAAAAAAACTACATACTTCCAGAACCACAAAATATAACCTTTCCTGATAGTGATAGAGATGGGTTCCGATTATCTAAAAAAACTTCACTTACAGTTAGAGGGTCAGAGCTATCTAAATTTTATGTAGAAGACCTCATTAAATTTATCTTTGAAGAAACAGAGTTCCAATTATCAACTTCAAAACAAAATAAAAAATCAAATATTGAACTAGTAGTTGAACAAAATATCCACGAACTAGGAGATGAAGGTTACAGGATATCAATATTACCAAACGAAAACTTAAAAGTTGAAGCAACTAAAGAAAGTGGTCTTTTTTATGGGATTCAGACTCTAAAACAAATCATCCACTTCACTAAGAAAAAAAGAGAGGATACCGAGTTTGATGATTTTGATATCATATTAAAGAAGCAACAAATTACAGAAAAAAATAACGCAAATGTAAATCAGTTTAATGCTGCTAATCTAACCACTAAAGGGTATAATAATATTAACGAGACAGGTCATTTCCATGGTAGAGAGGAAGTGAAAACAAAATCGCTTGATATCTATAAGATACCACCGATGATAGTTGAAGATTATCCTAGATTCCAGTATAGAGGGATGATGTTAGATGTGTCCAGACACTTTATGCCTACAGATTTTATCAAAAAATTTATCGATGTAATATCCATGCACAAGATGAATAAATTCCACTGGCACCTCACAGATGACCAGGGCTGGAGAGTCGAGATTAAGAAATACCCTAAACTAACCGAAATTGGTTCAGTAAGGTCAGAGACATTGAAAGGCCATTACAGATTTGCAGGAAATAATCCTAAATACGATGGTATCCCCCACCAAGGCTTCTACACCCAGGAGGAGATAAAAGATATAGTCAAATACGCCTCAGATAGATTTATAGAAATAATTCCAGAGGTTGATATGCCCGGTCACACCTCTGCACTAATTGCCTCCTACCCCGAATACGGAACAAGCAACGATAAGACAGAAGTTAAAAAAATATGGGGTATTCATGAGGAAATACTCAAGCCAACAGAGGAGACATTCTCATTTATTGAGGATGTAGTTGATGAGTTAAAAGAAATTTTTCCTTCTGAGTACTTTCATATTGGTGGTGACGAAGCAAAAAAAACTCAGTGGATAAATTCCGAAGAGATACAA